>VAZG01000450.1 GCA_005885285.1 Alphaproteobacteria bacterium | reverse complement strand
AGAGGCTGCCCCTCGGCCGGCGTCGGGCTCTCGCCAAAGGGGAGAGGTGAAGGGGTGGGTGGAAAGTCGATCGTCTCTATCCCGCCGGTTTCGAAAAAGCTTCTCGCGAAGGTCGCGCGCGCAGTGAAGTCGGCGGCGGTGCCGAGGTTGGCAAGGAAGACCCTTGGCCGTTCCCCCTTGGCCTTCAGGATTTCATCCGAGCGATCGCGCAAAGCTTCGAACGGCGCGGCAAGCCGCATCGCCGATAACGCGTCGAATTGGATGGCTTCGCTTAACGGCACCGGTACGACCGGCTTCACATCTTCCACTGTGGCCGAAGCCTCATGCAGGTTCGGGAATTCACTGGCGCCGGTCAGGATGTCCTTGCGCTTGGCAATGTTGGCTTCGCGCAGCTTCCGTGTCGCCGCGACCTTACCCTGGATCAGGCCTTGCTCGAGGCCTGCAAAGGCGCCACCGGCCTTTTCGATCTCCTGAAACAGCGACCAAGCCGCTTCGCAAAGCTGCCTCGTCAGCGCCTCGATGCCGCCGGAGCCAGCCGCGGGATCGGACACCTTGTCGAGATTGGATTCTTGCAGAAGCACCAGCTGCGTGTTGCGCGCGACGCGCCGCGCGAATGCATCGGGCAATCCCAGCGCCAGCGTATACGGCAGCACCGTAATGGCGTTGGCGCCGCCAAGCCCGGCGGCGAATGTCGCCATGGTTGCGCGCAGCATATTCACATAAGCGTCCCGCTGGGTCAGCATCCGCCAGGCGGTTTCAGCCGCGACGAAGACCGGCTTGGGCGCAAGGCCGCAGGCCTGTTCGACGCGCGCCCACAACTGCCGGATGCTGCGGAACTTCGCCATGGTCAGGAACTGGTCGGCATCGGCGCTGAGCCGGAACGAGACTGCCGATCGCGCCGGATCGAGCGCGGTGCCGCCGGCCTCGAGCGCGCGCAAATAGGCAACGGCGAGCGCAAGCGCAAACGCCAGTTCCTGCGCCTCCGATCCGCCGGCGTCATGAACCGGGCGGCCGTCGGCGAGCACGAACGGGCCCTTGAAGCCGCGGCTCATGAGCTCGCCGATCATCTTAGCAAACGGCTTCTCCATCTCCGGCCATGCCACAGCTGTGCTGCCGCGCACGGCCATGGTCGACAGCGCCTGATAGTTGAAGCGGATGTCGACCTTTGCGGGATCGACTCCTTTGGCTTCGATGAAACCGGCGAGGTTAACACCGGCGTTCTCGCGGCCGAGCACGGGATTGACCGCGATCGCAATCCCGGCATCGAACAAGATACCATCGAACACCCGCTTGAGTGTCTCCGGCGTGGCATCGGCGATGCCGAACCCACGCGCGCCCGGCCCGCCGGCAAATTCAAGCTCGAGCCCGCTGGTGCCGTTTTCGAGATCGTGCAGCGCTTGGGTGTTGGCCTTGCCGGGATCGGGATGATCGATCCGTTGCATGACCTGCCACGGCGTCGCCGCGGCGCGGCCTGGTATCGGGCTCGCACCCTTGGCACGTGGATAGATCGGCTCGATCTCAAGTCCGTCATAGGTCTTGCCGACCAGCTTCTCGAACCGCGCGCCCTTCAGCACGCTGTCGACCAGTTTGCGCCAGTCGTCATAGGTCGCAGGCGGAAAATCCGCAGCCAGCCGCAGGTCGTCGGTTGTGGTCGTCATTCCAGGGCTCTTGTTGTTTTCGGCCGGAAATTGCCACGGGCCGGGCGCCAAGCCAAACGGTTGTTTTGCGATCCGGTGCCGGTTAACCGGCGTCCGCGAGCCGCTCAATACCGTCGGTCGAAACTTGCGCCAGTGCTGACTTGACATTTCGTCCAGCGATGACCCGATCCGGCGCGATCTCCACCAGCGGCACGAGGACGAAAGCGCGCTCAAACAGCCGGGGGTGCGGCAGCGTCAATTCGGGCTTGTCGATCGATACTTCGTCATAGGCGATCAGATCGAGGTCGAGGGTGCGGGGACCCCAGCGTCGTTCGTGCGCGCGGTCGCGGCCGAACTTGTTTTCGATCTTGTGCAGCGTGAACAATAGCGCTTGCGGATCGAGGCTGGTCTCGATCTCGATGCAGGCATTGATGAAGCGTGCCTGCTGTTCGTCGCCCCAAGGCGGCGTCGCATAGTCGGACGAGCGTGCCAGCAGCGCCGCCTGCGCCATGCCGCAGATATTGGCGATCGCCTTCGTAAATGTCGCGCGAACGTCGCCGACATTGCCGCCAAGCGCGATCAGAACGCTAGCCATTCGACGGCGGATGCCGGTTGCGTGTCAGCACCACGCCGACGTCTTCGAAGATCGCCGCGATCGGCGCGTGCGGCTTATGAACGGTGACCTTGACGGCCCGGATGCGCGGAAATGCCGCCAGGATGGCGTCGGCTACCGCGCCGGCCGCGCGTTCCAGCAGCTTGTAATTGGTGTTCTTGAAGGCCGAGGTCGCGGTTGCAACCACGTTGGAATAGGACACGGTATCGGCGAGGCGATCGGTGTGTGAGGATTCCTGGAGATCGGCGAACAGCTCGAGGTCGATCACAAAGCGCTGCCCGACCTCGGTCTCGTGCTCCATCACGCCATGGCGGGCATGGACCACAAGGCCGGTGATGAAGATCGTGTCGGTCATCGCTTTTCCCCGATTGCAGCGGCCACGCGCAGCGCCTGCACCGTTTCCGCCACATCATGCGTCCGGATGATCCTCGCCCCGCCTTTGGCCGCGATCACATGCGCCGCGATCGAGCCGCCCAGGCGTTGATGCGGCTCCGACGGCGAGACCGACGCGATGAAGAGCTTGCGCGAGGCGCCGACCAGAAGCGGCAGACCGAAGGAGCCGAACTCAGTCAAGCGCGCCAACGCGATCATGCTTTGCTCGTGCGTCTTGCCAAAGCCGATGCCGGGGTCGAGCACGATATTTTCGCGCGGAATACCCGCCTTCAGGGCGATATCGAGCGAGCGGGCAAAGAAGGCGGCGATATCCTTCATGATGTCGATAGCCGGGTCGGCGCGATCCCGGTTATGCATCACAATGATGGGGGCATTGCGGGCGGCGAGCAGCTCCGCCATGCCGCTATCGCGCTGGAGGCCCCAAACGTCGTTGGCGATCGTGGCGCCCTTGTCCAGTGCCCAGGCTACGACTTCGGATTTCATGCTGTCGATGGAAACGGGAACGCCGAGCGAAAGGACGTCGGCAAGCACGGGTTGCAGGCGCCGCAGTTCCATGTCAGCCGAGACCGCCTGTGCGCCGCCATACGGGCGGGTGGATTCAGCGCCGATGTCGATAATGTCGGCGCCCTCGGCGATCATGCGCCTGGCCTGTGCCAGCGCGCGATCCGGCGTGATAAATTGCCCGCCGTCGGAAAACGAATCCGGGGTAACGTTAAGGACACCCATCACAGCCGGATAGGGTTTTGACAAGATCGTCCGCAGCACCGGATGTTCCACCGGGCTGGCCGCTAGATCAGGGCTGGAAATGGTCGCAACCATGCGGTCGCTTTGCGCGGTCCATGCATGGCTGTCAAGATGGGCGACCGGCCGGCACAGCGGCAGGACGGGCAGCGAGGGCGTTGTCTAGTAGGTGATCTTCGGTTGCAGCTTGCGCGCGTGCTCGACCAGTTGCTTGACCGACTCCTCCGAAGGCAGCACCCGGACGAGCTTGCGCTTGGTGTTTACTTCTTTCATGTTCTGCGCCAGGCGCGCCGGGTTGCGCAGCGCCAGCTCGCGAATCGTGGTGACACCGGCGGCGCGCACCAGCCCGACCTTGGCCTTGCCCATGCCTGGAATGCGCATGTAGTCGGAGACGTTCGCCCATTCCAGCAGTTGCTGCTCGCTGATGCCGGTCTTGGCCGCAAGCGCCTTGCGTCCCTTGACGGTCCGCGCGGCCTCAAGCAGCGCGTCCGTGGTGCGAATGCCGAGCGATTTCAGTTTTGAGGCGGAGAAGGCGGATAGGCCGTCAATCTCGGAGATAGGATATGTCATGATACTCAATATGAAAAAGGTGCTTCAGGCGAATTGGCTAAGACCCGGCGTCGCCGAGATGATCTCGCCCATTTGATCCCTTCCGATCGTGTCGCGGCCGTAGCTGAACAGTTCACGCGCGACGTTTTGAATCTCGGTCATGCCGAGGCCAAGAGCCATCAGCTTGGTGCCGGCCGCCATCAACCCGCCGCCCATCAGCGTGGCCAAGCCGCCGCCATTGCTTGAAGCCGCGATGGCGGTTTCCGCGCCGGGAATATTGTCGATCAAGTCCTGAACTTTGTCAGAGGGACCCTCGCTGCGGAGGAAATCCAGCATAATGCCGATGGTTTTTTCCGCCACAGCATCATCGATGCCGGCTTTGGTCGCCAGCCGCCCAATCAATTCGTCCATCTTGCCCCGCCTCGGCCGGTTTAATTGCCGGATCCCTGCCTATGAATTTATCTTGAGCTTCCGTCATGCGAATTACAAGCGATGACCCCGTGACAAGACGCGATTCAGCTTCAATCGCGTGGCGAGTGTTGCAGCAATGCAAGAGCAAGCATCAAATTCGTGAGAAAATGTCGCGGTGCGTAGGCTCGTTCCATCTTTCAGCGAAAAAATGATGTCACGCTTCGGCTAATCGGTGTTTCGAGCGCCTTTGACCGGTTTTAATCGGCTTGCAAGATGCGATATGATCGCCCGGCGGGCGGCTGAGCCCTTAGATATGCGACAAGGCGGACAGCGATGGCGACAACCGACAGTACGCTAGCCGACACTGACGAGAAAATTTTCATCGGCAAGGGTGAACAACCAACCTGGTTGACGCTTGCACTCGCCAACCGCCATGGCCTCGTCACCGGCGCCACCGGGACCGGCAAGACTGTCTCGCTACAGGTGATGGCCGAAGGGTTCGCGCGGGCCGGCGTTCCGGTCTTTGCGGCCGACATCAAGGGAGACCTGTCGGGAATTTCCGAAGTCGGCGAGGCCAAGGATTTTATCGTGAAGCGGGCCGCCGATATGGGCCTCACGTTCCAGCCCGACCAGTTTTCGACGGTGCTCTGGGACGTATTCGGCGAACAGGGTCATCCGGTGCGCGCGACCGTCACCGAAATGGGTCCGTTGCTGCTGTCGCGAATGCTGGATCTCAACGACGTGCAGGAAGGTGTGTTGAATGTCGCGTTCCGCGTCGCCGACGAGAACGGCCTTGCCCTGATCGATATGAAGGATCTACGTGCGCTGCTGGACGCGATCGTGCCGGGCACGAGCAAGGGAGCCGATGGCGATAATGATCCATTGGCTTCGATCCGCAAAGCCGCGCAGGGTTTCGGCAACGTCACCCGGGCGACGGTCGGGACCATCCAGCGCCAGCTCCTGGTGCTGGAAAACCAGGGTGCGACAAAATTCTTCGGCGAGCCGGCGCTGTCCTTGAAGGATTTCATGCGCACCGACCGCGACGGAAGGGGCATGATCAACATCCTGGTCGCCGATAAGCTGATGCAGAGCCCGCGGCTATACGCCACCTTTTTGCTGTGGATGCTGTCCGAGCTATTCGAGGAATTGCCGGAAGCCGGCGATCCGCCGAAGCCGAAACTCGTGTTCTTCTTCGACGAGGCGCATTTGTTGTTCAACGACGCGCCCAAGGCGCTGATGGACAAGATCGAGCAGGTCGTGCGGCTGATCCGCTCCAAAGGAGTAGGCGTTTATTTCGTGACGCAAAACCCAATCGACGTGCCGGACCGGGTGCTTGGCCAACTGGGCAATCGCGTCCAGCATGCGCTCAGAGCCTTCACTCCGCGCGACCAGAAAGCGGTCGCTGCTGCCGCTCAGACATTCCGGCCCAATCCGAAGCTCGATACCGCCCAGGTCATCATGGAATTGGGCAAGGGCGAAGCGCTGGTCTCGTTCCTGGAAGGCAACGGCACGCCTGCGATCGTCGAACGCGTCTTGATCCGCCCACCTTCGGCGCGGATTGGGCCGATCACGCCTGAGGAACGCAAGGCGATCATTGACAACAGCCCGGTCAAAGGCAAATACGACACCGCCATCGATTCCGAATCTGCCTATGAGATCCTGCAAAAAAGGATCGCCGGAACGGCGGCGCCGGCTGATGCATCGACCAGCGGCGGAATTCTCGGACACCTTGGCGCGGTCGTCGGGACGATTTTCGGCACCAATACCGGACGCAATCGATTGTCGACGGGCCAGCTCATCGCGCGAAACGTTACGCGCTCGGTCACCAACAAGGTGGTGGGCGGGGTGGTGGCCGATCTCGGCAAATCCGTCGGCGGCTCGATCGGCGGATCGGTCGGCCGCGCGCTGGTGCGCGGCGCGCTTGGCGGCTTGCTGCGGCGGTGAATCCCTCCCTGTCTTTCAGAAAGTCGAGCGTGCTGAGATATCCATCGTTGCGAGCGCCGCTCGATCTGTTGTTTCTGGTCTGCTGTATCGCGCTGACGGCCGACGTTCTCGGGCCCGAGATCTGGGGGAACGGAAAGACCAAGGACTATCCGCTGTGGTTCTGGGCCGGGCAGCAGGTGCTGCAGGGCAGGGACCTCTATCCCAACGATCCCAACGGCTATTTCAACTTCATCTATCCGCCGCTGTCGGCCGTGCTGCTCGCATTGCCCAGCTGGTTCGGCAAGGTCGCTCTTTATAGCTGCCTGTCGCTCCTGAACATCGTCGCCTGGTGGATGACGGGACAGTTCTCGAACGCGATGACGGGGTCCGGCAAGATGCCCACCCCGTTTCTATTCGCGTTGCCGGGCATCGTCACGGTGACCTTTGTGTTCGACATGTTCGATCTCGGGCAGCCGAACCTCGTGCTGCTGGCGCTGATGCTGTACGGCTTCTGGCTGTTGCAGCATGAGCGTCCCTGGATGGCGGGATGCATGTTTGCGCTGGCCACCGCAATCAAGGTTTTTCCGGTAGCGGTATTGCCCTATCTGGTCTGGCGGCGGAAATGGGCCGCCGTCGCAAGCACGGTCGCATTCCTGGGAATATTCCTGTTCGTCGTTCCCGCGCCCATCCGCGGCTTCCAGCACAATGTCTCCGAACTGAAGACCTGGTACCAAGGCATGATCGGGTCAAGTTCGGAGAAGGGGTTTGGCCAGCGCGACGAACAGAACTGGTCCTGGGTCAATCAATCGATCATCGCCATGACCCACCGGCTGACGCGGCCGATCAATTACAATCAGGAGGATCCTGCCAAGCCGCCGCGGACCATGAACATCGTTAACGTTGATTTCAAGACGGCTAACCTTGTCGTGCTGGCGATCTCGCTTGCCATTGGGCTTGGCTACGTTGCGGTGATGCCGCGCTATTCGCGAAGGACGGCACGGTCCGACGCGGAAGAGATCGGCATCCTCTTCTGCCTGATGACGGTGGCCTCGCCCTTGGCCCGCCAGTACTATTTCATGTGGCTGTTCTTTCCCGTGACCATCCTGATCCACCGGGCAGCTTTCGATCCGCGTGACAAGGTGCGGGGCTGGAGCTGGGCCACGCTTGCCGTCGCCGGCCTGTTGATGTGCCTGTCGCTGCCAGTTTTTCCGAACGACATACAGGCCTATGGCAACAATCTTGCCGCGACCGCCGTGATCGCGGCCATGTTGGTCTGGCACATCCTGCATCCGCCTCCGGAAACTGCGGCTAGCCTGATGCCGTCGGCGGCGCTACAACCCGAGCCACGGAAAAATCCCGTCAGCTAAGGGAAGATCGACATGCCCAGCTCAGCGCAACTTCAGCCGGTCCTGGACCGCATCGACGCCGATTTCGACAACAGCCTGGAGCGGCTGTTTGCGCTGTTGCGGATCAAATCAATTTCGGCCGATCCCGCGTTTGCGCCCGATTGCAAGGCGGCAGCCGATCATCTTGCCAAGGACATCGCAACGCTGGGTTTTGCAACCGACGTCAGGTCGACCGCTGGGCATCCCGCGATTGTCGCCAAGAGCAACGGCAAGGCGAATGGTGGCGGGCGGCCGCACGTATTGTTCTACGGACATTACGACGTGCAGCCGGTCGACCCCCTCAATCTCTGGCATCGCCCGCCATTCGAGCCCGTCGTAACCGACCACGCGGACGGGCGTAAGATCATCGTGGCGCGCGGCGCCGAGGACGACAAGGGCCAGTTGATGACCTTTGTCGAGGCTTGCCGCGCCTGGAAATCGGTGACTGGATCGCTTCCGCTCGACGTGACCATGGTGATCGAGGGCGAGGAAGAAATCGGATCGAAGAATTTCGTGCCGTTCCTCGAAGCGAACAAACAGGAACTTGCGGCCGACTTCGCGCTGGTCTGTGACACCGGCATGTGGGACCCGAACACGCCGGCGATCACCACCTCGCTGCGCGGACTGGTCTACGAGGAGGTCAAGATCAAGGCCGCCAACCGCGACCTGCATTCCGGCGTGTTCGGCGGGGCTGCGCGAAATCCGATCCGGGTGCTGACCTACATTCTCGGCAGCCTGTTCGACGAGAACGGACACATCACCATCCCCGGCTTTTACGATGGCGTGAAGGATCTGCCGCCGGACATCCTGGCGCAGTGGAAGAAGCTCAATCTCACGCCGGAGACGTTCTTGAAACCGATCGGGCTTTCGATCCCTGCCGGCGAGACGGATCGCCTCCTGATCGAGCAAGTCTCCTCGCGTCCGACCTGCGACATCAATGGCATCGTCGGCGGCTATACCGGCGA
The DNA here is from genome assembly GCA_005885285.1 of Alphaproteobacteria bacterium. Taxonomy (GTDB): domain Bacteria; phylum Pseudomonadota; class Alphaproteobacteria; order Rhizobiales; family Xanthobacteraceae; genus Bradyrhizobium. The sequence goes on along the minus strand of VAZG01000450.1, from coordinate 5,323 downwards.
AGGCTCGAAGACGGTAATCCCGGCGGAAGCCTCCGCAAAAATCTCTTTCCGCCTGGTGCAAGGGCAGGAGCCCGACAAGATCCGAAAGGCCTTTCGCGAGTACGTCACCGCGCGGCTGCCGGCCGACTGCAGGGGTGAATTTGGCGAGCATTCCAGTGCGCCCGCGATCGCGCTCGACTGGAACATGAAGCCCTTGGCCGCGGCCAAGCGCGCGTTGACGGATGAATGGGGCAAGGAGGCGCTCTTGATCGCTTCCGGCGCCTCGATCCCGATCGTCGCGGATTTCAAGCGCACGCTCGGCCTCGATACCGTGCTAGTGGGCTTTGGTCTCGACGACGACAACATCCATTCGCCGAACGAAAAGTACGACCTCAAGAGCTTCCACAAGGGCATCCGCTCCTGGGCGCGGATTCTGGCCGCGCTCGCCGACGCGCCGCCATAGCGCGCCGGGCGCATGGCACGGGTGACGTGTGTCGCCGCGTCGGTTTTGGTCCGCCTTTCCCTTTTGCTTAAACTCAACGGGCCGCTATAGCGCTCTTGTGAATTTTCTTCCGGCTGGGACAGTTACCGCTCCCGTCTTTTTTCCCGCAGAGTCGAACTGTTTGAGATAGGCGACGATATCGTCAATTTGCTTCGGATCTTTCAAACCCGGAAAAGTCATTTTGGTACCGGGTATCTTAGCCTTCGGATCCTTGATGTATTCGCGGAACGTCGCTTCATCCCAGGTGATTCCTGAGTTCTTGTTCGCGGAAGAATAGCTGTAGCCTTCGATCATCCCGGCCTTTCGCCCGAACAGCCCGTTAAGCACCGGGCCAACGGCGTTCTTTGCGTTCTCCCCAATTTGGTGACACGCCTTGCACTGGACGAAAATCTTCTCGCCCGAAGCTGCGTCTTGCGCATAACCAGGGCCGATCGCGACGATGCCGGCTCCGAACACGAGAACGAGACTGCGCAACCGTCCGTGATTGTTCATGCGAACACCGTTGGCCGACTAGCCCAGCGAGCTTATGATTTCCCGATAGGCGGGTTCGGGAAACGCTTTCAACGTGCGCGTCCGGACGTTTCCCAGCATGCCCAGCTGCAGGCTGAAACGTGCCGCCACAGCATCGTCCCGAGCTTCGTAGATCGCGACGATGTCATAGTCGCCCATGGTGAGGAAAAAGTGTTTGAACTCGCCGCTCATATCCTTGAGAGCTTTCTTTGCCGTGTCGAGACGACGCGGCGGGTCCTTCACTTTCAGCGCGCCTTGCTCGGTCCAATTTGCAAGCATGATGTAGGTGGTCATAGCCGTCCTCCTCCTGGCACGAGGCAATAGTAGCTACGCCGTTGGCGCAAAAGATATGACCCGGATAAGATGCGTGTAGTCGGATTCGAACACCATGATCGCCACAAATACCAACACCAGCACCGGCGGCAGCAGGATCGCGTAGGCCAAGGCCAGCCGCTCCCAGGCCATGTGCATGAAGACGGCGACGATCAGACCAGCCTTCAACACCATGAACAGCAGGATCAGCGACCATCTGAGATGGCCATGGAGGCCAAAGTAGTCGACTAGATAGGAGCAGGTACTGAGAACGAACAACCATCCCCAGACCACGAGATAAAGCTTGATCGGATGCTGCTGGCCTTTTGTGTGCGAGGCTCCCGATGCGAGCGCGTCATGCACGTGAGCGTGCAGCAAATGTTGTTGGCCTTCCATGGGTACTGCTACGTTTGTCATGCCGCGACCTCACCAAAGATAAAAAAGAGCAAAGATGAACACCCACACAAGATCGACGAAGTGCCAGTACAGGCCGGTGATTTCGACGATTTCGTAGTGCCCTTTCCGGCTCGTGAAAAAGCCGCGCCTTCCGACATCGAAGTCTCCCCGCCAAACCTTTCGCGCGATGGCGACCAGGAAAATCACGCCGATCGTCACGTGGGTGCCGTGGAAGCCCGTGATCATGAAAAAGCTTGAACCAAACTGCTCCGCGCCCCAGGGGTTACCCCAGGGCCGGACGCCCTCCATGATCAACTTGGTCCATTCGAAGGCCTGCATTCCGACGAATGTTGCGCCAAACGCCGCGGTGGCCAGCATTAGGGCCGCGGTCTTGGCGCGATCGCGGCGGTAACCGAAATTGACAGCCATCGCCATCGTCCCGCTGCTGCTGATCAAGATGAAGGTCATGATGGCAATCAGGATGAGCGGGATCTTCTTGTCTCCGACCGTGAGGGCGAAGACTTCGCTGGGGTTGGGCCACGGCACGGTCGTGGACATTCGCGTCGTCATGTACGACAGCAGGAAACAGCTGAAGATGAAGGTGTCGCTGAGGAGGAAGATCCACATCATGGCCTTCCCCCAGGAAACATTCTTGAAAGCGCGCTGATCCGAGGACCAGTCGGCAGCGATGCCTCGCCAGCCCGCAGGCCGCATAGTCGATGCTACGGTGTCTGTTAGCGCGGTCTCTGCCATGGCCTCTCAGCCCTCCCTAGGTGAGCAACTGGCGACAGATGTCGACGAAATCGTCAGTCCACCCCGTCAACAGACCGAGTAAGACCAGCCAGACCAACAGCAGGAAATGCCAATAGATAGCGCAGAGTTCCACGCTCAGGCGCATCCGTGTCATGTCAGCGCCGCGCCACGCCTTGGCAGTCGTTCGCCCGAGGGCCACGAGACCGCCCATCAGATGCAGCCCGTGCATCGCAGTGATCAGGTAGAAGAACGAATTGGCTGGATTGGACGCCACGAAATATCCCGCGACGCTAAGCTGTTGCCACGCCAGGAGCTGCCCAACCAGGAAAGTAACGGCGGATGCTCCGCCTGCGCACAGGCCGACGATTACGCCGTCCATGTCGTTTCGGCGCGCGGCCACGTGCGCCCATTGCAGCGCAATACTGCTTGTGACAAGAACGCCCGTGTTGAACCACAGCAGCTTCGGCACGGGCAGCGCCCGCCAATCCACCATGCTCATGCGCATGGAGTAAGCGCTGATGAAGAGTGCGAACAATGAGCCGACCACCGCGAGAAACACGCCCAATCCGATTTTCGCCGGCGCCAGGGACGAAGGGCTCTCCTCGCGCCAATCGGCGATTACTCCTTCCTCCAGCCAGGGCTTGGCTGCCAGCCGTTGCTGCGAGAGCCACCATCCCGCAATCGCCGCTATTCCGGCCATGAACAGGATAATGACGCTCACGGTTGGGCCCCCTGCGCCAACGATCCGGCAGGTGGTTCATTTTGCGGAACGAAATCCCTGATGGCGCCGGGTACGCTGTAATCGTAAGCCCAGCGATAGACGAGCGGAAGCTCCTTGCCCCAATTGCCATGGCCCGGCGGGGTCTGCGGTGTTTGCCATTCCAGCGACGCGGCTCCCCAGGGATTGCCGCCAGCCTCTTTTCCCTTGAACAGGCTCCAAATCAGATTGAACAGGAACACCAGCTGGGCGAAGCCGACGATCAAGGCCGCCACGCTCATGAACGCATTGAGGTCATGGGCGGATGCCGGGACGAATGCCGTTTCGCCAATGTCGTGATAGCGGCGGGGCATGCCCAGCAGGCCCAGATAGTGCATGGGGAAAAAAACCGCATAGGCCCCGAGGAACGAGACCCAGAAGTGGAATCGTCCAAGCGCCTCATTGAGCATTCGTCCGGTGACTTTGGGATACCAATGATATATCCCGCCAAACACGGCCATAATCGGCGCAATGCCCATCACCATGTGAAAGTGCGCGACAACGAACATCGTGTCCGACAGCGGCACGTCCACAACCACGTTGCCGAGAAACAGTCCGGTCAGGCCGCCGTTCACGAACGTGATGATGAACGCGAGGGCAAACAACATCGGGACGGTGAGATGAATGTCGCCACGCCACAGGGTTAACACCCAGTTGTAAACCTTGATGGCGGTCGGAATGGCGATGATGAGCGTCGTGGTGGCGAAGAAGAACCCGAAGTACGGATGCATGCCGCTCACATACATATGGTGCGCCCATACGACGAAGCTGAGAGCGCCGATTGCCACGATAGCCCACACCATCATGCGATAGCCGAAGATGTTCTTCCGCGCGTGGACGCTGATCAGATCGGAAATGATGCCGAAGGCCGGCAATGCAACGATGTAGACTTCGGGGTGGCCGAAGAACCAGAAAAGATGCTGGAACAGGATCGGGCTGCCGCCGCCATACTTCATCTGCTGGCCCATCTCGACGAGTGAGGGCATGAAGAAGCTGGTTCCCAGCAAGCGATCGAACAGCATCATGACAGAGGCGACGAACAGCGCCGGGAAGGCAAGCAATGCCATCACGGTGGCCGTGAAGATGCCCCACACCGTCAACGGCAAGCGCATCAATGTCATGCCGCGCGTGCGCGCCTGCAGCACGGTCACCACATAATTCAGTCCACCCATGGTGAACCCGATGATGAACAGGATCAGGGAGGACAGCATGAGAATGATGCCCCAATCCTGCCCGGGGGTGCCGGAGAGGATCGCCTGCGGCGGATACAGCGTCCAACCGGCGCCGGTGGGCCCGCCAGGCACAAAAAAGGTCGAGGCCAGCACCAGGACGGCGAGCAGGTAGACCCAGTAGCTCAGCATGTTCACATAGGGGAACACCATGTCCCGGGCGCCGACCATCAGCGGGATAAGGTAGTTGCCGAAGCCTCCCAGGAACAATGCCGTGAGCAGGTAGATCACCATGATCATGCCGTGCATGGTGATGAACTGCAGGTACTGGTTTGCATCGATGAAGGAAAATGTGCCGGGAAATCCCAGTTGCAGGCGCATCAGCCACGACAGCACCAGCGCGACCAGCCCGATGGCCGACGCCGTCAGCGAGTACTGGATGGCGATGACTTTGGCGTCCTGCGAAAAGACGTACCGCGTCCACCAGCTCCTGGGGTGATAGAGTTCAACCTCTCCCACTTCGGCAAGCGGAATATCGGCGGTGGCATCATATGGAACATCGACCATAGAAATACCTCCTCGTCGTTCCGATCGGGGTGAACGAATTGATCCACGCGCCCGATCTATCTGCGCAGCGGCACTTTCCTACTTGCCGCCGGATTTGTACGTCGCCTTCTTAACGGCGCTTCGGCCTGACAATTCTGCAAACGTCTGCTGCTTCTCCAGCCAGGCGTGATACTCACTCTCTTCGTCGATGATGACCTTGGCGCGCATCTGCGCGTGCGCTGCGCCACACAGTTCGGCGCACAGCACATCGAACGTTCCGGTTCGGATCGGAGTCATCCAGAAATAGGTGACCATGCCGGGGACCATATCCATCTTGGCCCGGAACTCAGGCACGTAGAAATCGTGCAGGACATCGATGGAGCGCAGCAAAACCTTGAC
>VAZG01000056.1 GCA_005885285.1 Alphaproteobacteria bacterium | reverse complement strand
GTCGGAGTGCCGAACCTGGCCAGCCATATTCTTTCGCTGGCCGCGCGGCAAATGCCCCGCGATTGGTGGGCCGCTTATCGCGCTCAGCCCGTGCTCTTGGAAACCCTGGTGGATGCAGCACGCTATCACGGGGGCTGCTATCGCGCCGCCAACTGGATCGAGGTGGGGCGCACACAGGGTCGCGGGCGCATGGATTCCAGTGGCAAAGCGCAAGGCGCGCGTAAGCACATCTTTCTGTTTCCGCTCCACCGCCGTTGGCGAGAACGGTTGTGTGCCGGTCCGCATTCGCCGTAGGAGGCTGCATGAATCTGCTGGAGACGTTGGATGATCTGCTCCAAGGCTGGCGGCCGGCGTTCGCCCAGATGCGCACGTTCACACGCGCGCGGCGCCTCACGTTCGGTCTGCTGGTTTGTATGCGGCGGCATCTGACCTCGCAGGCCATCTGCGCCACCGGACGCCAATTCGTGGATTGGACTTCGGATTACCGCTTGTGCTCGCGCTGCGCCTGGAATGCGCGGCAACTCTTCGATCCGGTTTTCGATCGTCTCGCGCCGTTGTTGAGTTCGCCCGATGCCCCGGTGGTGGTGGCGGTAGATGACACTTTGTGCCGTAAGAGCGGGAAGAAGAAGATTCCGGGTGTGAGCTTGGCGCGCGATCCGCAGTCGCCGGGCTTTCGCGTCAACTTCTGTTACGGGTTGCGCTTCGTGCAACTGTCGGTGTTGATCCCTCCGGGGGTGCCGGGGCCGGCTCGTGCCTTGCCGGTGCGCTTCGAGTTGGCCCCGCCGGCGGAGAAACCCAAGAAGGGTGCCGCGGCCGAGGCGCAGGCCGCCTATCGACAAGAGAAGAAAAAGCGCGCGCTGACCGTGGTAGGCCGGCAAGCCATGGCCAGCGTCAGGCAGAGCATGGACCAGCGCGAGGATTTGCATTACCGGCAGTTGATTCTTTGTGGAGACGGCTCCTACACCAACGGCAATGTATTGAAACACCTGCCGGAGCGGACCACCTACATCGGCCGGATTCGCAAGGATGCCAAGCTGTACTGGCCGTTAGAGCAGACTGGCGAGAAGGCCAAGGGCCGGCCCAGACGTTACGGAGCGGTGGCGCCGACGCCGGAACAAATTCTACATGACGCATCGGTGCCGTGGGTGAAAGTGTGGTGTTTTGTCGCCGGTGAGTTGCGCGAGGTATCGGTGAAAGTGGTGGGGCCGGTGTACTGGCGCAAAGCGGGGGTAGAAATGCCGCTGCAGGTAGTGGTCATCCGGCCGGCGGGATACCGGCTGCGCAAGGGTTCCAAGTTGCTGTACCGGCAGCCGGCGTTTCTGATTTGCACGGATGGAAAACTGGATCTGCAAGCTTTGGTGCAGGCCTACGTGTACCGCTGGGAGATCGAGTGCAATCACCGGGATGAGAAGTCGCTGCTGGGTGTGGGACAAGGGCAAGTGAGAAATCCGGAAGCGGTGCGGCGGCTGCCTCAATTACAGGTGGCGAGCTACAGTCTGCTGTTGCTGGCTACGCTACTCAGTTCCGGGTTCGAGCGAACGGGCGCGTTCCTGCCGTTAGCGAAATGGAGAAGTCAACCGGTGCGCGCATCGGTGGGCGACATTCTGGCGCTATTGAGGGAACAGATATTTGCGCGCCTGACGGCTGCCTCCGAAAAACCGTTGCTGAATTTCGACCACTTGGCTGATCAGGCGGCTTTGGATGCAAAGTCCACGAAAAAGCCTCTGGCTCCAGATACTCTTTGCACGGCGGCGGCCTGAGCTGCAGAAATTGCCAAGAACTTGCTCGCTCAGATGGCCAATCTCCAGAGGCGAGCGAAGCTCGCCTTAGGGTCGCCTCAAAAATAACAACTCACAAGTGATCGGTTCTCTGTCATAACCTGACCTCGCTAGCGCAGATTCTCTAAAAACGAAAGATGGCCCGGCATGCCTAGATTCGCGGCTGCTGCGGGCGTTGGGAAATAGTGGCCGCGGGCTGCCCGATTTGTTATAGTTCCGATTAGGAGATCCGGTTCAATCGGAACTATAACATTATGCGGCCCCTTTCCTTCCGCCCCGATGACCTGCGCGCCCTTCTGCTGCGCAACAAAATCGCCACTCTCGAGGAACTCAAACAGGCCCTCGGCACGCCGGTCGATGTCACCGTCTTCCGTAAACTCAAGCCGCTGGATTATCTCACCAGCTACTCCCATCGCGGCCGATACTATACCCTGCGCGAAATCGCCCGTTTCGACGACCGCGGACTATGGTCGCAGGCAGATGCATGGTTCTCCCGTTTCGGTACGCTGCTGGCCACCGCGGAAGGATTCGTCAATCGTTCCCCGCGCGGATACCTCGCCGATGAGTTGGCTCCGGTCTTGCATGTCCAGGTGCAGGATGCGCTGCATCAACTGACGCAGCAAGGGCGCGTTGCACGCCAACTCGTTTCCGCCCGGTACCTGTACACGGCTGTGGATCCAAGCGTCCAACGACGACAGCTTCTGGCGCGCCGTACCGTGGAATTGCTGCCCACGATCATGGATGCGTCCGTGCTGGAAGTCTCACCGGAGGAAGCTAAAGCCGCCATCCTCCTGTTCTATAGTCTGCTGGACGAGCAGCAGCGCCGCTTGTATGCCGGATTGGAGTCACTCAAACTGGGCCGTGGCGGCGATCGCCAACTGGCTGATTTCCTCGGCCTCGATCCGCACACCGTCGCCCGTGGACGACAGCAGCTACTCTCTCAGGACGTGGAAGTGGACCGCGCGCGCAAAGCCGGCGCTGGACGTAAGCGCGTGGAAAAAAAACGCCCGAAATAATCGATGCTATCGAGATTCTTCTGGAGCACGACACCGCCGGAGATCCCATCACCGGGTTGAAGTGGACCCGCAAGACGACAGAAAAGATCGCGGAGGTTCTCCAGCAGATCGATATCCCGGTCTCGGCCAATACGGTCGCTCGTCTTCTACACCAAATGGATTTCTCTCTGCGGGTCAACCGTAAGCAAATTGCCACAAACTCGAGCCCGTATCGCGATCAGCAGTTCCAGCATATCTGCGCGCTACGGACTCGCTTTCAGCGCCAAGGCTTTCCCATCATCAGCGGCGACAGCAAGAAACGCGAACTGATCGGCAACTTCAAAAACGCCGGCGCCAAATGGGATCGCTCGCCCGTTCTGGTGAACGATCACGACTTCCGCTCCGACGCCAGCGGGATAGGCATCTCCTATGGCATTTATGATCCACCCAACAACCGCGGCACCGTTTGTGTCGGCATCTCGCATGACACCGCGGCCTTCGCTGCCCATTCCATCGCCACATGGTGGAAACGCGAAGGAATCCGTTGTTATGGCGGTGCGCCCAAACTTCTGGTTCTGGCAGACTCCGGCGGCAGTAACGGTTGCACCTCCTGGGCCTGGAAGACGGAAATCCAGGCACAAGTATGCAATCGGTTCGGCATTGCCGCCACCATTGCTCATTATCCTACCGGTGCCTCCAAGTGGAATCCCATCGAGCACCGCTTGTTCTCCGAGATCTCCAAAAACTGGGCTGCCGAGCCCCTTAACAGCTACGAGAAGATGCTCAAATTCATTCGCACTACCAGCACTCAGACCGGCTTGGTTGTGACCGCGTATCTGGACCGGAGCGAGTATCCAACCGGTCTCAAACCAGACCCGCGTTTGATCTCTTCGCTGCGTCTCACCCACGGCAAACTACTGCCGCGATGGAACTACACGATCCGACCCAATCTGTGAAATTATTTTTGCGTCCCCACTTAGACGAACAAACGGCGAACCGGGCCCATATTTTTTTCTACTGCGCATCCAAGCTACCCATCCTTACCGAAAGGACACGAAAGATTTCTCTGGACATTTCAGAGGTATTTCTGTAACGTGAGCATGAGAGCCTGCACAACCAGCAAAGTGCGTCATGCCAGTAACTATCGGTGGTGGTCTATCATTCTGCGGTCGGGAATTGAAGCCGGAGGAACTTGATCTTATCCGGCAGATCACGCGCGAATTTTCCACGCTGAGTCTGACCGAACTGGCGCACACCCTTTGCGAGTTGCTGGAGTGGCGACGGCCAAACGGAGGCCTGAAGAGCCGGGAGGGTTACTTGTTCCTTCTGGCATTGCACGATCGCGGGTGGCTTCCCTGGCTGTCACCGCCACTCAGGAAGCCGCGTCCCCGAGCGGCAGTGTGGGACCAACACAGCGATCCGCAGCCTCCGCTTACGGGCTCGACCGGCGATTACTTTCCCGTTCACCTGCAATTGCTCACCAGCGGCGATGACCGCCGTCTGTTTCGGCAGTACATTCAGCGTTATCACTATCTCGGCTACAAGGTGCCCTATGGCGCCCAGTTGCGCTATTTCGTTCGCTCCCCACAATCACCCGGTGCGGTGCTGGCGTGCTTGCTGTTCACTAGCGCCGCCTGGAAGATGGCGCCGCGCGATGCGTGCATCGGCTGGGACCAGACCGCCCGTCAGTCCAACCTGCCGTTGGTAGTCAACCACAGCCGCTTTCTGATTCTGCCTTGGGTCGGAGTGCCGAACCTGGCCAGCCATATTCTTTCGCTGGCCGCGCGGCAAATGCCCCGCGATTGGTGGGCCGCTTATCGCGCTCAGCCCGTGCTC
>VAZG01000449.1 GCA_005885285.1 Alphaproteobacteria bacterium | reverse complement strand
GCTGCGCTTCTCCTTCTGATGCTTGAGGCCGTAACCACGGACCTCGTTTCACCATCAGCCTGAAGCGCAGCACCCAAAAATCTTCAGCTATCCACAAGCTGGACCGGCCGATTACCCCATCTTATCCCCCGGCGACAGACATCGGAGGCGGCACCCGGTATGTCAGCGATGTGCTGCCATGAGCGGACATGGCCGGCAAACACCGTTCCAATAGCTCGCGGGCCGGCCTGCCATGCCCCGCACCGCGGCCGTGCCATGGGTGCACGTGCATATGGGAATTGGCGTGGCGTCGAAACGCTGCATAATGACGGCCGGGGGGATAGCCACCTTGGTACGTGCGCAATGACCGGAGCCGCCTTGAGCGTCATGTCCTTCCTGTTTCTTGGCTTCTTCCTCGGGATGCGTCATGCGACCGACGCCGACCATGTGGTCGCCATTGCAACGATCGTCAGTCGCGAGCGCAGCCTGGGGGGCTCGGCGCTGATCGGTGCCGCATGGGGCGTCGGACACACCATCACGGTCATGGCGGTCGGCGCGGCGATCATCGTGTTCGGCGTCGTCATCCCGCCACAGCTCGGTCTGTCGATGGAATTCGCCGTCGGTATCATGCTGGTCCTGCTGGGGGTTTTCACCTTAACAGGGATGGGCCGCGCGGTCAGCGCGGCCCACGTCCATGAGGGTGACCCAGCCGGACATGCGCTCGACCTCCACGATCACCTGCATGCGCACGGCGACTACCTGCATCGGCACCCGCACGGTCACGGCCTCGATGCGCACGGGCATGCCGAGGAGCACACCCCGCTGGCGCGACTCGACCGCAGTGGGCTCCGCCGGCTCGCGTTCTATGACTGGCTACGACCGTTTGCGGTCGGCCTTGTTCACGGCCTCGCAGGATCGGCCGCCGTCGCACTGATGGTCCTGTCCATCATCCGCGAGCCTTTCGCCGCGCTCGGCTATCTGCTGCTGTTTGGGCTCGGCACTATCGTCGGAATGATGCTGATCACGCTGATCCTATCGGCGCCGTTTGTGTTCACGGCCGTCAATCTGCCGAAATTCAATTGGCGGCTCCGCGTGGCGTCGGGCCTGGTCAGCTTCGTCTTCGGGGTGGTCCTGGTCTACGGCATCGGCTTTGCCGAGGGCGGCCTGTTCACCGGCGCGCCGACCTGGGCGCCCCGTTGACCACGCATGCGGCTCGCGGGCAACAGCAAGCCATGCGTGCGGGCGGGTCTGTTTCACCTCCGCGTCGGTTGACCGACGCGGAAACCGAGGGATAGAGTACCGCAACTATAAATGGAGGATGCGCCATTCAGACGATCGGCATGCCCGGTGGTCGGTCGTTGTTGCTAGCCGGCGTCGTTTCGACGCTCGCGGCGATCACCGGTGCCGCTTGGCTGCACGAAGCGCGGCCGGGATCGGTGGTACAATCAGCGGCGCAAACTGTCAGCCCGCAAGCCGGGAAACTCCAGCCGCCGGCATTGACGGCGGACGAGGAACGCTTCGCGACGGCCTTGTGGGCGGTCCACCGGGAGGCCACCCGGTCGGCGGTGACGATGAGCTTTGCCGGCATCACCTATCAGGCCGAGGATCGGGACGCACGGGCGCTTGCACGAAAGATCGAGCCGCTGGCGAAATTCTTTCACGATGCCGAAATGCAGGTCCGCGCCATGAGCGCGCCGCCCTCGCTCTCGAAGACGCAAGTGCAGTACGTCGGCGCGATGGCGCTCTACGCCGGCGCTGCGGCCGAGATGCTGAAATTCACCGAGGATGGCGACTCGCAGCGACTCGGCGTCGCACACGAGATGGATGTGAGGGCGTCTGAAGACATGCTGCGCGTCGGCGAAGTGCTTTGGCCGGGACAATACAAGCCGCATTAGCGGGCAAATCGAATCGCAGGAGAAGAGACAAGCGAATCCGATCTCACTCGGAAAACTCAATCTAGTTGTAAGGGAGGACGCAATGAGAAAACGTGCATTACGAATTCGTCCGTTTGCGTTGACCGCAGGGATCGCGGCGCTCGCATGCCTGTTCGGCGCAGCGGCTCAGGCCCAGCAACCGATCTGCTCGGCATGGCTGATCGAGAGCAGCCGTTTCATGAACGTGCCGTTCGGATCCTTCATGCCGGACCGCACGTTCGTGCCCGGCAGCACCAAGCCGGAGAGCAACATCCCGAGCGTCGATCTGCCGGTGAACGTCGGTGTGATCAAGTGCGGAAGTGAGTTGATCCTCTACGATACCGGCTGGAAGCAGCAGGATTATCTGAAGATGACCGGGTCGGACCACTGGGCCCCACTCGCGGACCAGCTGAAGGCTCTGGGCTTCAACGCTGCCGATGTCACCAAGGTGGTGATCGGCCACGCTCACTGGGATCACGCCGGCCAATTGTCCGACCTGCCCAACGCAGTGCTCTACGTCCAACGCGAGGAGCTCAAGGCGATCGAGTGGGCGCTCAACTATCCCGAGCCGCACATCCGGGCGATCAACTCCGATCCGGGCAGCTGCAATCGTACGCCTGCTTGCGGCTACATGCCACTCACCATGGAGGAGGTCTACGGCAAGGTGCTGAAGGGCAAGGCCGTGATCGTCGACGGCGAGGCGGAGATTCTGCCGGGTGTGCGGATTCATCCGGCGTTTCGCGCCCATACAGCCGGCTCGCAGTTGCTGGAGGTGCCGACCAGCATCGGCAAGCTGGTGTTCGGCTCGGACGCCTTCTCGTCCTACGAGGGTATCCGCGATTGGATGACGGCGAACGTGCAGCAGACCGATACGGTCCAGCAGTTTCTCGCCTACGAGAAGTGCTACAAGATCACCGGGGGTTACAACAACTGCGTCTCCGCGCACGAGCCGCTGAGCTACACGGACAAATATCCGCTGACGAAGAATTCCTGGGTGGCGTTGAACGGCGGACGCATGGCCGAGCTCACGCTGGCGCCGGGTGAAAAATCGCGCAAGCCATGAGAGGTGTTTTCGGGGTGGGACCGGTCGTCCCATCTCGACCGCTTCATCTTGGGATGAGAAGAGAACAAATCGGCGTGCGTCGGCTGACTTTTTGGCTTGCCTGCGTGGTGTTCCTTTTGGCCGGCAGCGCGTCCGCGCATGACGCGAGCAGCTATGGCGGCGTGTTTCGCTCCCGTGATCTTGGTGCCGCCTGGTTGAATGCGGATGTCGGCCTGTTTCTCAATGCGGCACTTGTCGTCGCAGTCGACCCACGCGATTCGTCCCACCTGTTGGTCGGCACCGATCTCGGAATCCTGAGTTCGCACAATGGCGGGCGGAGTTGGGTGCCGGAGGCGCGCGATCTCATCATCGGTGCGGTATTTGCGCTCGCCTTCTCGCCGGACGGCGAGTTGGCCGTGTGCGCGGCGGCAAGCGGCGTGTTTCGTCGGGACCGGGACGGCTGGCTGCGCGCCGAGGCCCCGGAGTCCGCAATCCCGGCGCGAGCGCTGGTCGTCGGGCCGGCGACCGGTCGTTTCTATCTGCTCGGCCGGAGCCGGCTGTTCTCCAGCGAAGACGGCAGCCGCAGCTATGTGGTCGTGCCGGGGCTCCCGCAGATGAGCGAGATGACGGCGCTGGCGGCGGTCGCGGGATCGGCTGACACTCTGGCGGCGGTGATCGACGGCCGGGCGACGATCAGCCATGATGGGGGGCGCACCTGGCGGAACGCCGGTTTTGGCGGCGCAGATGCGCCGGTCGACACGATCGCGACCGACGCTGCGCGGCCGCAACGGATCTGGGCGGCGGGGGGCGGCCGGATCGTGGTCAGCGACGATCTCGGCTCCGGTTGGCATTCCGCCGGACGCTCGTTGCCAGAGCCGAAAGCCAGGGTGCGCGGTATCGCGGCGAGCGCAGACGCGACGACCCTGGTGGTCTCCTCCGATCGCGGCATCTATCGAAGCGAGGACGGCGGAGAAACGTGGGCGCCAAAAGAAGACAACCTTCCGGTTCATATCGAGGCTGGCCCTCTCGCCCGCGATCCGAAGGATGCGGGCGTCGTCTACGCGGTCTTCTCGCTGATGCCCTATGCGGAAGTCTGGCGCATGGCCATCGACGGCGGCAACCTCCTGGCGCGCATCGATCCGATCAGCCTCGCCGGTGGCCTCTCGTTCTGTGTGCTGGTGCTGATCGGCGGCAGCCTTGCGGCGCGGCACCTGTCACGCCGGCGCGCGGCGCCGCGATGATCCGCGCACGGCCGCTAGCGATGCCGGCCGCGGCACTGGGCATCGCGGTGCTGGCGGGAGGCGCGCTTCTGCTGGTGCGCGCCACCCCGGAAGAAAAATTCATCGAGTATCGCATGGCCGAGCCGCAGGAAGCGCCGATCGCGATTGCGGCGGGCACCGACGGCAGCATCTGGTTCACCATCGACCATGCCGATGCGATCGGCCGTCTGCGCAACGGCCGTATCGAACGGCTGCCCACGTCCAGCCGCAACTTCGAGCCGCTCGGGCTCGCGGTCGCGGCCGACGGCAGCGCCTGGTACACGGACCTCGCCGCGCGCGCCATTGCACGCGTCAACAGCGCCGGCGAGATCTCACGGTTTCCGCTCGACACTCCGATCGCTCGCCTCGGACGGCTGGCGATCGCGCCCGACGGCGCCGCCTGGTTCGCCGACCCGACCGGCTATTGCATGACCAGGCTGAAGGACGGAGTTTTTACCCGCTATCAGATCGAGTCCGCGCGCGGCGGCCCCTACGGGGTCGCGGTGACGGCCGATGGCGCCATATGGGCGACGCTGCAAAGCGGCAACCAACTGCTCCGCCTCGCAGCCGACGGGACCAGCAGGACATTCGACCTTCCGCGTGGCGGCGCCGTGCCGACTGACGTCGCGGCTGGCTCCGATGGTTCGGTTTGGTTCCTGCAGTTCCGCGCCAATCGAATCGGGCGTTTCAAGGATGGACAATTCTCGGACGTCGAGGCGGATCGGGAAAATGCCGGTCTCAGCGGCATTGCCGTAGCCCCCAATGACGACGTCTGGTTCGGCATGATGCGCCGCGCGAGTCTCGGGCGGCTGCGCAACGGCCACATCACGGTCTTTGCGCTTCCCCGCGACAATGCCCGGCCATTCAGCGTCGCCGTCGATCGCGATGGCAATGTTTGGTACGCCGACATCAGCGGATTTGTCGGCATGCTGCCCGCCAGGCATGCGGGTGCGCGGTAGCCAGTGCGGTGGATTTGAAGTTCCTATGGCACTGGCGGCTAACGTAGGAGCCGCTAGGTGGTGCGAGCTTCGGAATTGGAGCACTAGAAATTTAGCCTGCCGGCAACGCCGCCAGCTCGGACACCGCGCGGATGGTCAGTACCACGCCCATGCCGACGATCAGCAGGCTGATGGCGATCTGTAGGCGGATCAACCAGATGCTGGCCAGCCAGTCGAGCACCTTTTCGCCCACCTTCGCGGCAACAATGCCGACCACCACCAGCGTTGCCGCGAAGCCGAGACTGAACACCACGACGGTGACCAGGCCGAGCAGGACTTTTCCGCTCGACAGCGCGCCGAGCAGCAGCGCCAGCGCGGCTGGGTCGGGGAGCAGGCCGCCCGCAATGCCCAGCGCCAGCAGCACCGGCAGTTTCGGGCGGTTCTCGGTCGCGACGTCAAGCCGGTGGGAGTGGACCTTGCCGAATCCGTGACTGTGCCAGGCCACGGCCCCGCCGTGCCCATGGCTCTCCGGGTGGTCGTGAGTATGGTCGTGAGCGTGATTGCGCGCGTGGGCATCCGCCCGATTAGTGCCATCGCGCGGCTCGCCGGCTTCGCCCATGGCGAGCGCGACAAGCTCGCGCTGCACCCACAGCATCCATAGGCCGAGCACGATCACCAGGATGCCCACCGCGACCGCGAGGTAGGCTTCGATGCGCTGCGGTCGCAGCCAGGTCGAGCCGAGCGAGGCGAGCACACCAACCAGCACGATGCCGCTGGTGTGGGACAACGTGACGAAAATTCCTAGAATCACTGCGTCGATCGGCTTGCCGCGCGCGCCAACGATGTAGGCGGCCGCGATCGTCTTGCCGTGACCCGGCGTCGCCGCATGCGCGGCGCCCGCCCAGAAGCTCGACGCGACGAAGAACAGGAGTTCCCGCATTCAGGTAACCGTCAGTTGGCCGGCCACGGCCGTGGAATTTGCCACTTTAACTCGGTCAACAATCCCCTCAAGGCCGCCAAGAGGGCTACGAATTGAATTCGTCACCTGCACTTGTCGAACAACAGCCTGCTTCGGTCGCTGCCGCTCCGGCAAATCCTTTGGGAGCTAAAGAACACCAAGACTGACACTTGGCTACCGAAACTGCGTGACAACAAGCGCGCCGGTCCATTGCCGTAACCCTCATACGACGCCGACTTGGCTGTCATAGAGCGACATCGGCATGAGGCAGCGGGCGTGCTCAAGGAGGTAGTCAGGCAATGCGCCGACGGCACCCTGCCCACGTATCGCTCGATGGCACGCAGCTCGGGAGACCGCGTAGCAGGGATGAGAGTACGAGCCCGCCGATTTCTATGCTGGGCTACGCCACTACCCTCTCGTGAGCGGATGGTGGTTTTCGCGGGACGTTGGTTCAAATAAAGATGCGACGACCGCAAGAGCAAGCACTGGACCAAGACGCGCGAGATCAAATGGGGAAGATTATGGGGAACAAAAACTCACGCTCGCTGTGAATAACAAGCAGACAATCGCGAAAACTATTTTCGTATCAATGACTCATGTCTTTGGTGACGCGTCGGAGGGCGGTCGCATTTGCTGCGATTTCAATGGTTTGCAGGGATCGTTCGGGCAATTGGACCCGAGCAGTAGCAGACATTGAACTTGGTCTCCAAGCACCGGGATCGGCCTGATCGGGCTGGCTGATCACCGCGTTGGATCAAGGTGAAGAACCCGAAGTCGCCGGCCATGCACCGCGCCAAAGATGCGTTCTCATGATCGGTGCGGCCACGCATCGGATCGTTTGGTTCCAGGAATACCTGACCAAGATGGCATATCGTCCGCCGAAGTTTGCAACCGAGCGCCAGACCGAGCAGCTGTTGGAGTTGGCCGAGCGTATCGGCAGCCCGACTAAAATTAGGAACGGAGCCCTCGCAGAGGGTGTTCCGCTGATTTCAGCTGACATTCGCAGCATGGTGTCCGGTTTGTCGTGTACTAGGTCCGCTTGCCCACGCCAGTTGAAACGGTCTCGTGTGCACGCCTCTGGGTGCAGGTCGTGAGAACGAGCGCAAACCGGCTGCACTGCCAGTCAGCGCCGAGCGCGGACTGCCAGTCGGTGCCGAGCGCGGCGCTGGTGGGTGATGTCAGGTTGACCGACAGTAATGCCGCTACGCAGGCAAACATCACGCACGCCGCGATCAGCACCGCTCGCTTGTGGGTCCTTGGATGGGAAATCATGGCCTTAGCTCCTGTACGATGGCCGGAAAAATAAAGGGCAGGCTCCGCAGTCCTTGTGATCTAGTTCACATCCTGACCCACAGTTTTCGCTGGTGGCCCGAAGGCGTGCGCGATTGCTGGCACTGGATCAGCGCCGCAGCCGGACTCGCGCACCGGAGCAAACAGCATCTTTATTCGATCACCTCGTCGGCACGAGGCGGGCAGCGTGGGCGGAATGTCAACGCCGAGCGCCTTGGCTGTCTTGAGATTGATGACCAGCTCAAACTTGGTCGGCTGCTCGACGGGCAGGTCGGGGGGCTTCGCGTGCGGCCGCTGCCTGGGTTTGATCTTGATCAAGTTCAGCAGCGTCGCCGCCACGATCATCACCAGGACGCCACCAACACTGAGCGCGATCTGCATCGTCAGCCCCTCCGAGATGTCGAGCAGCGCCAGGTGGCTGGCGAACGTCAGCAGAACGCCGAGGCAGTAGATTGGCAGCGAATTCTGGCCACAGAGAATGGCGCCGCGCATCACCGCCGTCGTCAGCCCTCGCCAATTGCGAGGCACCAACCATACCACCAAAACCGCAAGGGCCAAAAAATGCAGCAGTCGCAATGGATCGAGATTCGATTTCTCCATCGGGTAAAGCAGCGTCAGCAGCGCCTGCGGGACCAGCGCTTCCAGCGGTTTGATGCTCCAGCTCAATGCGATGATAAGGCTGAACACCAGATAGAGAACGGCAGCCACAAGCGCGGTGCGTGAGGTCATCCACAGCCGGGCTCTCTTGTCTTCGATCATCCACCACGCGCCAAGCACGACCAGCAGCTGCCAGGCCAACGGATTGAAGGCCCAGTGGCCGTTCGGCCATGCCGGGATGGTCCAGCCGAAGACGTGCACCAGTGCGTAAAGCAACAGTGACGCGCCGAGCGTTGCGTTCGGCGCTCGCAGCAGCAGCCACAGCAGCGGCGCGAACAAAAGGTGATAAAGCACGAAGAGCGGCAAGACGTCGGTGTTGACGGGGCGGTATTGCAGGATCGCCGCGTGTGCGAGCGTCACGCCCGGCCGTTCCAATAGAATGCGCGTATTGCTCTCGTCGGCAAGATGGCCGCCGTCTGCGAGGTGAACCATGATGGCGCAGGCGAGCGTGAGCAGCAGAAATGCGACATAAATATCCCAGCTTCGCCACAGCGTCCGGCCGATCACGCCGGTCCAGCCCCCGCACCGCCATGCCTTGCCGTAGGCCAGCGCGCAGGTTACGCCCGAGACGAACATGAACACTTCCGCGGCATCGCTGAAGCCGTAGTTCCGCAGCGTCAGCCAGCTCCCGATGTTGTTGGGGACATGGTCAAGAAAGATGCACCAGAGCGCGATGCCGCGGCAGGCATCTATTCGCAGGTCGCGGCCCTGGCCTTTCAGCTCCGGCAGCTCGCCGACCAATGGCTTCGGGGTGGCAGTTCGATCATGCATCTGGTTGCCCCATCCGGCGTGCGAGCACGCTTCAAGAGGGACCGAATTTGACAAAAAATATCGCCGGCGCACTGCCGGATCGTGACAACGCCGCAGTCTAGAGCTTCTTCACGCCGAACCCGGCCACGAAAGCTAATGCGATAACGATCATATGGCGGCGCTTGGTAGAACCTCCCAGCGCGTGAGGCTGTCCGTTGACGATCATAGTTCAACGGCACAGCGCGTAAATCAGCCGGAGGTCCACACAGAGAGGTTTCTAGGTCCTATGATCAAGGTACCGTACAGATCTCCGCATCCATTTGACGTCTGTCAGACGCATCATGGACATTTCACCATTGCGCATAGGCGAAGGAGACTCTGAGTCCCGCGACTCTCGTGGTCCGCACTCGCTTTTTCGGTGTCCTACTGTGAGGTGATTACAATTACAGCGCACAACGGCATTCGGCTCCTACCTTGAGTGCCTGACGGTGAACCGCTGGTTGGGCCAAGGACGGAGCATGGACGGTTTCGGGAGCCAGTCTTCCGCCAGCTTCTTCCTCGCCAAAGACCCGAAGGTGGGTGTATGTTTTTTTCATTGGATCTCCGTGCAATGGGATGACGGAGAGCTCTTTATGAAAGTTCTTATTGTCGACGATCATGCATTAATTCGCGAGGCGTTGCACGCTGTTCTGAAACAACTGAAGCGAGAAGCCGTCATATTTGAAGCTTCGAACGGCCGTCAGGCAATGCACATAGTCGAGGAAAATCCCGACATCAGCCTCATTTTGCTTGATATCAATTTGCCTGATCGAGATGGCTTCTCTGTCCTCCGCGAACTGCGTGACCGCGATGCGACCATTGCTATCATCATTCTCTCGTCCTCGGATGATCAAGACACAGTCAAGCGCGCTTTCGAGCTTGGCGCTCTGGGTTTCATCCCGAAAACTACCGAACGTGAGATCATGCTCAACGCTATTAAGTTAGTGTTCTCCGGCGGAGTTTACATTCCCTCGGAGATTCTTGAGGAAACAACGTCTCCGCGGCTTACAAATAAGCTAGCGACGCGCGACTCTCCTAAGGGTCTCGGGTTGACCGATCGGCAGGTTGAAGTGCTTGCGCTCCTGATGAAGGGAAAAAGCAACAAGATCATTGCCAAGACCCTCAATATGGCCGTGCCGACAGTGAAGAACCACATCACGGTCGTTCTCAAGGCGCTCAACGTAACGAGCCGCACCGAGGCAGTAATAAAAGTAGGAAAAATGGGCTGGGAATTGCCGCCGAAATCCGAGTCATAAAGCCGTCCCGGTGTCTCTCCTATCGTCATGATCCCTAAAGAACTCTTGCATGACAGCGCGGAGCCGCATTGGGTCGACAGGCTTGTGCAGCAAAATGTATCCTCTATCCTTGGCGTCACGTAATGGTTCAGGTGCCGTATCGCCGCTGATGAGAATAGCCGGAATTGATGAACCAAACGCCGCATTGATTTGTTCAATTGCTCGGATCCCGGTCTTTCCGCTCGCAAGATGATAATCCGAGATTATAAGATCGGGGCGTTGTTGGCGCTCGGCAAGTCGGATAAGCGCAGCTTCGTCGGATCCGGCGGTAAGGACGGAGTATCCCCATTTGCCAAGCAATCCGCCCGTTCCCTCCAGCACAATTGGAGCGTCGGCAATAACGAGAATTACCTTGCCTTCGACCGCGAAGGTTGCCGGGTGAGGTGAGTCGACGGGCTCGGTAGACGTGACGCATTCATCGGCCATCGGAACGCGGATTGCGAATCGCGAACCTCGGCCCACGGTCGAAGCTAAGTCGATTTGATGGTTGAGAAGTACGCGAAGCCTGTCGACAATGGCCAGGCCGAGCCCCAGGCCGCCGTACCGGTTCCGTTCTGGGGCAGGAAGTTGAAAAAACTCGCCAAAGATATTCCGCTTCTGATCCTCGGGAATGCCGGGACCGCTATCCCATACTTCGATACGCAACATTTCACCGAGCCGACGACATCCGACGATGATCCCGCCCCGCAATGTATAGCGCACAGCATTGGATACCAGATTGAGCAGTATGCGTTCGAGCAGCATGGCGTCGCTCCGCACCCAGGCGTCACTTCGCCTAACGCGTAGACGCAAGCCTTTTTCTCGCGTTGCCTGATCAAACCTCGTCTCAATTTTTTGCAACAGGCGCGCGATCGGGAATTCGGTAATTTTGGGTGTAAGGATCCCAGCATCGAGCCTGGAAATATCCAGGAGCGAATTGAACATTTCATCCATTTCTTTGCGCGTTGCATCGACCAGCTCGATCGTCTTTGTCCTTTCTCCCGATTTGAGCGGCGTGCGCAGCTGTGCAACGAACAGGCCTAGTGCATGTAACGGCTGCCGCAAATCATGGCTTGCCATGGCGAAAAAACGCGATTTTGCTGCATTGGCGAGCTCCAGCTCTTGCGTACGTTCTGCGACCTTCCGTTCGAGTTCGATTTGCGCGCGGCGCAGACTTTCCTCCGCTTTCTTGCGCACCTCGACGTCGGCGCTCAGTAACAAGCTTGGAACGGTAATACTGATCAAGAACATCAACACCAGCAGGAATGAAGCGTTGAGATCCGCGGTCGTGAAGGGTCCGCCGCCCGTGAGCGTCCCCCAAATCGTGATGCCCGCAAGCACCAGCGCAACCGTTGCGGTGTCACGTGGACCGCGGCGCAGCGCCGCCCACAACATTGGCAGGATCGCAAGAAAACCCAGTGGATCTCGACTCGGCGTTTGCTCGATCAGGGGGCTGAAAGCAATGAGTCCAACAGCCGCCGCTGTTGCGAGGACGCCGACCGTCTCCAAGAATTCGTTGCGGTTGAAAGCATGGTAGTGGCTTGATGCCCAAAGCACGATGACGGGGGCAACGACCAGCGCGCCGGTCACATCTCCCAGCCACCATGTGACCCAGGCGTTGGCGAAATTCGTCCGTTCGATGTACCCGGCGGTCGCCAGGCTAGTCAGTCCAATGCTGGCGCTGATCGGTGTCGCGATCACGACGCAAATCAGAGCAAACTTCGCGACAGAATCTGGCGTCGAAAACGTATTACATCCCCTCGAGCATCGATTGATCAGGTAAGCGCCAACAACCGCTTCAAGCGAGTTACCGGTCGCAATCGCAATTGCGGTGGCAACCGAGCCGGCGGTCGTCGCATTGGCGATCACCGCCGCCGTGAAAATTGCGGGCCAACTCCGATATCCCCACAACAGCACCGCCGCTAGCGCGAGACCCGTCGGTGGCCAAATTGGCGTTGCACTGGGATGAATAGAGGCGAGAGCAAGGCCACCTTTTGCCAGGGCGAAATAGATCACTCCAATTGAGACCAGACCGCCGGCATAGCTAATGCCTCGGCGGAAATCTATCTCCGGCGTTAGTGATCGTGGATCGGACATCGTCGACGCCTGGACTAGGCAGTTGGATCATCCACCATAAGTGACCTTTTGATCTCCTTGATAAAGATCAAAGATCGCTACTTTCCCGATTAGCAAGCGGTTGATCGACACCCCTACGTCCGACCGGTGCGACAATCCAAAACTCGGCAAGATGCGCTCAGATCGAATTGATCACCGCAGTCTGCTGACGGACGAAGAGATGGCGCGTGCGATGGAGCATCAGGCAGCCTTGCTATTCAGGCGTCTTCGTCTCCACGAACCGCATGTTTGGCCGGACAACGGCCCTGCAGATCGACTCAGCATCAGTGGCACGGAACGCGCCGCCACTGCGCGCCGAGGTATTCGCGCCGCCTCATTTCATCCCGAGCTTTCAGGAGGACGCATCGTACGACGAAGACAAGCCCTCGGAAAGGCCGGATTTTGATTCCAGACAATTGCGCCGGCGCACGATCGAAGACATGCTGATCCGCAAGTTCGTGGCTGAAACACCAAACGTTGCACATGCAAAAGTCCAACTCGCACCGGGGCATTCTCCTGCATGGTTGTGGGCACGTCGCGCTGATTACACCCAGTCCAGGAATCTCGACGCAAGCACACTCACAACTGCGCTGAAGGTATTGACGAGCAGTTCGAAACAGTCGGCTCACATAGCTAGGGGCTTTTCAGGTCGCTAGGGATCGGTCGCCTGATGAGATTCAGATATCATCGACGGCTCACCTCGGGGTTGTCGGGTGTGCCATTTCTGCTACGGGCAAACTATTGAAACGACAGGTGGTGCGAAACATTAACCCCTTTAGCGACTCGTGCGATCGTCTCAAGGTTGCACGCGTTCGAGCCCGACTTAGATCAGGCGCGCGGCACCGCCTTACCTTCCCCCAGCGCGGTTTCCTCCGTTGAGGCTTTCGGATGCCGGCCGCGGAACACGCGGCCGGCATTCGAAACCCTTCACAGGAACAGACATTCCGGCTAAGTCTATTAGGGGATTCTCCTCGTCACACATCTTATTGCAATACCGACGCCTACGTTCGAGGCGCCAGCACCGTGCGGGAAAGCTGAGGGTACGTCGCGCGATAGCCGCGCCAGAGCGCGATCGGGGCCAGAACGCCAAAGAGCGCGCGCTGCGCTACCAATGGCGGCGAACGGAAAACGATCACATCGCTGAACTCCCGTGCGACCAGTGCGAGCTGCAACAGATTCGGCATACCCTTCCGGTCGGTATGCCCAAGCCGCGCGAGGCCATACAAGGTTCGATCATAGGGCCGAAGCGCTCACCGGGCGTCACCTCCACGCGGACACGGGCGTCTCGGTCACTCGCATTCCACCAGTCGTGCCATACATTCGGCTCGATAGTGGCGGTCTCCTCTTCGCGAAGAGTGCTCGTCTGTCCGCCGCGCTTCATGGTCAGTTCACCTTCGAGTACGGTGAAACGCTCGACGAGTGCTGGATGGCGGTGTTCGCCGACGACCCGCGCCCCGACAAGCGCGAGTAGTTCGGCGACCGCGCGGCGCTCGGGGTTCTGGTGGGGAAGCTCTAGAATCGTGACGCGCTCACCGGTCATAGGGTTTTCCCAGGACCTCGCCAATTTGGATCGGTGCAGTCCGGCGGCGCGTGCGGATCAGGATGCGACATGACAACTACCCTGCCTCGTTGGGATCAGTCAGGGAGTACACCGTTTTAAAACCACTTGGCCGTTAGCCAAGCCCGCCGCGTTCCGTTGCGGGCCAGGACCGGACTGTAAGCATGCTCGGCGCCTTTAGACGACGATGTCAGCCCGTGTGCTCTCGATGATTGCCACGACCTCCGCCCGCTCGGCCGCCGGAACTGCGAACTTGTCGAGCGTCTGCGCGACGTCGTCCATAAACGCGTCCCACTCGCGCGGCGCGATGCGCAGGTGCCGGTGCGACCTCTCCATGTCCTTGCCGGTGTATTTGATCCTCACCGACGCGTGCAGTGTTGTAGGGCGGATAGTTGTCCTCGCCCTGCAACCGGAACGAATCGTCGATGAGGTCTAACAAGCGATCGAAACCGATGGTCGACCGCCGGACGGGGGTGAGATCGAAGTCTCTCGTAGCCATATCCTCCATTTGAGCAACATGGATATAAGGGGCGCCCAAAGAGCGGCCGCCCCGTTGGACTTTGCCGATCCCCGGATGGGCGAGTGCTCCAGGAGGGAAAGCGCATCCTATCTTTGCAGACCGAAAATTCGAAGAGCGAAAAGTGCTGACTACGTCCGGAACGGTTCTTGGCCGTGTAAAAACACCCTTCCCGGGGAGTTGGTGAGAATCCAGGACCGGCTCGGTCTCAGGCCGCGATCGCAGCGATCAGCGGCTTGATCCCGACGAT
>VAZG01000448.1 GCA_005885285.1 Alphaproteobacteria bacterium | reverse complement strand
GATGCGGGTGCCGACCGGCTCCGACTGGTTGTTGATCAGCACGGCGGCGTTGCGGTCGAAGCGGATCACGGAGCCGTCGGGCCGCCGGATGTCCTTGCGAACCCGCACCACGACGGCCTTCATGACGTCGCCCTTCTTCACCTTGCCGCGCGGGATGGCTTCCTTGATCGAGACAACGATAACGTCGCCCACGGTGGCATAGCGGCGCTTGGAGCCCCCAATCACCTTGATGCACATGACACGGCGTGCGCCTGAATTGTCGGCCACGTCGAGGTTG
Organism: Alphaproteobacteria bacterium; assembly: GCA_005885285.1. Lineage (GTDB taxonomy): Bacteria > Pseudomonadota > Alphaproteobacteria > Rhizobiales > Xanthobacteraceae > Bradyrhizobium. The sequence continues at coordinate 11 of VAZG01000448.1, read as the reverse complement.
GTCTGCATCTG
>VAZG01000447.1 GCA_005885285.1 Alphaproteobacteria bacterium | reverse complement strand
GTAGTTCTTCGAGCGGCGGATCGTCTTCTTGTAGATCGGATGGGTGAAGCGGCGATCGACCCGCACCACAACCGTCTTGGCTTGCTTGTCGCTGACGACCACGCCTTGAAGCGTACGTTTCGGCATCTTCGAACCTCTTACTTCTTCTTCGCGCGCACTTGCGCGGCGACGGTCTTGATGCGGGCGATATCGCGGCGAGCTTCACGCAGCCGCGAGGTATTTTCCAATTGCCCGGTGGCGCGCTGGAAGCGCAGGTTGAAGCGCTCCTTCTTCAGATTGAGGATGGCGTCCTCCATCTGATCGGAGCTCATCGCGCGGATATCGTCGATTTTCATCTGCGCCATGACCATTACTCCGCAATGCGCTCGACGAAGCGCGTCTTGATGGGCAGCTTGGCGGCCGCCAGGTCGAGGGCTTCCTTGGCGGTCTGCACGGTGACACCGTCGATTTCGAAAATCACCCGTCCCGGCTTGACCCGCGCCACCCACAATTCCGGCGTGCCCTTGCCGGAGCCCATGCGGACTTCGGCGGGCTTCTTCGACACGGGAACGTCGGGGAAAACGCGGATCCAGACCCGGCCGGCGCGCTTCATGTGACGCGTCAGCGCGCGGCGGGCGGCCTCGATCTGGCGTGCGGTGACGCGGTCGGGCTCCATCGCCTTCAACCCGTACTGGCCGAACGACAACGTCGCGCCCGAAGTCGCGAGCCCGTGAATGCGGCCCTTATGCGCCTTCCGGAACTTCGTTTTCTTTGGTTGCATCATGGCTTTAAGCCCTCAAACCTTTCGCCTTAAGCGGCATCGCGGCGGGGCCGCGCAGTATCGCCCTCGGCCATTTTCTTGTCCTGGGCCATCGGGTCGTGCTCAAGGATTTCGCCCTTGAAGATCCAGACCTTGACGCCGCAGGTGCCGAACGTGGTGAACGCGGTCGCAATGCCATAGTCGATGTCGGCGCGCAGCGTGTGCAAGGGAACGCGACCTTCGCGGTACCATTCCATGCGCGCGATTTCCGCGCCGCCGAGCCGCCCCGAGCAGTTGATACGGATGCCCTCGGCGCCAAGGCGCATCGCCGACTGCACCGCGCGCTTCATGGCGCGGCGGAACGCGACGCGGCGCTCGAGTTGCTGGGCGATCGATTCGGCGACCAGGGTCGCGTCAAGCTCGGGCTTGCGGATTTCGACGATGTTGATGACGACATCGGAAGCCGTGATATCGGCAACCCGCTTGCGCAGCTTGTCGATGTCGGCGCCCTTCTTGCCGATCACGACGCCCGGACGCGCCGAATGGATCGTGACGCGGCACTTCTTGTGCGGACGCTCGATCACGATGCGCGCCACCGCGGCCTGCTTCAATTCCTTGTGCAGGATTTCGCGGATCTTGACGTCCTCGTGCAGCAGCTTGCCGTACTCGTTTTTTCCCGCGAACCAACGGGAATCCCAGGTCCGGTTGATGCCGAGGCGCAGCCCGATTGGATTGATCTTTTGACCCATCGTTTTCTCCCGCGCCTTAAGCGCTCGCCTCGACCTGACGAACCACGATCGTCAGTTGCGAAAATGGTTTGAACACACGGCCCGAACGGCCACGGCCGCGCGGGGCGAACCGCTTCATCACGATGCCGTTGCCGACATGCGCTTCGGAAACAACCAGATCGTCGACGTCGAGATCGTGATTGTTCTCGGCGTTCGCAATCGCCGATTCCAGGCACTTCTTGACGTCGACCGCGATCCGCTTGCGCGAGAACTGCAGGTCGGCGAGCGCAGCCGACGCCTTCCGGCCGCGGATCAATTGCGCGACAAGATTGAGCTTCTGGGGGCTCACCCGCAGCATCCGGGCGACCGCCTTGGCCTCGTTGTCCGGGAGGCTCCGTTCGCGCTTTGGTTTGCTCATCGCTTAATCCTCAAACCCAACCCTTTAAGCCTTCTTGGCTTTCTTATCGCCCGAGTGGCCATGGAAGGTCCGGGTCGGCGAGAACTCGCCGAACTTGTGACCGACCATTTCCTCGTTGACCGAAACCGGCACGTGCTTCTGGCCGTTGTAGACGCCAAACACCAGGCCGACGAATTGCGGCAGGATGGTCGAGCGGCGGCTCCAGATCTTGATGACGTCATGACGGCCGGACGAACGCGCTGCATCTGCCTTCTTGAGCAGCGAGCCTTCGACGAACGGGCCTTTCCAGACTGAACGAACCATGTCCGGCGTTCCTTACTTCTTCCGCTTGTGGCGGCTGATGAGAATGAATCTGTTGGTCGACTTGTTGGAGCGGGTCTTCTTGCCCTTGGTGGGCTTGCCCCACGGGGTCACCGGATGACGGCCGCCGGAGGTGCGGCCTTCGCCGCCGCCGTGCGGATGGTCGACCGGGTTCATGGAGACGCCGCGGTTATGGGGTTTGCGGCCGAGCCAGCGGTTGCGACCGGCCTTGCCGATCGAGATGTTCATGTGATCGGGGTTTGACACCGCGCCGATGGTACCGGTGCAGCGGCCGTGAACCAGGCGCTGCTCGCCCGAGTTCAGGCGAACGATCACGTAATCCTGGTCGCGGCCGACGATCTGGGCGTAGGTGCCGGCGGAACGCGCAAGCTGGCCCCCCTTGCCGATCTTCAATTCCACGTTGTGGATGATGGTCCCGATCGGCATGTTGCCGAGCGGCATGACGTTGCCCGGCTTGACGTCAACATGATTGCCGGCAACCACGGTGTCGCCGACGCCAAGCCGCTGCGGGGCGAGAATATAGGACTGCGTGCCGTCCTCATACTTCACGAGCGCGATGAAGGCGGTGCGGTTCGGATCATATTCCAGGCGCTCGACGGTCGCCGGCACGTCGAGCTTGGTGCGCTTGAAGTCGACGACGCGATAGGTCTGCTTGTGGCCGCCACCACGAAAGCGCACGGTCATGCGGCCGGTGTTGTTGCGTCCACCGCTCGAGAGCTTGCCCGCGGTCAGCGTCTTGACCGGCTTGCCCTTGTAGAGCGCCGAACGGTCGACCATCACCAGCTGGCGCTGGCCTGGCGTCGTCGGATTGTATGTTTTCAATGCCATCGCTGCGTCGCCTTATAGTCCGGTGGTGACGTCGATGCGGTGGCCCTCTTCGAGGGTCACGATCGCCCGCTTCACATCCGACTGCGAACCGAAATTGCCGCGGAACACCTTGGTCTTGCCCTTGCGCACCAGCGTGTTCACGCTCTTCACCTTGACGTCGAACAGTTTTTCGACGGCTTCCTTGATCTGCGGCTTGGTCGCCTTGTTCGAGACCTTGAACAGAACCTTGTTGTGCTCGGAGGCAAGCGTTGCCTTTTCGGTCACGACGGGAGCGACGATGATGTCGTAATGGCGCGGATCGATATTCTTCATTTGAAGCGCGCCTCCAGCGCATCGATCGCCGCCTTGGTCAGCACCAGCTTCTGGCGACGCAGGATGTCGTAGACGTTGATGCCCTGGATCGGCAGCACGTCGATGTTCGGAATGTTGCGGGCTGCGGTGGCAAAGCCGTTGTTCAGCTCGGCGCCGTCGATGATCAGGGCGTTGGTGAGGCCGAGACCGGAGAAATGTCCGACCAGGACCTTGGTCTTGGCATCCTTGACCTGCGCGCTTTCAATCACGACCAGCCCGCCATCCTTGGCCTTGGCCGACAGCGCATGCTTGAGCGCCAGCGCGCGAATCTTCTTCGGCAGGCCGGTGGCATGGGAGCGCACCACCGGACCGAACGCACGGCCGCCGCCGCGGAACTGCGGCACCCGGGCCGAGCCGTGACGGGCGCCGCCAGTGCCCTTCTGCTTGTACATCTTCTTGCCGGTGCGCCAGACATCGGCGCGGCCTTGCGCCTTGTGGGTGCCGGCCTGGCGCTTGTTGAGCTGCCACTGCACGCAACGGGCGATGATGTCTGTCCGCGGCTCGAGACCGAAGATCTCGTCCGAAAGCTGGACCGAGCCCGCGGCTTTACCTTCAATGGTTGTGACTTTCAGTTCCATCTCACGCGCCCTCCTGCTCGGTCGGCGCTTCCGCAGCCTGCTCGCCGCCGGCCACCTTGAACTTGCCGGGCTTCGGCGCTTCCTTTGGCAACGGCTTCTTCACCGCATCGCGCACCGCGATCCATCCGCCCTTGGAGCCGGGAACGGCGCCTTCGACCAGGATCAGGCCGCGCTCCACGTCGGTCTGCACCACGCGCAGATTGAGCGTGGTGACGCGATCGACGCCCATGTGGCCGGGCATCTTCTTGTTCTTCCAGGTCTTGCCGGGATCCTGGCGTCCGCCGGTCGAGCCGATCGAACGATGCGAGACCGAGACACCGTGGGTGGCACGCAGGCCGCCGAAATTCCAGCGCTTCATGCCGCCGGCAAAGCCCTTGCCGACCGACGTGCCGGTGACGTCGACGAACTGGCCGACGACGAAATGATCGGCCTGGATTTCGGCGCCGACCGGGATCAGCGCGTCTTCTGACACGCGGAATTCTGCGACCTTGCGCTTGGGCTCGACCTTGGCGACGGCGAACTGGCCGCGCTCGGCCTTCGGCAGATAGACGGTCTTGCGGGAACCCGAACCGAGCTGCAGCGCGACATAGCCGTTCTTCTCGGTCGTGCGATGGCCCAGCACCTGGCAATTGCCGAGCTTGAGCACGGTCACAGGGATATGTTCGCCGGTCTCCGTAAAGACCCGCGTCATCCCGACCTTTTGTGCGATCACTCCGGAGCGCATCGGCGTGCTTCCTGTTCTTTCTGTCCGCTAGAGGCGCGAACGGGATCTAAAAATCAGAGCTTGATCTCGACGTCGACACCGGCGGCCAGATCGAGCTTCATCAGGGCATCGACGGTCTGCGGGGTCGGGTCGACAATGTCGAGCAGGCGCTTGTGCGTGCGCATCTCGAATTGCTCGCGGCTCTTCTTGTCAACGTGCGGCGAACGGTTGACGGTGAACTTCTCGATGCGGGTCGGCAGCGGAATAGGTCCGCGTACCTGTGCACCGGTCCGTTTCGCCGTGTTCACGATCTCACGGGTCGACGTATCGAGGATTCGATGGTCGAACGCCTTGAGACGGATGCGAATATTCTGGCCGTTCATTACCGTGTCTTTCTCTAGTGAGTGGCGAGTAGCGAATAGCGAATAGATATTTTCTACTCGCTACTCCCTATTCACTATTCGCTTGCTTACTCGATGATGCTTGCGACGACGCCCGCGCCGACGGTGCGGCCGCCTTCGCGGATCGCGAAGCGCAGCTTCTCTTCCATCGCGATCGGCACGATCAGGTGCACTTCCATCGCGATGTTGTCGCCCGGCATCACCATTTCGGTGCCTTCCGGCAGATGCACGACACCGGTAACGTCGGTGGTGCGGAAGTAGAACTGCGGCCGGTAGTTGGTGAAGAACGGAGTATGACGGCCGCCCTCTTCCTTGGTCAGGATGTAAGCCTCGGCCTTGAACTTGGTGTGCGGCTTGACCGAACCCGGCTTGCACAGCACCTGACCGCGCTCGACTTCCTCGCGCTTGGTACCGCGGAGCAGCGCACCGATGTTGTCGCCGGCCTGGCCCTGATCGAGCAGCTTGCGGAACATCTCGACGCCAGTGACGATGGTCTTCTGGGTATCGCGCAAGCCCACGATCTCGATTTCCTCGCCGACCTTGATCACGCCGCGCTCGACGCGCCCGGTCACCACGGTGCCGCGGCCCGAGATCGAGAACACGTCTTCCACCGGCATCAGGAACGGCTGGTCGATCGGACGCTCCGGCTGCGGAATGTACTCGTCGACACTCTTCATCAGCTCCAGGATCGCGTCATGGCCGAGCTTCTTGTCCTTGTCTTCAAGGGCGGCGAGTGCCGAACCCTTGATGATCGGGATCTTGTCGCCGGGAAAATCGTACTTCGAGAGCAGCTCGCGGACTTCGAGCTCGACGAGCTCGAGCAGCTCCGGATCGTCGACCATGTCGCACTTGTTGAGGAACACGACCATCGCGGGAACGCCGACCTGCTTGGCGAGCAGGATGTGCTCGCGGGTCTGCGGCATCGGGCCGTCAGCGGCCGACACCACCAGGATCGCGCCGTCCATCTGCGCCGCACCCGTGATCATGTTTTTCACGTAGTCGGCGTGGCCGGGACAATCGACATGGGCGTAGTGCCGGTTCTTGGTTTCGTATTCGACGTGCGCGGTCGATATCGTGATGCCGCGCGCCTTCTCTTCCGGCGCCTTGTCGATCTGGTCGTACGCCGTGAACGTTGCACCGCCGGTTTCCGCCAGCACCTTGGTGATCGCCGCCGTTAGCGACGTCTTGCCATGGTCGACGTGACCGATCGTTCCGATGTTGCAGTGCGGTTTAGTACGTTCAAACTTTGCTTTGGCCATTTGACTCTCCGTTCAATCGTTGACTGCCGTCAACGACAATCAGGCAAACTTCTTCTGGACTTCAGCCGACACGTTCGCCGGCGCTTCAGCGTAGTGATCGAATTGCATCGTAAAGGTCGCGCGACCCTGGCTCATCGAGCGCAGGTTATTGACGTAGCCGAACATGTTCATGAGCGGCACCATCGCGTTGATGACGTTGGCATTGCCGCGCATGTCTTGACCCTGGATCTGCCCGCGCCGCGAATTGAGATCACCGATGACCGAGCCGGTATAGTCTTCCGGCGTCACCACTTCGACCTTCATGATCGGCTCGAGCAGCACCGACTTGCCCTTTGTCAGCGCCTCGCGGAACGCCGCGCGCGCCGCGATTTCGAACGCCAGCGCCGAGGAGTCGACATCGTGATACTTGCCGTCGACCAATTGCACCTTGACGTCGACCACCGGGAAGCCTGCGACCACGCCGGCGCCCATCACGCTGTTGAGGCCCTTTTCGACGCCGGGGATGAATTCCTTCGGCACCGCGCCGCCGACGACCTTGGATTCGAATTCGAATCCCTTGCCGGGCTCATTCGGCTCGACCACGATCGAGACTTCGGCGAACTGGCCGGTACCGCCGGTCTGCTTCTTGTGCGTGTATTTGACCTCGGCGCGCTTGGTGATGCGTTCACGGAACGCCACCTGCGGCGCGCCGATATTGGCGTCGACCTTGTAGGTGCGTCTGAGGATGTCGACCTTGATGTCGAGATGGAGTTCGCCCATGCCTTTGAGAATGGTCTGGCCGGATTCCTGATCGGTCGAGACGCGGAACGACGGATCCTCCGCGGCGAGCTTTGCGAGCGCCACGCCGAGCTTTTCCTGGTCGGCCTTCGACTTCGGCTCGATCGCGATTTCGATTACCGGCTCCGGGAATTCCATCTTTTCCAGGATCACCGGCTTGTTCGGATCGCACAGCGTGTCACCGGTGCGCGCTTCCTTGAGGCCCGCCAGCGCGACGATGTCGCCGGCATAGGCCTCCTTGATGTCTTCGCGGTTATTGGCATGCATCAGCAACATCCGCCCGATGCGCTCCTTGCGGTCGCGGGTCGAATTGATGACGCCGGTGCCGCTTGCGAGCACGCCAGAATAGATGCGGCAGAACGTGATGGTGCCGACAAACGGGTCGTCCATGATCTTGAACGCCAGCAGCGCCAACGGCTCCTTGTCGTTGGGCAGGCGAACGACTTCGTTGCCGTCCTCGTCGACGCCCTTGATCGCGGGCACGTCGATCGGCGACGGCAGATAGTCGACGACGGCATCGAGCAGCGGTTGCACACCCTTGTTCTTGAACGCCGAGCCACACAAGACGGGAAAGAACGCGCCGGTCAGCACGGCCTTGCGGATCAATTTCTTCAGCGTCGCCTCATCGGGCTCCTTGCCGTCGAGGTAAGCAGCGAGCGCGGTGTCGTCGAGTTCGACCGCGGCTTCCAGCATCTTCTCGCGATATTCCTTGGCCTTGTCGACGAGATCGGCGGGGATATCGATATCCTTGAAATTGGCGCCAAGCGCCTCGTCTTCCCAGACCACGCCCTTCATGCGGACGAGGTCGACCAGACCCTTGAAGTTATTCTCGGATCCGATCGGCAGCTGGATCGCAATCGGTTTGGCGCCGAGTCGATCGATGATGTCCTGCAGGCATTTGTAGAAGTCAGCGCCGGTCTTATCCATCTTGTTGGCAAAAACGATGCGCGGAACCCGGTATTTGTCACCTTGACGCCAGACGGTTTCGGTCTGCGGCTCGACGCCCTGGTTCGAATCGAGGACGCATACCGCGCCGTCGAGCACGCGAAGCGAACGCTCGACCTCGATGGTGAAGTCGACGTGGCCGGGGGTGTCGATGATGTTCAGCCGCTTGCCGTTCCAGAACGCGGTGGTCGCAGCCGAGGTAATGGTGATGCCGCGCTCCTGCTCCTGCTCCATCCAGTCCATCGTCGCGGCACCTTCGTGCACTTCGCCGATCTTGTGGCTCTTGCCGGTGTAGTAGAGGATGCGCTCGGTGGTCGTGGTCTTGCCGGCATCGATATGCGCCATGATACCGAAGTTGCGGTAGTCCTCTATGGCATGAACGCGGGGCATGGGCTGTTCCTTGAATTCCGTTCGTTTCGCCGCTTCACCAGCGATAGTGGGAGAAAGCGCGGTTGGCTTCCGCCATCCGGTGCACGTCTTCGCGCTTCTTGACGGCGTTTCCCCGATTGTTCGATGCATCCAGCAGCTCCGCCGAGAGCCGCTCCGTCATCGTCTTTTCATTGCGCTCGCGCGCCGCCGTGATGATCCAGCGAATGCCGAGCGCCTGCCGGCGCACCGAGCGAACCTCGACCGGCACCTGATAGGTGGCGCCACCGACGCGACGGGAACGCACCTCGATGGTCGGCATCACGTTCTCGAGCGCCTGCTCGAACACCGTCAGCGGGCTCTGCTTGGTCTTGGTCTCGATCATGCCGAGCGCGCCATAGACGATGCCTTCGGCAACCGACTTCTTCCCGGCGTACATCACCGAGTTCATGAACTTCGTTATGACGATGTTCCCGAACTTCGGATCCGGGTTCACTTCGCGCTTTTCAGCAGAATGGCGGCGAGACATCTTTTATCTTCCTTCGTCATGGCCGGGCTCGTCCCGGCCATCCACGTCTTGACTTTTGATCCAGATCCCCGGGTCTCGCCCGGGGATGACCCTCGCTACGCTCCGGTCATTTCGGACGTTTCGCGCCGTACTTCGAACGGCGCTGCTTGCGGTTCTTGACGCCCTGGGTATCCAGCACGCCGCGCAGAATATGGTAGCGCACGCCGGGCAAATCCTTGACGCGGCCGCCGCGGATCATGACCACCGAGTGCTCCTGAAGGTTGTGGCCTTCACCCGGTATGTAGCCGATCACCTCGAAGCCGTTGGTCAGGCGCACCTTGGCGACCTTGCGCAGGGCCGAGTTCGGCTTCTTCGGGGTCGTGGTGTAGACGCGCGTGCACACACCGCGCTTCTGCGGCGACTGTTGCAGCGCCGGCACCTTCTTGCGCGACTTCTGCACCGTGCGCGGCGCTGCGATCAGTTGGTTGATCGTCGGCATCTTGGCCTTCACCCTTTGTTCGCGCGGGAGGCCGGAAGCGGCTCCGCAAATCCTTGGGATTACCCGCCCATCGGGCCGCCGCGCGCAAAAAGACCCGCGCAAAGCGAAATCGCGCCAACCGCTCATCGCTGAGCGGAAAGCGCTTCGACGCCGCAGAGGACCGCAATCAAGACCGATCAGCGTTCGCCGTTCAGTCCGAAACCTCGGTCATGCATCCGAGTTCAATCTCAAGAGGACGCGCTCAAGAGAACTAAAATCGTACTGGCATTGCCTAGCTATGATCGACAGCGTTTGAGCGGCATTCGTCGAGGTTGGTGCCCGTCCCAGTCTTCCCAAAAGGAGGCCGCTTCAGGTGATCCGTTCCGACGCTGGCGTTGCTCACCGCCTGTCGTTAAGTGCGCGCCTTTTATAAGTGCCGCTTGGCCAAGTCAAGCGAAACGACGATCGTAACTCAGCGGAAGAAGAGCCTCTGCCGCTTGCGGAATCGGCCTCTTCGGACGGCGCGCGACGCTCAGCATAGATAGTGCGCGGATCGCCCTTCCGCCAGCTGGTCCATTTTCACCCGGGTATTAACTCCAAAAGGCAAGGCCGAAAGGCTAGCTAAGGCTTTCTTTGGCATTCCGAGCGCAATGATGGGGCTTCCGCACCCCTCGGATGGCCCTATGAAATACACGGATATCGCGATCATCGGGGGCGGCCTCGCCGGCTCGACTGCCGCTGCGATGCTGCGACGCGCGGGCATTCCCGCCATCCTGATCGATCCGCATCCCAGCTACCCGCCCGACTTTCGCGTCGAGAAACTGAGCGATGAGCAGGTGGCGCGCTTCCGCAAGACCGGGATCGCCGAGGCCGTGCTGCGGCGGGCGACGCTGAGCGACGAGACCTGGATCGCGCGCTTCGGCTACCTGCTCGACAAGCCGCCGCGCAGGCAATTCGGCATCATGTATGACGCGCTCGTCAATGCGATCCGAGCTGAGATTGGGGATGGCGTGGAAAAGATATTTGCCAAGGCCGTGTCGATCTCGACAAGCAGGGACCGACAGAAAATCGTCCTGTCGGACGACCAGGTCGTTTCCGCACGGCTCGTCGTGCTCGCCAACGGATTGAACGTCGGCTTGCGCCATGCGCTCGGCATCGAGCGCCGTATCGTGAGCCGCTGTCATTCCATTTCGATCGGATTCGACATTGTCCCGCTCGGCCGCCCATCATTCGACTTTCCTGTCTTGACTTATTTTTCGGAACGACCGAGCGACCGCATCCCCTATTTGTCACTGTTTGCCGTCGGCAAGGGGATGCGGGCCAACCTGTTCGCCTATCGCGCAATCGACGATCCGTGGCTTGGCGACTTGCGCCGCGCTCCGGTCGAAACCCTCAACGCCTCATTGCCGCGGCTAAGGCGAATCACTGGCGAGTTCGCAATACCCGGCGAGATCAAAATCCGGCCAGCCGATCTTTACGTCAACGCGGGTCATCGCCGCGCCGGCGTTGTTCTGGTCGGCGACGCCTTCGAGACCACCTGCCCCGTCTCCGGGACCGGTACCGACAAGGTCTTCACCGACGTCGAGCGGCTCTGCAATGTCCATATTCCGGACTGGCTTTCGACCGACGGCATGGCTGAAGAAAAGATCGTGGCGTTCTACGACGATCCGGTGAAGAGGACATGCGACGAATGGTCGAGCGCGAAGGCCTTCAGCTTCCGGTCGGTTTCGGTCGACAACGGTTTGCGCTGGAAGATACAGCGCTGGGCGCGCTTTTTTGCGTGGCTGGCGCGAGGCCTGCTGCGGCGGCTCGGCAGAGGGCTGCATCGGCTGCCGATCAGGCCGGCTCGATCAGCTCGAACCGCAGCGCACGGGTGAGGAGCGCCGCAGCGGCTAAGCTTGCGTCAGCGCTAACACGATCCCGCCGAGCGCACCGACCATGACGACCACGAGCGGCGGCGCGCGCCAGGCCACGAGCAGCACAAACCCGACCAACGCGACGCCGAAATCCGCCGGCGTTTTTACCGAGCTCGTCCAGACCGGGTTGTAGAGTGCGGCACCGAGAAGTCCGACAACCACCGCGTTAATGCCCCGCATCGCAGCCTGAGCGCCAGGGCGCACCCGGAGCGCATCCCAGAACGGAAGCATCCCGATCAGAATGAGGATTCCGGGAAGGAAGATGCCGATCAGTCCCAATACCGCACCCGCAAGCCCGTTGGGCTCCGGCTTGACCACGGCCCCGAGATAGGCGGCGAAGGTGAAGAGCGGTCCCGGCACCGCCTGCGCGGCGCCGTATCCGGCCAGAAAAGCATCGTCGCTGACCCATCCCGGAGTGACGAATGCTTCCCGCAGCAAAGGCAGTACAACGTGGCCGCCGCCGAACACCAGCGCGCCCGAGCGATAGAACGCCGCAAACAAATCGACCGCGTTGGCGGATGAACGAGCCAGCACAAGAACGCCGACCAACAGGATTGAGAATGTCGCAAGCGCCGCACTTCCGGCGCGGCGCGACACCGGCATCGCCACCTGCCCCCCCGTTGGCGGCGGCGCGCCACGGCAGAGCCCTAGGCCCGCGACTGCGCCGAGCAGGATCGCTGCGATCTGGGTCACCGAAGAGGCGCTCAACAGAATGAACAGCGATGCTACGGCCGCAATCGAGGCGCGCTCCCGATCGGGGCAAAGCGTACGCGCCATGCCCCATACCGCCTGTGCGACAATGGCAACCGCAACGAGCTTGAGACCATGGAGCAGTCCACTGCCGAACGGACCGCCAAGCGAAGGCGCGCCAAAGGCAAAAAGCACAAGCACGATGGCGGACGGCAACGTGAAGCCGGTCCATGCCGCCAGACCGCCGAGATATCCGGCACGCATGAGGCCGATGGAGAAGCCGACCTGACTGCTCGCAGGGCCGGGCAGGAACTGGCACAATGCGACGAGATCGGCATAGGCCTGTTCGTCGAGCCAGCGACGGCGCGTGACAAACTCGTCGCGGAAATATCCGATATGCGCGATCGGCCCGCCGAAGCAGGTCAGACCAAGCTTGAGAAAGATGAGCAGAACGTCAGAGACGGCGCCCTTCTCGGGGCGCTCCGCCTGCCGCGAATGAACGGCGGTCATGATGGCTTTGCCCGGTCGCGTGAATCGCACCCGGGAACGTCTCGGCCCCTGATCCGTTCCTCACCCGCCGGCGCCATCACTCCTCGTCATCACCATCATCGTTGCCGTCGTCATTGGCCCGATCGGCTTGTTCATGCGATTTGTGGGTCTGGTCGTCCCAGAGCCTGCGGTAGACGCCGTTCGCCGCGAGCAATTTGGCGTGCGGCCCGCGCTCGATCACCTTGCCGCCGGAGAGCACGATGATCTCGTCCATCTCGACGACCGACGCCAGGCGATGCGTCGACCAGATCATGGTCCGGCCCTTGGCGACCTTGAGCAGCGTGCGGTTGATCGCGGCTTCCGTGGTCTGATCGAGCGCCGACGTCGCCTCGTCCAGCAGCAGCACCGAGGGATTGCGTATGATGGCGCGGGCAATAGCGATGCGCTGGCGCTGGCCGCCCGAGAGCGTATCGCCGCGTTCGCCGACCGCGGTGTCGTATTTCTGCGGCAGGCTCACGATGTGGCGGTGGATTTCGGCCTTGCGCGCCGCCTCCACGACCTCCTGGTCGGTCGCGCCTTCCTTGCCGAGCCGGATGTTTTCCCGGATCGACATGTTGAACAGCATGTTCTCCTGGAACACCACCGCCATGCTCCGGCGCAGCGATTCGCGGGTTACCTTGCGGATATCGACGCCGTCGATGGTGACGCGCCCTTCATCGGGCACGTAGAGACGCAGGATCAAATTGAGCAGTGTGCTCTTGCCGGAGCCGCTGGGGCCGACGATCGCGATGCTCTTTCCGGCATCGAGCTTGAGGCTGAGATTGTCGAGCACCGGCGTCTGGCTGCCCTCGTACTGGAAGGTGACGCGATCGAAAGTGATGTCATGGGTGATGCGCGGCAGATCGGGCGCTCCCGGCCGATCAGCCCCGCGGGTCGGCGCATCCAGCATTTCCTGAATATGGCGCACGGCAGCCGCCGACTGGATCGACACCGGAATGAAATGCATGACGTGGGCGATGTTGTAGGACACCTCCCAGAACGCGCTTTCGAAGGTCACAAAAGTGCCGATGGTGATCTGGCCCTTGGTCGCCAGATAGGCGCCGATCGCAAGCACCACCAGGTGCAGCAACAGCACCGAGATGGTCACAGTGCGCTCGACCATGGTCGACAGGAATGCCGCGGAGGCAAATTTCCGCCGCGCCTCGTCGTTGCGCAGGGTGAACCAGCCGAGCGTGCGGCGCTGCAGGCTGAACGCCTTGACCACCGCCTGCGCCGCGATGTTTTCCTGCACCATGCCGAGCAGCGAGGCCTCATTGAGCTTTTGTTCGTAATTGGCCTGCACCGCCTTCGGCGTCAGGATCCGCGGGCCGATCAGCGTGATCGGAAACACCAATAGCGCCACCGCGGCGAGCTGCCAGTTCAGGAACAGCATCAAAACGATACCCGCGATCAATTCGAACAACGGCAATATCGCGGTGCTGGCAAAAATCTTGATCGATCCTTCGAAGGCCGAAAGGTCGACAGAAAACCGCGACAAAATTTCGCCGCGCTTGGTGCGGGCGAAATATGCCGACGGCAAATTCTGGATGTGATCGAAAAGCCGCGTCCGCACGTCCGAAATCAGTGCCGCCGCCAGCCTCGCGTCCCACCGTTCGTACCAGACCGCGACGATCGAAGTGAAGATCCCGGCCGCCGCCAGTACCGACAGGATCTTGACCAGCGCCTGGAAGTCCTCTTCACCGAGCGCATCGTCGATCAAAAATTTCAGGCTGAGCGGCATGATGACGTTGAACAGCGTCTCGACCAGGATGCCGAGGCCGACGAAAGTCAGAATTTTCTTGTAGTTCTTCAGAAACGGTTTGATGAAGACATAGACCGTCGCCAGCGCACCGGCGGCTTCCTTGGCGGTAAAGACGACGAGATCCTCATCGTCTTCATCGTCGTCTTCCATCGCAAGCTCGTCATCCTCATCGTCGTATTCATTATCCGATGGAGGCGGCGCGGCCGAGGTGCCGATGACGGGGCGACCGGCGGCGCCGGCTTTCGCCGCAAGCTTCTCGTCAAGCTCCACCGCTGCTGGATCATTCACCGGAGTGGTGATCCGGTCATCCAGCGATGGAGACTTGAGGGATGAAGATTTGGACGATGAGGGCTTGGACGGCATGAAAACGAACCGATGCTGCACGGCCGGCATGACCGCAAAATCGAGGAAAGGAGCCGAGCCACAACCGCGGCGATCCTATGCGATCGGCGCGCATTGAGCAAAGCGACTGCCAACAGCCTTCGTCAAATCGTCCGGCGCTCGCCGGAACAATGCTCAGTCGTCGTCGGCGACCTTGTCGAAGAACGAATAGCGCAGGCTGTCGGGGTCCGCATACCACTCGCCGGGCCCCTTGTTGGCAGCGAGCGTGGCTTCCCAGAGCGCGTCGGTGCAGTCGCGGCGGTGCATCGACAGGTCGAAGCCGTTGGAGAAGAACAGCTCCGACCATTCCCACCAGGTGCCGAGCTTCTTGACCCCGCGCAACAGGTCGTAACGATCGATCAAAGCCGGCGCCATGTCCGACGTCACCGATCCGAACACGAACCCCGTCTTCACCACGCGGTTCAACTCCCGAACCGCGCGAGCTACCTGTTTTTCCGCGACATGGCACAGGCTGGTCTCGAATACGAAATCGAATTCGCCGTCTTTGAACGGCATATCGACGATCGAGCCGAACGTGTTGAACCTCTGCAGCTCTTTCGGCGTCCTGGCATGGACCGCGCGGTTGTTCTCGATGCCCCAGGCATCGATGCCGCGCGCACGCAACGCTCCCACCAGTTCCCCGCTGGCGGACCCCGCGACCAAGAGCTTGTAGCCCTTCGCCCTGCCCCAGACGATCTTGATGACGTCCATGAGATAGGCGGGATCGGTGAACTTGTTCCAAACCTCGCTGTACGGGCCGACCCCGCGATAGTTCCGGAAATAGCCGCGGTCGATCTTGTCCGACGGCGGCTTGCCGTCCTGGGCGCGGCTGCGGCGCAAGCGCATCGTCTCGGTCACAACGATGTCGGTGGCGGCGTCGGAGGAATCGAGCAGCCCGTTCAGCGTCGAATCGAACAGATAATCGCCGACCACGACCAGGCCCGGATGCTGCTTCGGATCGGGCCGATGGTTGGTCATGACGTCGCGCGCCGGCATGCCGCCGGGCAGCGCATTCACCGACGACAGCCAGCGATGGATCTTGCCTTCAAGGAAATGGGCGCGCGCGTTGCCGAATGAGGGCGGCAGCGATTTCAGCGCGGCATCGATCAGCTCCTGATCGCTGAGATTGGCAAAGGCGAGCGCGTCGGAGCCCGCGATCAGCCAGTTCAGGACGCCATGCTTGCCGACGTCGTGGCGCGCGCCCTCGTTGTAGACGCAGCAGCCGCCGAACGCTTCCGACATGAACCAGGCGCCGGGAATTTTTTCACCCCAGAACGGCTCGTCGAACAGGATCGAGACCCGCAGGTAATGCGCGGGACGATCGAAATAGGCGACGTGCTTGACCATCGACTTGCGCAACTGCTCGCCGTCCCACCGCATCGTCGCGAGCCAGGAATGCGGCAGGCACATCAAGACCAGATCGAAGTCGCGCGTCTCCGGTCCCTTGCCGTTCATCATGTTGAGCTGATAACGGCCGGAAGTGGTCTTGCCGACCTTGAGGACGCGATGATTGAGCTGGATATCGGCATCGACCTCGGACTGCAGACACTCGATCAACTGCTCATTGCCGTTCTGGATCGAATACAGGCCGATATAGCCGTCGACGTCCATCACGAAATTCTTCAGCGCGTTGAGCCCGTTGGTGTTGTGCGGTTCGGTTGCGATGTCCGAGCGCGCCATCACCTTGAAGAAGCGCTTCGCAACGGGATCGCGCACTTCCTTCTCGAGCAGCTCTTCCGCGGTGATGTAGGCCCAGGGATGCTCATTGTCGTGCGCGCCGACGCCCTCGTAATATTCGATCGGCGAAACCATGCTGGCGCAGCGCTTGCGGAAAGCTTCGATCGCCTCAGCAGTGTTGGCACCGTATTTGCGGCGCATGCCCTGCACGTCGTTGAGAAGCTCGCCGTCGAGCTGCACCTGCTCGGCGTCCATCGGGATGGTCTGCAGACCGAAATGCTGGATCAGCTCCCGCAGCGGATCGGGACCGGTCATCGAGTAATCGTAGATCTCGGCGACGCCGGCCTCATACATCGCGGGCGCGGAATCGAATTTGCGCGTGACAATCTTGCCGCCGAGCCGGTCGGAGGCTTCAAAAAGCGTGACGCGGCAGAGATCGCCCAATTTCTTCTTGAGATACCAGGCACTCATCAGCCCGCCCGGGCCGCCGCCTACAATTGCAAGATCAAGCATGTCGGTTCCGTTACGTGAGGCCCCCGCCGGTTCACCTGGAACGGACAGCCTAAGTCAGCTTAGCAAAAGCGCTTTTTTGCCTGAAGGAAAGATGAACAAAGCGGGGTTTTTGCACCGCAACAAGCAAGGAAAGCAGCAAAAAGGCCGGCGAAGGCCGGCCTTTTCTCCGAACACCGTAACCTTACGGACGTTATTCCGCCGGCGGCAGCGCCAAAGGCTCGACTTCGGGAGCCGCAGGAACGATCGCCGCCTGCTTTTCCCGCTCGTCGAGGATCAGCTTGTCGCGTTTGACCGCGACTTCGCGGATCTTGGCCATCGAGGCGCCGGTCCCCGCCGGGATCAGCCGGCCGACGATGACGTTCTCCTTGAGGCCTTCCAGCGGATCGACCTTGCCGTTGACGGCGGCTTCGGTGAGCACGCGGGTGGTCTCCTGGAACGACGCCGCCGAGAAGAACGAGCGCGTCTGCAGGCTCGCCTTGGTGATGCCGAGCAGAACCGGCGTCCCCGTGGCGGGCTTCTTGCCCTCTTCCCTGGCCTTGGTGTTGATCTGGTCGAACTCGATCTTGTCGACCTGCTCGCCCGAGATCATGTCGGTCTCGCCCTGGTCGGTGACCTCGACCTTCTGCAGCATCTGACGGACAATCACCTCGATGTGCTTGTCGTTGATGAGCACGCCCTGCAGCCGATAGACCTCCTGGATTTCGTTGACCAGATAGGCAGCGAGTTCCTCGATGCCCTTGATCGCCAGGATGTCGTGCGGCGCCGGATTGCCTTCGACGATGAAATCGCCCTTTTCGACGATATCTCCGTCCTGCAGATGGATGTGCTTGCCCTTCGGGATCAAGTACTCGCGCGGCTCCTCGGTCTTGTCGGCAGGCTCGATCGAGATGCGGCGCTTGTTCTTGTAGTCGCGGCCAAAGCGGATGGTGCCCGCGATTTCCGCGATGATCGCCGCGTCCTTTGGCTTGCGTGCCTCGAACAATTCCGCCACCCGCGGCAGACCGCCGGTGATGTCGCGGGTCTTGGCGCTTTCGGTCGAGATACGCGCGAGGATATCGCCCGGCTTGACCTTGGCGCCGACGTCGACCGACAGGATCGCGTCGACCGACAGCAGGTAGCGGGCATCGCCGCCACGCGCGAGCTTTAGGACCTTGCCGTCCTTGCCCTTGACCACGATCGCCGGACGCAGATCCGCCCCGCCCCGCGACGAGCGCCAGTCAACGACGACGCGCTTGGCAATGCCGGTGGATTCGTCGAGCGTCTCCGAGATCGACTGACCCTCGACCAGATCCTCAAATCCGATCGTGCCCTCGACCTCGGTGAGAACCGGGCGGGTATAGGGATCCCACTCCGCGATGCGCTGGCCGCGCTTGACCATGTCGCCTTCGTCGACGTGCATGCGCGCGCCGTACTGAATGCGGTGGGTCGCACGCTCGGTACCGTCGGCATCAGTGATCGCAACCACCATGTTGCGCACCATCGCGACCAGGTGGCCTTCGCTGTTCTTGGCGATAGCCTTGTTCTTGATGGTGACCTTGCCGTCGAAATTCGATTCGACGAACGACTGCTCGTTGATCTGCGCTGCGCCGCCGATGTGGAACGTGCGCATCGTCAACTGGGTGCCGGGCTCGCCGATCGATTGCGCGGCGATGACGCCGACGGCTTCGCCGTGGTTAACCGGCGTGCCGCGGGCGAGATCGCGGCCATAGCATTTGCCGCAGATGCCGTTGACGAGTTCGCAGGTCAAAGCCGAACGGATCTTCACTTCCTGGATGCCGGCCTGCTGGATGGCGTCGACATGCGTCTCTTCCATCAGCGTGCCGCGCTTGACCACGACCTTGTTGGTCGCAGGATCGCGCAAGTCCTCGCCGGCGACGCGGCCAAGGATCCGCGAAGCCAGCGACGCCACCACGGTGCCGGCATCGACGATGGCGCGCATCTTGATGCCGAGCTTGGTGCCGCAATCGTCCTGCGTGATGATGCAGTCCTGCGCCACGTCGACCAGACGACGCGTCAGATAGCCGGAGTTCGCGGTCTTCAACGCGGTATCCGCGAGGCCCTTGCGGGCGCCGTGGGTCGAGTTGAAGTATTCCAGCACCGAGAGGCCTTCCTTGAAGTTGGAAATGATCGGCGTCTCGATGATTTCACCCGACGGCTTGGCCATCAGGCCGCGCATGCCGGCGAGCTGGCGCATCTGCGCCGGCGAGCCGCGCGCGCCGGAATGCGCCATCATGTAGATCGAGTTGATGTCGGCATCCGCGCCTTTGGCGGTCTTCTTCGTCGAGGAGATTTCCTTCATCATCTCCTTGGCGATTTCTTCGGTCGCCTTCGACCAGGCGTCGACCACCTTGTTGTACTTCTCGCCGTGGGTGATCAGACCGTCGTTGTACTGCTGCTCGAAATCTTTTGCGAGCGTGCGCGTGGTGTCGACGATCTTCCATTTGCCGTGCGGCACCACCATGTCGTCCTTGCCGAACGAGATGCCGGCCTTGAACGCGTTGTAGAAGCCGAGCGCCATGATGCGGTCGCAGAAGATCACGGTCTCCTTCTGGCCGCAGTGGCGGTAGACCTGATCGATCACGCTCGAGATTTCACGCTTGGTCATCAGCTTGTTGATGATGTCGTACGAAATCTTCGGCGACTTCGGCAGCACGTTGCCAAGCATCACGCGGCCGGCGGTGGTTTCGATCCAGCGCCTGACCGGCTTGCCGGCTTCGTCGAGGCCGTCCCAGCGGTACTTGATCTTGGTGTGGAGGTGGATGACCTTCGAATGCAGCGCATGCTCGAGTTCGGCCATGTCGCCGAAGATCTTGCCCTCGCCGGGCAGGCCATCGCGCATGATCGAGAGATAATAGAGGCCGAGCACGATGTCCTGCGACGGCACGATGATCGGCTGGCCGTTCGCCGGATGCAGGATGTTGTTGGTCGACATCATCAAGACGCGCGCTTCCAGCTGCGCTTCGAGCGACAGCGGAACGTGCACGGCCATCTGGTCGCCGTCGAAGTCGGCGTTGAACGCGGCGCACACCAGCGGGTGAAGCTGGATCGCCTTGCCTTCGATCAAGACCGGCTCGAACGCCTGAATGCCGAGCCGATGCAGCGTCGGCGCGCGGTTCAACAGCACCGGATGTTCGCGGATCACCTCGTCCAGGATATCCCAGACCTCGGGACGCTCCTTCTCGACTAGCTTCTTTGCCTGCTTCACCGTGGTCGACAGGCCCTTGGCGTCGAGCCGCGAGTAGATGAACGGCTTGAACAGTTCGAGCGCCATCTTCTTCGGCAGGCCACACTGATGCAGCCTGAGTTCCGGGCCGACCACGATCACCGAGCGACCGGAATAGTCGACGCGCTTGCCGAGGAGATTCTGGCGGAAACGGCCCTGCTTGCCCTTCAGCATGTCGGCGAGCGACTTCAGCGGACGCTTGTTGGCGCCGGTGATGACCCGGCCGCGGCGGCCGTTGTCGAACAATGCGTCGACGGCCTCCTGCAACATGCGCTTTTCGTTGCGGATGATGATATCGGGCGCGCGCAGCTCCATCAGCCGCTTCAGGCGGTTGTTGCGGTTGATGACGCGGCGGTAGAGGTCGTTGAGGTCCGACGTCGCAAAGCGGCCGCCATCGAGCGGCACCAGCGGCCGCAGGTCCGGCGGTATGACCGGCACCACGGTCAGGATCATCCACTCCGGCTTGTTGCCGGAATAGCGGAAGGCCTCGACGATCTTCAGCCGCTTGGCGAGCTTCTTGTGCTTGATGTCGGAGTCGGTCTCCGCCATCTCGGCGCGCAAGCTCGCCTCGAGCTTCTCGAGCTCAAGTCCCTTCAACAGCTCGCGGATCGCTTCGGCGCCGATCATGGCGGTGAAGCTGTCCTGGCCGTATTCGTCCTGCGCCTTGAGGTACTCGTCTTCCGAC
This sequence comes from Alphaproteobacteria bacterium, assembly GCA_005885285.1. GTDB lineage: Bacteria > Pseudomonadota > Alphaproteobacteria > Rhizobiales > Xanthobacteraceae > Bradyrhizobium. The sequence continues at coordinate 1,053 of VAZG01000447.1, read as the reverse complement.
AGGAGCTGACGGTCCTTGAGCGCGGTGAGGCCGGGCTCGAGCACGACGTAATATTCGAAGTACAGGATCCGCTCGAGATCCTTCAGCGTCATGTCGAGCAAGAGGCCGATGCGCGACGGCAGCGACTTCAGAAACCAGATGTGGGCGACGGGCGCGGCCAATTCGATATGGCCCATGCGCTCGCGCCGGACGCGCGACAGCGTCACCTCGACCGAGCACTTTTCGCAGATGATGCCCTTGTACTTCATCCGCTTGTACTTGCCGCACAGGCACTCATAGTCCTTGATCGGCCCGAAGATCCGCGCGCAGAACAGCCCGTCGCGCTCAGGCTTGAAGGTGCGGTAGTTGATGGTCTCCGGCTTTTTGATTTCGCCGTAGGACCAGGACAGAATCTTCTCCGGGGACGCGATCGAGATCCGGATCTGGTCGAAGACCTGAGCCGGCGTCGTCGGGTTAAAAAGATTCATAATCTCTTGGTTCATCGTCTTCTCCTCGCGTGCCGGTCCAAGCCGGCAGCAAATTCGAAAATCTGTTCTCGTCGGGGCGCGGCTCGCCCGCATCCGGGCCAGCCGCGGATGCCCGGCCGACCGGCCGGGCATGACAGCTTGAACTACTCGGCCGCCTCGGACGTTGTCGCCGGACCCACCTTGGAATTGTGCAGGTCGACGTTGAGGCCGAGCGAGCGCATTTCCTTGACCAGCACGTTGAAGGATTCCGGGATACCCGCTTCGAAGGTGTCGTCGCCGCGCACGATCGCCTCGTACACCTTGGTACGGCCGGCGACGTCGTCCGACTTCACGGTCAGCATTTCCTGCAGCGTGTAGGCCGCGCCATAGGCCTCCAGCGCCCACACCTCCATTTCGCCGAAGCGCTGGCCGCCGAACTGCGCCTTGCCGCCGAGCGGCTGCTGGGTAACCAGCGAGTACGGACCGATCGAACGCGCGTGGATCTTGTCGTCCACGAGGTGGTGCAGCTTGAGCATATAGATGTAGCCCACCGTCACCTTGCGATCGAAGGCGTCGCCGGTGCGGCCGTCGTAGACGGTCGACTGGC
>VAZG01000055.1 GCA_005885285.1 Alphaproteobacteria bacterium | reverse complement strand
GATCAGCGTCTATGACTGGTGGGTGTGGAACCAGATCCCTGTGACGCTCGGCAACCTCGTCGGCGGCTTCGTTTTCACGGGGCTAGCGCTCTACACCACGTTCAAGCCAACGCAACAGGCTGCTTCGGCGCCTACAGTCGTCATGCAAGTGGCTGCGGAATAACGGTTCGTCATCATCATGAAGCTTGAAACACCAACTCCGACCGATTTCAGCGACGAGCAGAAGCGCTATTTGGAAGGCTTCATGTCCGGCCTTCAGATCGCGCGCGTTGGCCGCGATATCGGGGTCGCCGGCGCAGGCGTCGCGACCGACAACGCAGAGCCGACCGGGCCCGATGCTGCGCATCTCAAAGCGCAGGACAAGGTCACCGCGTCAGGCAAGAAGCTCGCCGATCAGGAGAGGTTCAAGCGCGAAGGGCATCCCTTCGATGCCTATGAGCGCTTGAAAGACCAGGCGAGGCACAACACGCCGCCGACGCCGCCGGACAATTTCCGCTGGCGCTATTACGGCCTGTTCTATGTTGCACCGGCGCAGAATTCCTACATGTGCCGCCTGCGGATGCCCAACAGCATCCTCAAGCATTGGCAATTTTCAGGGCTTGCCGATCTCGCCGAAAGCTACGGCGGCGGCTACACCCACGTCACCACCCGCGCCAACATCCAGATCAGGGAGATCGAA
>VAZG01000054.1 GCA_005885285.1 Alphaproteobacteria bacterium | reverse complement strand
GGGCATTGATCCGCAGGAACTGCTCGATACCCGTCCATATGCGCGGGAGTGGCACTATCATATCCTCAACGACCGGTCGCTCACCGGGTTGCCGCGCAAGTTCAACGTCGCCTTCGACGGCGCCGGCAAGATCGCGGTGCTCGAAGACACCAACGACATCGCGTTCTCCGCAGTCGAGGTAAAGGATGGCTTCGGCGTCGAACCGGGTGTCTGGTTTCGCCTGGGGGTAGGCGGCATCACCGGACATCGGGATTTCGCCAAAGCGACCGGCATCATCGTGAAGCCGGAAGATGCGACCCTGGTGGCGGACGCGATCGTGCGCGTCTTCATCGACACCGGCGACCGCACCAACCGGTTGAAGGCGCGTCTCAAATACGTGCTCGACAGCATGGGCGTCGACAAGTTCATGATTGCCGTCGAGGAGAGGTTCGGCCGCAAGCTCGCGCGCGCGCCGGCGGAAGCATTCGCGCCGCGCCCGAATTTCGACCGCATGGCGCATATCGGCGTGCACCAGCAGAAGCAGGCGGGCCTGAACTGGATCGGCGTCGTGCTGCCGGTCGGCAAACTCAGTTGCGAGCAGATGCGCGGGCTTGCCAAGATCGCGCAAGATCTCGGCGACGGCGAGATCAGGCTCACCGTCTGGCAGAATCTCCTGCTCTCCGGCGTGCGCGACGAAAACGTGGCTCTGGCAACTGCGGCGATCGAAAAGCTTGGCCTTGCGATCAAGGCGTCGCAGATCCGTGCCGGGCTGATTGCCTGCACCGGCAATCAGGGGTGCAAATTCGCGGCCTCCGACACCAAGCGCCACGCCGCCGAAATCGGCGACTGGTGCGAGACGCAGGTCGATGTCGACACGCCGCTCAACATCCATCTCACCGGCTGCCATCACTCCTGCGCCCAACACTACATCAGCGACATCGGCCTGCTTGCGGCGAAAGTGCCGGGCGAAACCGAAGACGACATGGTGGAGGGCTATCACCTCTATGCTGGCGGCGGCTTCGGACCTGATGCCGACATCGGGCGGGAAGTCTATCGCGACGTCAAGGCCGAGGACGCGCCGAAAACGGTCGAGCGCCTGCTCAAAGCGTATCTCACCAATCGTTCGTCAGCCGACGAAACCTTCCTCAGCTTTGCGCGACGTCACGACGGTGAAGCGTTGCGCAAGCTTGCCGAAGCGGAAGCATGACCATGAACCAGATCACGACACCGCCGCGGGTCGAGATTATTCCGGCCAACGCGCCATTCTCCGAAAGCCAGCGTTTGTGGCTGAACGGCTTTTTGGTCGGAATGCTCGGGCTCGACGGCACGACGCCGCTATCACCGGAGCAGACCAGCACGATGCTCGGTCCGGCCGGCGACGGCGATGACGGCGAAGCGCCATGGCACGACCAGACCATGGCGATTACCGACCGCATGAAGCTTGCGGAGGGCCGTCCGTTGCGGCGGCGGATGATGGCGGCGATGGCGCAGCAGGATTGCGGCCAGTGCGGCTATAATTGTCACGATTATTCGGATGCGATCGCGAACAAACACGAAGGGCGGCTCAATCTCTGCGTCCCCGGCGGCAAGGAAACCGCCCGGATGCTCAAATCGCTCTATGAGGAGTTGGACAAGGCGCCGGCGGTCCCGTCGGCTCCCAGAGCCGAAACCCCAGCGACCGCGGCGCCTGCTGTCGTGGCCGAATCCGGCCGTTCGCGGGACAATCCGGTCCCGGCGACCTTCGTGTCCCGGCGCCTGCTCAACAGGCAAGGCTCGGAAAAAGAAACCTGGCACGTCGACTTCGATCTTTCCGGCTGCGGGCTCGACTATGTGGTCGGCGACTCCTTCGGCATCTTCGCCCGCAATGATCTCGGGCTCGTGGATCAGGTTATTGCGCTTCTCGGCGCTTCCCACACCACGCAGGTGAGGGGCAAAACCTTGCGCGATGTCCTGACTGAGGACGTTTCGTTGTCGCCCGCGCCGGACTCGCTGTTCGAGCTGCTCTCCTACCTCACCGGCGGCGCGCAGCGTGAGAAGGCGCGCGCGTTGGCGCAGGGCGAGGACCCCGACGGCGACGCCGCCACCCTCGATGTCATGGCGGCGTTGCAGAAGTTCTCCGGCGTTCGGCCACACCCCGAAGTGTTCGTGGAAGCGCTGGAGCCGTTGCAGCCGCGGCTCTACTCGATCTCCTCATCGCACAATGCCACGCCGGGCAAATTGTCGCTCACAGTCGATTGCGTGCGCTACGTGGTCGGAAAGCGCAAGCGCCTGGGTCTTGCCTCGACTTTCCTTGCCGAACGCATCAAGCCCGGCGACGCCGTGAAGGTCTATGTGCAGAAGGCTCATGGCTTTGCGCTGCCGCAGGATCCGAAGACGCCCATTGTCATGATCGGACCGGGTACCGGTATCGCACCGTTCCGCGCCTTCCTGCTCGACCGCAAGGCGACCGGCGCGCCCGGCAAGAACTGGCTGTTCTTCGGTCATCAGCGCAGCGATTGCGATTTCTTCTATGCCGACGAACTCAACGCGATGAAGACATCGGGCCTGCTGACGCGGTTGTCGCTGGCGTGGTCGCGCGATGGCAGCAAGAAATTCTACGTGCAAGACCGCATGCGCGAGGTCGGCCGCGAATTGTGGACGTGGCTGGCCGAGGGCGCGAATATCTATATTTGCGGCGACGCCAAACGGATGGCGAAGGACGTCGAGCGGGCGCTCGTCGATATCGTCGCCCAGTTCGGAGCGCGCTCAACCGACGAGGCCGTGAGTTTCGTTGCGGAACTCAAGAAGAAGGGACGGTTCCAGCAGGACGTCTACTGACGGAACCGATTCCATCTCAATCAATCTCAAATACGAACGAATAAAATTCTCGGCTGAGCCCGGTGCATAGAATTGTCGACTGCGATCGGAGTCGGTCGAAACATCCACGTCACTATTTCGGCGATCGCCTTGAATCCCACCTGGAACGGTATTCCATTGTCGTAGATGGGGCATTGGAGATCGACCATGCGCGAACTATCGGCGGAAGCCCGCCTGCACCTGTACGCGCGCTCCTTGTCTCGGCGAACTGGTACTGGAATCCATATCGCCGCCCTCTGTGGCGCGCTGGCGATCATCGTCGGTGTGGTGTTCGGCACGCTGTCGGTGCATCCGTTTTAACGGGATCACGCCGCTCGCTTGAACGGCGCCACCGCTATCCCGCTGTCCTTCAACGCCTGACGCACGCCGCGCGCGATATCGACCGCGCCCGGCGTGTCGCCGTGGATGCAGACGGTATCGGTACGCATCTTGATCACCTTGCCGGTGATCGACACTACCGCGCCGTCCTGCACCATCCGTACCACGCGCTGCGCGATCTCGCTCGCTCCATGCAGCACCGCGCCGGGCTTGCGGCGCGAGACCAGCGAACCGTCGTCCTCGTAGGCGCGATCGGCAAACACCTCATGCACCATCGGCAAATTCGCGGCTTCGCCTGCCCGCACCAGATTTGAACTGGCGAGCACAACGAAGACCAGATTAGGATCGACCGCCTTGATGGCGCTGGCGATGGCCTTTGCCGTGATGTCGTCCTCACAGGCGACATTCGAGAGCGCGCCATGCGCCTTGACGTGGGTGACCTTGTGACCGGCTGCGGTCGCGATCGCCTGCAGGGCGCCGATCTGGTAGGCCACCAGGTTTTCGATTTCGGAAGGCTTCATGCCCACGAAGGGCCGGCGGCCAAAGCCATGGAGGTCGCGGTAACCGGGATGGGCGCCGATGCTGACGCCGCGCGCTTTCGCAAGCTCGACCGTCCTGCGCATGATATCGGCATCTCCTGCATGAAAGCCGCAGGCGATGTTGACCGAGGTCGCAAGCTCGATCATGGCAGCGTCGTTGCCCATTTCCCAGGCGCCAAACCCCTCGCCGAGATCGCAGTTGAGATCGATGGTCGTCATGGCTGTTGTCCGCTGTGGCTTGAGTGGATGTTTGACCGGTTATTGCCACGTCCCGGTATCGACCGCGTTGACGGCGCTGCCTGCGACATTAGCATCCTGCAGTGCCTCGATGTTGAGGTCAAAGCTTTCGATCGCGCGCAGACGATCGGGCAGGGTGCGCAACAACGCCGCGAATTTCTGAGCCGCATCCTGCGCCTCACTGATGCTGACTGTCTTGAACCGGAATCCGGTTCCGGCCGGAATCTGCGCGAAACGCCCGAAGTCGGCCGAAATCACGGTCGCGATCTTGGGATATCCGCCGGTGGTGGGGCGGTCGGGCATCAGCACGATCGGGGCGCCGTTACCGGGTACCTGGATGCTGCCGTTGACCGTGCCGTCGGAGACGATGTTGTGGCCATGCAAATGTCGGATGACGGGGCCTTCGAGCCGGTAACCCATGCGATCGCTGGTTGCCGAAATCTTCCATTCGGCCTCGAGGAAGAGTTTTTTGGCATCGTCTGCGAATTCGTCGTCTTGCGGGCCCAACAGGACGCGGATCGGTCCCGTGTCGATAGCGGGTATCTCGATCCGCTGCTCTGCCGCACCACTGGCTGTCGCCGTCAGCAATTCGTCGCCAGCCTGTAGCGGGCGCGGATAAGGGCTGCCGAGGCCCGCGCGCGCATTCACCGCCAGGCTGCCGAACATCGGCTCACCCACGAAGCTACCCTCAATCGCGAGATAACTGAACGAGCCGCCACGCGCCAAGCCGAGCGTCAGCGTCTCGCCATCTGCAAGGGTCGTCGACGTACCCAATGCCACCGCGAGTCCTCCAACATCGGCGCTGCGCGATGCGCCTGTGAGCGCGATCCGCACCGCACCGCCGCGCGCTGTGAACGCAGCACCGAACGGCCCGACCTCAACGGCAGCTGCAAACAACGGATTTCCGACCAGCGTATTCGCGGCCGCGAGCGCGAGGCGATCCATCGCACCGCTTGGGGTCAAGCCGTAACGCTGCGAACCCGGCCGCCCGCCGTCCTGGACGGAGCTCGCCGGCCCAATCGAGGCAATGACAAGTCTGCTCATGGCGCCATCAACTCAGCGACAATCGCGCCGGCTTGCGCGGCGCCGTCCTGCTCCGCGAAGGTTTCGGCATCGACGGGAAAAAACGTAACCCGGTCACCGGGTTCCAGCAGGAAGATGGGATCGCGGTGTAACTGATAGGTTCTAACGGCTGTCCGGCCAAGAAGATGCCAGCCGCTGGGGCCGGCGAGACATTGCACGCCGGTCTGCACGCCACCGATCGAAATAGTGCCAGCAGGGGTCAACAGCCGCGGATTTTGCCGTCGCGGCATGTGCAGGAGTTTCTCCAATCCGCTAAGATACGACCATCCCGGTGTGAAGCCGATCATGGCAACGCGATAATCGCCGGCGACGTGCCGCGCCACAATCGTTTCAGGTGATGTGTTGAGCGCTTTCGCGACATCCTCCAGATCGATGCCATGCTCGCCACCATAGCTGACCGGAATTCGCCAGCGCCGGGATTTCGTTGTCGGTCGAAGCGGACGCTGTGCCAGCGACGCCAGCTTCTCGCCCAAGGCATTGAAGCTGATCTCAGTGGGATCATAATGCACGAGCAGCGACCGATAGGTCGGCACCGTTTCAGTCACGCCGGAAACCGGCGCTTCCGCGAGCGCGCGATCGAGCGCCAGCACGCGCTGGTTAGCGGCATCGTCGACGTTGCGGCTAAATTCCACCGCAATGGCAGCATCGCCACTCGGCAAAAGGCGGGGTGGGGCTAAGGTAGCGGCCATGGCCTCATGACTCTTCGCTGCTCAAGGTAACTTGTTTTCGAGCGAAGTGGAATTCGCCTCGCGCAAAATGAACCCGCAAATTCAATAAATTAATCAGCACATCACCGATAAGATGAATTGATGATCGCGCAAAAAGCGCGGCGCCCTTGACGCGCTTATCCTGCCCCGCAAGATGCGCTCTGCCAGTTCACCCCTCCCGGAGCCCGCTTTACAGATGTCCCTGACCCCTGACGCTATCAAGACGCTGTCGCACGTATCCACCGCCACCATCACCACGGTTCTGCTCAAGAAGGGGCTGCGAAACGTCTGGATGCGCGGCACCAAGCCGCTGCGGCCCGGCCAGAAGCGGCTGGTCGGGCCGGCCTTCACCCTGCGCTTCGTGCCCGCGCGCGAGGATCTGGCGACGCCGGAGTCCTGGTCTTCGCCGATTTCCACCCGCACCGCGATCGAGGCGATGCCGGCAGGGTGCATCGCCGTGGTCGACGCCATGGGCATCACCGATGCCGGCATCTTCGGCGATATTTTGTGCGCTCGGATGGTCAAGCGCGGCGTCGCGGCGCTGATCACGGACGGCGTGGTGCGTGATGTCGAGGGCGTGCTCGGCACCGGTCTTCCGGTCTGGTGCGACGGCTTTGCGGCGCCGCCGTCGGTCGCGGGTCTCACCTTTGTCGGTTGGGGCGAGCCGATCGGCTGCGGTGGCGTCGCGGTGTTCCCGAACGACATTGTCGTTGCCGACCAGGACGGCGCGGTGCTGATCCCGCAGGCGCAGCTCGATCATATCCTCGCCGAAGGGCCGGAGCAGGAACGGATGGAAGGTTGGATCGTCAACGAGGTGAACAATGGCGCTGTCTTGCCCGGCCTCTATCCGATGAATGCCGAGACCAAGGCGCGCTACGCGGCTTCCAAAAAATAGGCAAAAACAGCAAGGGAGATAACCATGGATATCCATCTCGCCGGCTCGCGGCCGACGCGACGCGCGCCAAAGGAATATTTTACCGGTACGGTGTGGCAAGATCCGATCATTGCGACCGCAGCGCCGGCGCGGTTAGCCTCGACGCGCGTTGCCTTCGAACCGGGCGCGCGAACCGCTTGGCATACGCATCCCCTTGGACAGACGCTCTACGTCATCTCGGGCGTCGGCCGGGTGCAGACCAAGGGAGGACCTATCAGGGAAATCCGGCCGGGCGATGTGGTATGGATTCCGCCGAACGAGAAGCATTGGCACGGCGCGTCGCCGACCAATGGCATGACCCACGTCGCGATGCAGGAAGCGCTCGACGGAAGTTACGTCACCTGGATGGAACAGGTGACCGACGCCGAATATTCCGCAAGCGTTGGATAGATCAGCGAACTAAAGCGCGATGAGATTAAGTTAGATCGTCATCGCGCTTTAGGTTTTTGATTGAGCATGATCTTTTCGGAAAACCGGTGTCCACTTTTCCGGATCATGCTCTAGATTCGCTGCGCTACCCAGGTGCCCGAGCACAAAGCGCCGCGCCAGGTGCCCGATCCGGACGTGCCGGAGAGGTGACCGAAGCCGACCGCCCGTTTGATCCCACTTGTCAGGGTGACGCTGATATTGCCGGCGTCGGCGACGCGGCCGGACGCGGCGACCATCGAGCTGTTTGAGGCGACCTGACCGTTGCTGATCCCAATTGAAACGCTGGCGCCGGCATTGCACGCCGAGTTCGATGAGGCAATCTGGACATTCCAGGTACCATCGAACGTCGCGGCCGCGGCTGGCGTGGCCACCGGCAATGCCACAAGAGCCAGGATGCGGGCGGTGATAATGACCTTTCTAAAATGTGCCATGACGTACCCCTGTTGTTTGGACACGGGCAGCCTCGCACAGCGCTTCGCCGGAGAATGTGATGGCAGTCACGCCGGCGTTACGAACACGGTGTTCGCGTAAGCGGATTGCCGTCAGGAGCGACGCGACGTGATGCCGCGCATGCTCAAGCCAAAAGGCCTCCGCCGGATAGTGGGGCCTTTGGATTGGACAGGACGCTATTGCGGCTGGTTAGTTCAGGCGAGTCCAGGTCTGGCCGCCGCAGAACATGCCACCAAAGGCGCAACCCTGGACGCGCAGGGTATCGGTGCCCTTCATTGCGATCGTCGAATCGTAGGTGCTGCCGCTGTTCGGATCGAGGATCCGCCCGCTCCATTTCTGATCCTTGCTCGGCCGCATATTGATCAGAACCTGTTCGCCGTTCTTGTTCGATTTGGCATCGATCGAATAGCCGCAGA
>VAZG01000053.1 GCA_005885285.1 Alphaproteobacteria bacterium | reverse complement strand
TGTGCGCGACTTGTGCCGGACTGGATTGCCGAAGATAGACATAAGCGAGGCGGGAGAGATGCGTGCTGTTGATCTTGGTGAGATCACTCATCGGCCACCTCGTTTTGCGGTTGGGTGGACGTCGCGAGGGTCTGCGCGATCATGCGCGCGAGGGTCTCAATGGCTTTGGCGCGGGCTTCGGGGTCGAGCGGCACGCCCGGCATTGCCGGCGGCGCGGGCAGCTCGAGAAGCGCCAGAGTCAGTTGCACGGCAGCTCTCCTCTGTGGTCGCAGGGTTGGGCCGCGGGCTCGGGACGCGGCTGAGGAGAGCGTCTAGGATGGTCCGTGCGTGGAGGAAATCGACAAGCCTGGCGAGGCTGTGCAGTCGACCGTTCTCAGTCGCGGCGGCGGGTTTCGCGATGGGCATTGCCGCCAAATCGGTCCACCCCGCCGGGATCAGTGAGCGGCTGCCGTCGGGGAGCACAACCAGCAGCAATGCTACGCCGCGGCGGTGCACGGCGCCCAGCGCTTGCAGAACGCGGCCCTCGAAGGGATGCCGCTCGCGGAGGATTTTCACCGAACATGGGAAGTCGCGGAGATGGGTAGTGTGTGGTGGTGTTCTTTGGGAGCATTCCCCATACCGAACTAATGAAATCGGTAGCGCGCCGGGTCGTAGACCGGCGTGTGCTGCATCTGATCAAGATGTGGCTGGAGTGCGCCGTGGAGGAAACCGACGACCGAGGACGAAAGCGACGCACGACCCAAGCACGCGATAACGGCTGTGGCATCCCGCAGGGATCACCACTCTCACCACTGCTGGCGAATCTCTACATGCGCCGGTTTGTGCTGGGATGGGAAAAGCTCGGACTGCGGCAAAGCCTTGGCAGTCGGATCGTGACCTATGCCGACGATCTCGTGATCCTGTGCAGACGAGGCAAGGCTGAAGAAGCATTGCATTGGATGCGCGAACTCATGGGCAAGCTGAAGCTGACGGTCAACACGGAAAAGACACGCATCTGCAAGGTTCCGGAAGGGGAGTTCGACTTCCTGGGGTTCACGTTCGGACGGATGTATTCACCGAGAACCGGCCAGGCACGCCTGGCGCTACGGCCATCGAAGAAAAGCGTCCGGCGCATGATCGAGACGATCCATGAGCTGACAATCCGACGCGGGGCATGGCAAGAGACCACAGGGCTGGTGGCCAAGTTGAACCGCGCGCTGCGCGGCTGGGCCAACTACTTCGACGTTGGCTCAGTCACTAAAGCGTATCGGGCGCTCGACAACTATACAGCCGTGCGGTTGCGCCGGTGGTTGCGCTACAAGTACAAGGTCAGGCGACACAGGGGCGGGACGTATCCACTCTCGCACCTCTACGGGCATTACGGTCTCGTACGCCTGACCGCGCGAGGGTGCAGCGAGCCGTGGGCAAAAGCGTGACGTCTTGTCCGAGAGCCGGATGCGGGAAATCTGCATGTCCGGTTCGATGAGCGGGGTGTGGAAACGGAGCCACGGTCGAGCCAGTGAGGCACCGCCAAACGAAAGGGGCGGCAACAGATATGTTCGGCCTACAGCCACTGCGCCACATCTCGACTCTACCGAAGACAGCAGTTTGCCGCCGGTCGGGCGAGCGGCCGGAATCGTTAAGGGTTTTCGGACGCCTGCCGGGCACGGGCGTGATGAGATGCGCGGAGGCAGCCGTCCGAAAAGCCTCGGGGGAGGAAACCGCGGAGGGTGTGCGCCAGCGATCGACGAATGCGGAGGATTGCCCCATTTCCGTCATTGCGCGGGCCAGCCGGACCGTTTCAGATGGGGAGAGAGCGAGATGAGGGCACCAGTCTACTTATCGAGCCACACGTCCTCAAACCGCCAGCCGTTGAAAACGCTGTTGACGACCAGGTTGAGGCCCTTGACGCGCGGCCGCCAGCAGGTCGCGGCGCGGGTGTAGAAGATGATCGGGCGCGAGGCGTCGCGCGCGAGGCGCCGCTCGATCTCCCACACCAATTGCCGCCGCTTCTCGGGATCGGGCTCGCTCGACTGCCGGTCGATCAGCGCGTCGACCTCCTTGTCGCAATAGCCGGTGTAGTTGCGGTCCGAGCCGCACGCGTAGTTCTCGTAGAGCATCTGGTCGGGGTCGTCGACCGCTGTCTCGCTGACATTGACGCCGATCGTATAGTCCTTGCGGATGACCTTGGGGAACCAGTTGGCGGTCTCGATCGGCTCAAGGGTGCCGTCGATGTAGATTTCCTTCATCTGGTCGATCGCGATGACGGCCGGGTCGCGGTAGCCGGCGGTGTTGCGGGTCGAGACGGTGACCCCGAGCCGCTTGTTCGGGCCGTAGCCGAGCTTTTCCATGATCGCGCGCGCCTCGGCGCGGTTCTTCGCGACGTCGGGATCGTAGCCCGGCAATTCGGCAAGCTTCTCGGCGGGCAGGCCCCAGATGCCGTCCAGCGGCGGCTGCATCACCCCGCCGATCAGGCCCTGCCCCTCGACCAGGATGTCGACGAACGCCTTGCGGTCGAGCGTCAGGGACACAGCGCGGCGCAATTCGGCATTGTCGAACGGCGGCTTCACCGGGTTGATTATCAGGTTGCGGGCGCCGTTGTCGGTGGTGGTCGTGCAGATCGCCTCCGACACCTGGCTCTTTATGTCGCGCAACAGCGGCATCGAAACGCCGTAAGACAAGGTCATGTCGACATTGTCGGCGATGAACATCAGGTTGCGGGTGGCGACACTGGCGACGATCGGGAATTCGAGCCCGTCGAGATAGGGCCGCCCAGGCTTCCAGTAATCCGGGTTGCGGGTCAGCCTGACGGATTCGTTCGGCTTGTACTCGACGAACTTGAACGGACCGGTTCCGATGGGGTGCTGGCGCATCTGCGCTGGCGAGACATGGCACGGATAGACCGGCGACACGCCGGACGCCAGCAGCACCAGCAGATAGGGCTGCGGCCGCTTCAGATGGAAGGTGACCTCGTCGTCCCCCTTCGTGGTGACCTCGTCGAGGTTGCGGTACCACGCCTTGCGGGTTGAGACGCAATTTCTCCTGCGCCTTCCCTCGCAGGAGGTCCCAGGTACATTTGACGTCGGCGGCGGTGAACGGCTTGCCGTCATGCCATTTGACCCCGTGCCGGAGCTTGAAGGTCAGCTCCTTGCCGTCCTCGCTCCAGGTCCAGCTTTCGGCGAGGTCGGGTACGATGGTGTCGAGCGTGTTCTTCTCCTTGTGCTGGTCGAACAGCACAAGGTTGTTGAACACCGGCATCAGCACGGTGACCGCGGCGCGCGTCACTTCCTCGTGGATCGACATCGAGGCCGGACTAGCGAAATCCGGCATCTTGAGGACGCCGCCCGATTTCTGCGCAAGCGCCAAGTGGCTGCCCAGCCAGAGCGCCAGCGCCGTTGCAGCCGCGACGGCAATCCTACGCGAACGTCTCATCACTGCCCCTCCGGGCCGCCAGCTCGACCGGATATTTGTAGCCGCGGCAGGTTTCCCGCCAACATCGGGGGGCGTCAAGCGACTCTCACGGCGCTGAGCTGCCGGTGCTCCGGGCGAAAGAAGGCGATGCACCTGTGAAGCCGTATCGAAACCGCCCCAAAACGCCTCGACTGGGAGAAATGTGCCCTCGGCGTGGAGGCAGAGCCTCTGGGGTAGCTTGCGCAATCGTCGTTAGGCAAGGCCGATCACCTATCGTTCGGAAAGGCCAACCAGCGGGTCCGTGACGCGGTATTCTGGCTCAATGCATTTCTGCCGGCTTTTCGGAGGGACGAAGGGGGATGACGAAGCGCACACATACGATGCCACCCTCGGACGCGGAGGCGCGGCGCAGGGCACTGCCGGTGCTGACGTATTCGGTCGAGCAATTGCCATCGTTCGACGCCGCGTTTTACAAAAGGCGCGCGCTGAGTTGTCTGAAGTTGCCGAGCTTACGGTGCCGCCGCGGGACGCCAAGGCATTCGAGGTGCCGGCAGGACACTTCTTCCGCATTGTCAGCGTCGAGGGCCCGCAAGTCGGCGACCTCAACCTCTGGAACGCG
>VAZG01000052.1 GCA_005885285.1 Alphaproteobacteria bacterium | reverse complement strand
AGGCGAACCGCTACACGGTCCTGACCGGCGGCGAGCCGCTGCTGCAGGTCGACCCGCCGCTGATTGATTCGTTGCATGCGCGCGGCTTCGCGATCGGCGTCGAGACCAATGGCACCATCGATCCGCCCGATGGCCTGGACTGGATTTGCGTCAGCCCCAAAGCCGGCGCGGACCTCGTGATCCGCCGCGGCCATGAGCTGAAGCTGGTCTACCCGCAAGCCGACGCGGCGCCGGAGGTCTTTGTCGGCCTCGATTTCGAACGGTTCTCGCTGCAGCCGATGGACGGCCCGGACGTGATCGAGAACACGGCGCGCGCGGTCGAGTATTGCTTGCGCCATCCGCAATGGCGGCTCAGCTTGCAGACGCATAAGACACTTGGCATCAGATAGGACTTAGGTTTTCAAGATGTGGGAATTGACGAAATCGTTCCGGTTCGAGGCAGCGCATGAGCTCTCGGGAACGACATTTGGCGCCGCGAGCGAGGAAATCCACGGCCACTCCTTTCGCGCGGAGGTGACGGTGCGCGGTACACCCGATCCCGCGACGGGAATGGTGCTCGATCTCGGCCTTCTCGAACGCAGCATGGCGGAGGTACGAGAGAAGCTCGACCACAAGCTACTGAACAGGATCGCGACGCTTGGCCCGCCGACGCTGGAAAATATCTCGCGCTTCATCTGGGATAGGGTACAGCATGCCGGACGGATCACGCGGGTGAGCGTCCACCGCGACAGTTGCAACGAAAGCTGCACCTATTACGGACCAAGGAATTAGATGTCTGCCATGGACATGTCCGTGATCGAGGATCGCAAAGCGCGGGCGCGAAGCTGGTTCGAAGCGCTGCGCGACCATTTCTGCCAAAGCTTCGAGAAGCTGGAGGACGATGCGCCCTCCTCGCTCTATCCCGCCAACGCGGGGCGTTTCGTGCGCACACAATGGGAGCGCACCGACCATACCGGCCAGCCCGGCGGCGGCGGCGAGATGAGGGTGATGCACGGACGGCTGTTCGAGAAGGTCGGCGTGCATTGCTCGACGGTGCACGGCGAATTCGCGCCCGAATTTCGTGCGCAGATTCCCGGCGCCGCCGAGGATCCCCGCTTCTGGGCGTCGGGCATTTCGCTGATTGCGCATATGCGCAATCCGAATGTGCCGGCGGTGCATATGAACACCCGCTTCGTCGTCACCACCAAGGCGTGGTTCGGCGGCGGCGCCGATCTGACGCCCCTGCTCGAGCGGCGGCGGACCCAGGATGACGCTGACGCCATCGCCTTTCATGCCGCCATGAAAGCGGCCTGCGAGGCGCATGCGGCGGTCGCGCCTTACGAAAAATACAAAAAATGGTGCGACGAGTATTTCTATCTGCCGCATCGCAAGGAGGCGCGCGGCATCGGCGGCATCTTCTACGACTGGCACGATTCGGGCGATTGGGAGGCGGACCTCGCCTTCACCAAGGATGTCGGCCGCGCGCTGCTGAAAATCTATCCCGAGATTGTCAGGCGCAATTTTGGGACATCCTGGAGCACTGAGGACCGCGAAGAACAGTTGGTCCGGCGCGGCCGCTACGTCGAATTCAACCTGTTATACGACCGCGGCACCATCTTCGGACTGAAAACCGGCGGCAATGTCGATTCGATCCTGTCGTCGCTGCCGCCGGAAGTGAAATGGCCCTGACGGTGCCGCGGGGAATGGTCCCGATCGCGATGCCAGCCAGGATCATCGTCATCGCAATGATCAAGGAATTGCCGATCGTCTCGCCGAGGAAGATCGCTGAAGTGGCCACGCCGACGACGGGCGTTGCGAGGAGGCCGAGCGACGTCGTTACGGCTGGCAGGCTGCGGTTGACCACCACCATCGCCCAATGGGCCAGCGCCGTACCGCATATTCCCGCATAGAGAAACGCGCCCGCAAGACCAGGACTCCAATATGCCTGCGGTGCTCCATCAATCGATAACGCCAGTGCCGACAATACCAAGGTAGCGAACAGCGCCTGCCAGAAGACCATTTGGAACGGTGTCGAAATCCACCTGTGCGCACGGACGTAGAGAATATTGGCTGCCCAGCACAGCGCCGCCAGCAGGATCAGACCGTTTCCGACCAGCGCATTCTTGTCGTCCCAGTCGAAGGCCAGCGGATTGAACATGATAGCCAGTCCGGCCAAGCCTAATACGATTCCCGCGAGCCGCGATCGCGTCGCAGGCTCGCCTAGAAACAGCCAGGCGCCGGGCGCGACCCACAGCGGGGTGGTATAGCCGAGCACGATGGACCGGCCGACCGGTACGAATTGCAGGCCGAAGGCGACGAGCGCCGAGAACCCTCCCATGTGAAGCAGCGCGACGGTAAGAATTACCGGAATGTCGCCGCGCCGCGGCCGGACGAGTTGCCCGCGCGCCAGCAGCAATACGAGCAATGCCAGGGTCGCGATGGCCGAGCGGATTGCCACGGTCCACAGTGGCGAGACGCTCTGAACGAGTGTTTTCGTGATGGCCCAGTTCGAGCCCCACATCACGACAACGACGGCAAACAGAAGCAGCGCCGCACGGCGAGAGAGGGTGTGCTTCATCGTCGATCCCACAATCGCAAGCACCATCGTGGCACTCGACATGGAGTCGACCATAGGCTCTACTGGCCTTTATAAAAGAGCCATCTATTGGATTTTAATAGAGCCAGTTATGAGCAACCTTCTAACCGGTGCGGTCGATTTCGATCTGCATCCGGGAGGCGACGAAACCCTTACGCATCAACTCTACGAACAGTTGCGCAGGGCGATCCTGGCTGGCTCGCTGCCGCCGGGGCATCGCTTGCCGTCCAGCCGAGAATTCGCACGCCGACTGAAGGTGTCGCGCAATACGGTTTCATTCGTCATCGATCAGTTGGCGATGGAAGGCTACCTCATCGTCACGCAGGGACGACGTCCCGTCATCGCAGCGGTTTCGAAGCCAAGGCTGGTGTCAAGGCTAGTATCCGGCCGGCAAACCTCGCGCCGAGCCGCCGCTACCGTGCGCATTTCACGCTGGGCGCAACGAGTCCGCAAAGCGGATTGGCCCTTCGCGAACGAAGGCCAACCAAGGCCGTTTGTTCCGGGACTGGCCGACGCGCGTGCGTTTCCGCACGATCTGTGGGCGCGCTGCCTTCGACGCGCCGCCCGCGGCGCGTTTGCACCCGGCACGACGGCATTGAACAGGACCTCGCTCCAAGCTGCGCTGCTCGGACATCTGGTCGAGCATCGAGGCGTCAGGTGCGAAGCTCGTCAGATCATCATCACGCCGACCGCGCAGGCGTCGGTCGAGCTGATCGCCCGGGTGTTGCTCGATGCGGGCGACATCGCCTGGCTCGAAAGTCCCGGCTACGGTGGAGCGCGCGCGGCGCTCGAAGCGGCGGGAGCCGTCATTCGCGGCATAGGGCTCGATCGCAGCGGCCTCTCGTTCCGCGGCCGACGTGATCGGCCGCGATTGATTTTCGTCACCCCGTCCCACCAATACCCCACCGGTCTGCTGATGCCCATCAATCGACGAAAGGAGTTGCTGGCTTTTGCCGGATCAACCGGTGCGGCGATCATCGAAGACGATTACGACAGCGAGTTCCACTATGACGGCAGGCCCGTCGCAGCGTTACAGGGGCTCGACGAAACCGGCAGTGTCTTTTATGTCGGCACGTTCTCTAAATCGATGTTCGCTGATATACGCTGCGGTTACGCCATCGTGCCGAGTAGCCTGGTGGACGTGTTCGAGAAGGCTCAGCGTCATAGCGGGCAGATCGTGCCTCCTCCTCTGCAGGAGGCCTTGGCCGAATTCATGGACGATGGTCTTTTTGCTGCGCATATCCGCAAGATGACGCGCATCTATCGTGAAAGACGCGACCACCTCGCGCAGGCACTCCGCGCCGCCGCCGGTCATGCGTTGAAGATTGCACCGCCAGCGGGAGGCATGCAGCTTCTCGTTCAACTCGGCCGGCGGCAGAACGATGTCGCTGTTGCAGCGCGTTTGGCAGAACTAGGCGTGACCGGGCGGCCTCTCTCGCGGCATTTTACCGGAGAGATCACCGGTCAGGGCCTGTTCCTCGGCTTTGCGGCCTGGACCGAGCCGGAGATCGACGCCGGGGCCGACGCCATCGGCCGCGTGATGCGAAAGCTGCCTGCTTACGATTGAGCGGCAACGAATTTCACATCGTCGCTTCACGTCGATTCATGCGCTCCGGGTCAAACAAGCTGCCTGACCGCCGCCGATATCATCACTACCCCGCCGGCGATCACGGCGACATCGAGGATCGCGGTGTGGACGTGAACGGGCATGCGCTCGACAAACGCCTTGGCCAGGAAGGTGCCGGGCAACGCGATCGCGCCGATCAGAAGCGCAAAGGCGATCACCTGCGCGGTGACGACGCCGGCCAGC
>VAZG01000051.1 GCA_005885285.1 Alphaproteobacteria bacterium | reverse complement strand
GAAGCAATCGACCGGGGTTGAGCAGCCCAGCGCCTCGAAGCGGTGCAGTTCGACGCCGCTCCACTGGAAGCCGCACTTCTCCAGGATGTTGCGCGAAGCCGGGTTGGCGACGCGCGCGCCCGAGAACAGCTGATCCAGATCGAACTCCTCGAAGAAAAAATCGATCACGGCGCGCGCGGCTTCGGTGCCGAAGCCCTGGCCCCAATGCTCGAAGCCGAGCCAGTAGCCGAGTTCCGGCGCATCCACTTCGCGCCAGTTGATGCCGACCATGCCCACCGGCGCGTGAGCGTGTTCGATCAGGAACGCGATATCGCGCCGGTCGTCGGCGATGGCGCGCACGAATTCGATGGCATGCTCCTGGGAATAGGGATGCGGCAGGCGGCGGGTATTTTCCGCAATACGGCGGTCGTTGGCGAGACGCGCGATCGCTTTTACGTCCGCGAGCGTCGGCCTGCGCAGGGTCAGCCGTTCGGTCTCGAGGACGCAGCTAGACGCCTCGCGCAATGATGGGGTGGGAATGTCCTGCAGCATGTCGGGCTCCGTCAGCAATCGCATCAAATAAAAGGGGAGGCCGGTTTCCCGCCTCCCCTTTGGAGCCTTTAAGAGCTCCGCCGGTTCAACAGGACCCGGCGGACTCAATTTGTTGTCCACCGTTACTCGGCCGCGGCATCCTGCATCGGGCGAACCGATACGAGCGTGCGGCCGTTGCCTTTGGCATGAAA
Source organism: Alphaproteobacteria bacterium (assembly GCA_005885285.1). Taxonomy (GTDB): domain Bacteria; phylum Pseudomonadota; class Alphaproteobacteria; order Rhizobiales; family Xanthobacteraceae; genus Bradyrhizobium. The sequence continues at coordinate 3,977 of VAZG01000051.1, read as the reverse complement.
TTCGACGTGGCCTTCGACTTTGGCAAACAAAGTATGGTCGGTACCCATGCCCACATTAAGGCCGGGATGCCACGTGGTGCCGCGCTGACGCGCGATGATGTTGCCGGGGATCACGTGCTCGCCGCCATAGGCCTTGATTCCGAGCCGCTTGCCCGCTGAATCACGCCCGTTCCGTGATGAACCGCCTGCTTTTTTGTGAGCCATGGCCCGTCTCCAAACTTGTCCGTATCTCTAGATCAATTCCTTGAAGGAATCATTTCACTTTTTGTCACGCGATTTTTGGCGCTTCACTTTTTATCACTTTTGCCTTTGGCGGCGGTCTTCTTCGCCGCGGGCTTTTTGGCATCTGGCTTGGCGCGCGGTTTCGCCGCAGCTTTGGCCACCGCCTTTTTGGGCGCTGCCTTCTTCGCGGCCTTGCGTGCAGCCTTGGGCGCCTCGTCCTCGCCCTCCGTGGGCGCGGCTACTATCTTTTCCTTCTTCGGCCGCGGACCGATGGAAGGTTTTGCGTTATCGGCCAGGATCTCGGTGACGCGAAGCACCGTGATCTCGTCGCGATAGCCGCGCTTGCGGCGCGAATTCTTGCGGCGGCGCTTCTTGAACGCGATCACCTTCGGTCCGCGCTTGTGCTGCAACACCTCCGCTGCCACGGAAGCGCCCGCCACGCTGGGCGTGCCAAGCACCGGCGTATCGCTGCCAAGTACCAGAACTTCGCCAAGCTGCACGATCGAGCCGACGAGGCCTTCGATCTTGCCTATCTCGAGTACATCATTCGGAACGACACGGTATTGCCGGCCGCCGGTTTTGATGACTGCGAACATCGTTGGATTCCTTCGTGTTCGATCCCGGCCTCGGAACGGGTCCGGGCCGGCTTTTTCTACAGTCGCTGTGGGTATGTTTTCCGCGCGAGCAAAAGCGAGCCCGACCAAATACACGCAAAAACAAGCGGCGCGAGAAATCCCGCGCCGGATGGTGCGGACTTATAGCCGCTGATCCCGCCGAGTCAAGGTAAAGTGGGGCGAAAACCGGCCGAAATGCAAGGATTTGGCACGTTTTCAAGACCTTCGACAGCTTCGAGCGAAACCAAAGGGTTCCCCCGCCGTTGTCCCTTCTGAACCTCGAAAGCGGGCAGGGCTAAGCCAGCATGGCTGAAGACGTCATAACTACAACGGCCATTGGGAGCCACGGTGCCACCCGCCTGCCGTCGGTAGACGTGGATAGCTTCAACATCGAGTTGAAGGAAGACGACCATTATCTGGGCGACCGCGCCTCGAAGGGCGCATTCCGCAAGATATTCGACCGCTGGCGAAAACCGCTCGGCAAGTCCGGCGAAGATCCGTTCGGCGAGGAGCCTTCAGACAAGATCAACAAGAAGACGCTCGATGAGATCCTGGTCGGCGATGACACCGAGGCTTCCGCGGTCGTGCACAGCGCGATTGAGGAATTCGCGCAGGAACTGGCCCATGTGACGCGCCGGTTTCTCAAGACCAAAGCGTGGGCCAAGACCGAGCGCATCGTGGTCGGCGGCGGCTTTCGCGACAGCCGGCTCGGCGAACTTGCGATCGCGCGCGCCGACATCATCCTCAAGTCCGACGATTTCAAGGGCGATCTGGTTCCGATCCGTTTTCACCCCGACGATGCAGCCTTGATCGGCGCGGTGCATCTGGCGCCGTCGTGGATTTTCGAGGGCTATGACGGCATCCTCGCCGTCGATATCGGCGGCACCAATATCCGCTGCGGCGTGGTCGAGACGCGCTGCAAGAAGGCGCCCGACCTGTCCAAGGCTCATGTGTGGAAATCTGAGCTGTGGCGCCACGCCGATGACGAGCCGACGCGCGAAGCTGCGGTGAAGCGGCTCGTCAAGATGTTGAAGGAACTGATCGCCCTGGCCGAATCCGAAGACCTCAAACTCGCGCCCTTCATTGGAATAGCGTGCCCTGGCGTGATCAACACGGACGGCTCGATCCAGAAGGGTGCACAGAATCTGCCCGGCAATTGGGAGAGCAGCAAGTTCAACCTGCCGGCAAGCCTGATCGAGGGTGTCCCGAAGATCGGCGCTCACGATACCGCGGTCTTGATGCACAATGACGGGGTGGTGCAGGGGCTCTCCGAAGTGCCGTTCATGCAGGACGTCGAGCACTGGGGCGTGCTGACCATCGGCACCGGGCTCGGCAATGCACGCTTCACCAATCGCAGAAAAGATAACGGCAAGAAGGATAAAAACGGGAAGGACAAAGACAAATAGGCCGAAGCCTGCCGCCACCGGCCTCGATGCAACGGCGTTTCCTGCCGGGAAAGGCCCAAATCAGAACTGAGGCCGCGTCCCGCCCCGCCAATCCAAGAATCCGTCCGAGCTTGCGTCCGCTTAAGTTCCGCGATCAGGCCTGGGCCAGATTTTGGTTGACAAGTTCTAAAACGGAACTGTATAGCCGACCCTGATCGGGTGATGCCGTGGCAGGCATAGAGCCGATCCGGGGGATTCCATGGTCCACGGCGTCAAGCTCGTTTGCGTAACGCTGATGGCCATGGCTTGCGGATGGGCGAACGGCTCGCACGCTGCCGATGCGCCGGGTGTCACGCCGACCGAAATCAAGATCGGCGGCGTTTTTCCGTTCAGCGGCCCGGCATCCTCGATCGGCCTGGTTGGGCGCGGCACGCTCGCATACGTGCAATCGATCAATGATAGTGGCGGCATCGGAGGTCGCAAGATCAACTACATCGCGCTGGACGATGCCTACAGTCCGCCAAAAGCGGTCGAGCACGTCCGCCGGCTGGTCGAGAGCGACGAGGTCGCGTTCATGTTCGGCCAGCTTGGTACCGCCGGCAACTCGGCCGTTGCAAAATATCTGGCGATCAAAAACGTTCCGTCGCTTGCGATCGTCACCGGGTCGAGCAAGTTCACCAGCGTGAAGGATTACCCGCTGATCACCACCGGGCTCGTCAGCTACGACACCGAAGGAAAGATCTACGCCAAATATCTGAGCCGCATATTGCCGGCGGCGAAGGTCGCGATCCTGTTCCAGAACGACGATCTCGGCAAAGACTACGTCAACGCCTTCCGGACATTTCTCGGCGCCGAATTCGACAAGCGGGTCGTCACCGCTGCTTACGATGTGACCGAGCCGACGGTGGATTCCCAGGTCGTCACCTTGAAGAGCTCGGGGGCGGAAGCCCTGTTCGTCGCCGGCACGCCGAAATTCGCGGCGCAAGCGATCCGCAAGGCCGCCGAGATCGGCTGGAAGCCGACGATCCTCATCAACTTTCCGTCCAGCTCGGTCGCTGGAACACTAAAGCCGGCGGGCCTGGAAAATTCGATCGGCGTCATTGTAGGCACGCCCAACAAGGACCCCAATGATCCAAAATGGCAGCAGGATGCGGGCGTCCGAGCCTATCGCGCCTTCTTCGAGAAATACCTCGCTGGCGCCGATATCACCAATACCAGCTACCTGACCGGCTATCAGCAAGGCATGCTGCTTGAACGAATCCTCAATCAATGCGGCAACGATCTGTCGCGCGCCAATATCCTGAAGCAAGCCAAGTCGCTCAGGGATTTCGTGTTGCCGACCACGCTGCCCGGCATCAGGATCAACACCAGTGCCGGCAACAACCAGGTCTGGACCCAGATGCAGCTGCAACGCTGGAACGGCACCAGTTGGGATCAGTTCGGCGAGGTCTTGGACGCAGGCCTCGAATAGGCGGTCGTTGAGCCCAGAGCGTGATGACTTTTCTTCGAATCGTCATCCCGCTCTATCTTTTTGTTTGAGCATGATCTTTTCGGAAAACCGGTACCCACTTTTCCGGATCATGCCCTAGTTCTACTGAGTCAGAAAGTCGCGTTACAAGGTTGGTTGGAATCAGTTAAACGGCGAGATTCACGTTGGCACTGGGGGCTGCGATGGGTCGTCGACGATCTGGAACGAGTGAATCGCGATTTGCGGCGTATGTCGAGGGGCTTGTGAGCGTGATAGGGCATGCAGATC
>VAZG01000446.1 GCA_005885285.1 Alphaproteobacteria bacterium | reverse complement strand
CCGGTCGATTATGAGAAGGGTGTTCGATGGATACTTGCCGTCCGGAAACATCTTTGGGAATTCATGTAACCGAAACTCCATGAACTTTGGGATGTCCTGCGAATGGAGGAGGTATGTCGTGAACTGAACGACGTTGGCCCAGGATGCTCCGGCTGATTTCAGTGCCACCTCGATATTGCGAAAGACCTACGCATTCTGAATGTCGAATTCGCCCTCGCCGATAACATTGCCTGCTGCATCACCCGACAGCATTCCGGCGACAAACAGGAACTCGTCCGCCCTTACGCCCGTCATATGGGTGTACTGCCCAATGGGTAGGGTAAGGGCAACGAAAACGGCTGTAGACCTAACCGCAGGTCGTATTCCCTCCACATGGCCATCAAGGCTCCGCTGCGTTCGAGGTCACCTCGACAATGACAGCGGAGTCGGGAAGTGAAGGTGGCGGAGACAGCCGTCTGGCCTTCTTGAATGAAGCCTCCTTGCTGATCGCCGCAATGGAATTCCCAATTCTGCTGACGATCTCATTGAGTTCACCCTCAGATAGGCGCAAACGCTTTTTCACGCTTCGAACTTGCCGTGCATCGGCGAGGTCCAGCTGATTCCGGATCGACTGTGGTTTTAGACGGCGCATAGCGGAGCAACTCCTGTTTGATCCTAACAGCTGCCCGACCCGATCGTTCCGTACCTGACTGCCAACCGAACGAAATGGACGCGGCTTGAAAGGCGCCGTCGTTTACGGAAAGGCCGATAGTGGGCGGCGCGAAGAGCCGAGCAGTGAGCGTGGAATCGTAAGAGCTTTAGACCAGACCACGTTTCCAAAGTGGAGTCGTGCGCACGGGAACGGAAACTTACCTTGTCGGTTGGTTCTCCGGGGCCTGCTTTAGGGAGAGTGCGCGATGGACAAGGATCGAATTGCTGGCTCGGCGAAGGATTTCGCCGGTAAGGTCGAGGGCTCCGTCGGCGATATCGCCGGCGACGCAAAGACCCAGGCAGAAGGCCGGGCCCGCGAGACGACCGGCACGGCACAGAACCTATACGGCCAAGCGAAGGATGCAGCGCGCGAAGCTACGGATGTCGCCGCCAGCTATGCCAAAGGCGCTTACGAGAACAGCGGCGATACATTCCGTGACAGCACCCAGGCGATTGCCAAGAAGGTGCAGGACAACCCACTCGGTTCGATGTTGATCGCGGGCGGGATCGGTTTTGCATTGGCACTGTTGATGGCGCGCCCGCCGCGTCGCCCCCCGCCGCAGCGCTGGCGATAACGGTTAAGTTCGCTGATCGGAATAAGTCGCGCTTCGATAATTAGTTTGGAGATTTTATTCGTGAGTGATGACAGTCGCTGGTCCCTCGCGATTCCAACTTCGCCGGTTTCGATGTGGTTCGGCCGGCATTTGCAGACGGAGAACGGAACTAGGTGACGCCGACCCAATTAATTTTCCGCAACGATAATTTCGGTTCATTCGACGGTATACAATCGAGTGCCATCGGTCGCTATCGAGGAGCTGGAGTCAGCCATCAGACTGGAGACGGAATCTATTTGTGAGTAGCCCACCGGCGATCTCTGTCCTACCGCACCGCGTTCCGAGATGATTTTGTCAATCGCGGAAAGACTGCGGAGCCAGTTCGATTTGATGACCAGAGCGCATTGGCCCTCCAATGGCAGCTAACGAGCCCAACGTCGTCAGTAGCTCGGCCGGTGCGTCGCGAAGCGACAGCGCGCCCTTCCACCGCACGAATGGCAATGACCGAGAGTTCGCGAGAACAAAGCTGTAGCAGCCAGGTGCGTACCATGTGCTCGAATGCGGCCGAACGCAGTTGACGATCTCCGTAACGCCAACGATGCCGCCGAGCGGCAACTCTTGCGGTAGTCGAACGCCAAAGCGACGCTCAATGTCGTCGGTGCTGGTGTCGTCGGGTTCTGCTCGCATGGATCAAGAGCTGGCCGCGGTAGCGCGTCGGCCATGTCCTGTTCTCGACGTCTTTGATGCCGCTCACAATGAGAGCGGCCCAGGGCTGTCTGATGCTAATAATCTTCATAGCTGCTCTCAGACTAGCGGCGTGCCCCTGAAAGCCAATGAATAAAAGCGCGGTTCTGCACAGGGCTTAGGAGGAGAGTTTATTCACAGGCCCGACGGTAAGCTGACCGCTCTGTACGGGTTTATCCCCAGCCCGATTTAGAACCGAGCTGGCCGACAGGCCAACCAGCCTTTTTATCGCCTAAAATGTAGCGGCTGTTGGCATTGTTTGTGAGATCGATTTTTCCCAATGTCTAGAACGCTTTGGTTGGGACTGATTTGTTTGCTCTCGATAAGCGTCCTTTTCGTGCTGAGGACGAGCATCGGGGCAAAAACCATTCCTGCAGGCACGGCGTCGTTAATTGATGCGGCGCCCCCTTCCGAGACCGAGAGTGTGAACAGTCTAGCGAAGGCAAACAAACTTGCCTCACCCTCCATCAACGATACGACCGAAAGATCGATCGTTAGCACGACCACGATCAACCCGACGAAGCCAGCAATGGAAGTACCGAAAGCAGTTTCGGAGGTGACCAGTTGGCATTGGCACCAAGGCTCGAAGATCACCAAGCGGGTCGCAGGTCAGCCTAGCACCGCAGGCACCAGACCAGCGAAAATAGGTCCTTCGATATCATCGGCACGATGAGCTTGCTTTGCAGTTTCAGAATTAACCCAGATCGCCGACGTCAACATTAACTGGGACTTTCGCTGTCGCGAATTTGCGCGCGGTCCTAACTTCATCGCAGTCGCGCGATCGTAACCGCTCAGTCTTTGCGCGATCAGGGGCCGTCGCCACATGCGACGGCCCCGCCCAAAGGGGCCGATGTGACGCGCCGACGCTCATTGATAAGGACGATCTTGAACACGAGTTCGTGGCTGGCGTTGCTCGCGTTGGTTTTCATCGCAGTTCGGCGCGGCCGCCGACAGCGATCCTCCTGACAACGCCTCAAGACCCAGACGAGGCTGGTCGACTTAGCCGTAGGCTTCTTCCAGTTCTTCCAGACCAGGCAACAGCACCGACCACGCCAGTCTCAATCCGTCCTCGGGCTAACGTGAATTTTGCAGGGATTCCGGTTGAGTCAGATACCTCCAGTGCCGCGCCAGTAATCGATAGATCGCGAACCGTGCAGGCAATTTTGTCGCCGCCATGCTCAATATGCGCGGGCTTGATCACGCGGTAGCGAGGTGCAGACCGGGTCTCGACCATGATGCAGTATGTAGGATAACTATAACAAAAGAAAGATTAGGTAACTATCTGCCGCATTTGGCCGCCTTGCAATGGCCGAGAGACCAGCTCTATCAGTCATTGAAATCATCGCCATCCTTCGTCGGCGCCGCTGTAGTCGCACGCAGCAGAGATTGGGGCGCGTGATTACGCGGAGCCGGACGCTCGGACGGATCGCGGGTGATCTTGGACTTTAATTCCACGAGGTCTGTGAAGACATCGGCTTGGCAGCGCAGCTCGTCGGCAATCATCGGCGGCTGGCCGGAAATGGTCGAGATCACGGTGACGCGGACGCCGCGGCGCTGCATCGCTTCGACCAGCGAGCGGAAGTTTCCGCCGCCGGAGAACAGCACCATCTGGTCGATACATTGGGCGAGTTCCATGGCATCGACCGCAAGCTCGACGTCCATGTTACCCTTTACCTTGCGCCGGCCGCTGGCGTCGATGAATTCCTTGGTCGCCTTGGTGACGACGGTATAACCGTTGTAGTCCAGCCAGTCGATCAACGGGCGGATCGACGTAAATTCCGGATCTTGAAGGACTGCGGTGTAGTAGAAGGCGCGCACTAGCGTTCCGCGGCTTTGGATCTCCTTCAGCAGGCGCTTGTAGTCGATGTCGAAGCCGAGCGTCCTGGCTGTCGCATAGAGATTGGCGCCATCGATGAACAGCGCAATCTTGTTGGAGGAAGACGGCATTCAGGTACTGGCCTCTACAAACGGATTACGTAAGAAAGCAAGGGGGCTGCTAATCCAATCTCTGCCTGAACTCGGGAGAGGCAAAGTCACCAATAAGGCGGTCTCTCAAGTGATGCCCGACAATCAAATCGCAAGTTTAGGTTGGAGTGTTGCAAACAAATGCGAGCGAGTGAAGGCTAAAAGGTGCAACTTAAGCGTTTAGCCCATTCTCCGGGTGCTCCAAATTGGCCCTAGTCCCCCGATTTCAAGACTGATCTAGATCTAATATTTTAAGTTTCAAATAGTTTGTTCAGGGCTCCGAGACGTGCTGCGCTGGATAGCTCGATACGGCGCGGACAGCAGCAGTAGGAAGAGGGCCCTGTCGGCCTTATATTTGGCGGCGGGTCGGCTGCTTTCTGAACCGTCCATGACGACAGCCACTTCGGTCGTGCAAACGCCCCACCGCCACGTTCGGCCGCGCTTTTTCAAGACCAATTCAAAAACTGGAAACTGATCCCGGCATCCCGATCGTGACTTGCGAACCGCTTTCAAAGGGGTCCCCCCAAATGAGGAAAGATCACTTACCCGGTTGGTCGCCTGAAATGCGCAATTGGTCCGGGAAAATGCGATCGCTTTTTCGTGTAGTGAAATCACGAATTTTCCATCTCGCGCGGGGCCACAGATTTTTTCAGGCCGAGCTTGCGCGCGGGGCCGTATGGTCCGCACACTGGTGAAAAATCAAATATTTTCGTGTCATGTGGCGGAGGGTAGCGGAAAGCGGCTGCCTGGCTGACAGATAACCCGCCCGCATAGCGCGTTGCCTGTGAATCGCCATCATCGCCGCCCCAGGTGAAGAGAACCTAGACCATGTGTGCGATGGCGATTTGAAGCCGGCGGAAACGTAAGGTCCTTCGACGGACCGGCTGGTAGCTGATCGCCGCCCTGCCCCGGCGCACAATGAATCGAACATATGTCCGGCATGGCAAACCCGCAGCCGATGGTCACGCTGCAATCGGTGAAGCGTGTGCTGGCGCGGAGCCCGATACAAGCGGGGATGCGCGAACCGTTGTGGCTGAGCTTCATCAGGCTGATGACGCATGGCCGCCCAAATTCCGCCCAAGGCCGGTGAAGTCATTGCGAGATCGAGGATCGTTCTGGGTTGGCGGATGTACCCGATCTCGACGATCCGAAATGAGCCCCCGGAGACACACAGCTCCGGGGGTTTATTTTGGAAGCTCTGGCTGGCTGCCGAGGGCGCTGGGCATGATCGTGAGCACCAAGCGCGGGCCGCCTGCATGGATCTGCGGCGACGGCGCTAAGCCGGGGCGCTGTGATCAGGAGCTGTGCCGCGAAAGCGATCCGCACTCACTTTGAGGCTGCTTTTTTTATCCGGCCTTTGCCGAGACATTCCTCGCATTTCGGAGGATAGATTTTGCGGCCCGGTTGCGTCGGCTGATTGACCTTTTGCAAGCCCGTGCCATTGCAGGCCGGGCAAATAATTTCGGTTGAACCTTCACGCGGTCTTTTCATCGCGATCAATCACCAAAATAAAAAGAAAAGTTTGAATTCATTTGCGCGCAAAGATATCGGCTAGTCGCCACGGCGCAACGACACTCGCCTCTTAACCTAACCGGTCAACGTTACCGCCGCAGGAGTCGCATCTCCTACGAGACCGGTAGAGCGTCGCCAGTACGGCGCCCAGCGTTGGCTGAGCGGAGGTGTGCTCGCGAAAGAAGGCCGCCCCCGAAGACGTCCACCCGTCGCGAACCTGCGGATTACGCCAGTTGAGGTCCGGCTGCCGGGCAGAAACGCGTGATAAAAATATTGGCCCGTCGCCTCGTCATATTGCCACCGCTGCCGCCGAATTCCGACAACCAGTTGTTCGGCGGCCCGCCGTCCGGTCGACTATCGCGCCAGATATACCAGTCGCGCTTTGGATTATTGCGAGAGGCGCGAGACTCGACGAACCACGGATGCTGGTCTGAAGTGTGGTTTGGCACTAGCCCGAGAATCAGCTTCAGGCCGCCCTCATGCGCCGCACTCACCAGAGCATTGAAATCGCCGGTCGTACCGAACGAAGGATCGATGCCGGTGTAATCGGAGATGTCGTAGCCGAAATCCGCCATAGGCGAAGGAAAGACGGGCGACAGCCAGATGGCGTCGATTCCCAATGACGTCAGATAGGGCAACCGCTCGATCATGCCCTTGAGATCGCCGACTCCATCCCCATTCGAATCCTGAAACGAGCGTGGATAAATTTGGTAAAAAACACCGTGCTGCCACCAGAGCTGGCGCCTCGACGCCGTTTGCAGGTTGTTCTCATCGTTTAGCATGAGGTCACTGGAGACTCAGTTCTGGCGTAAGCTTAGAACTTGGAGACGAAGAAGAAGGATATCGTGTGGTTCGCGCGCCGAACGCGGTGGTCGAGCCGATCCATTCGAAGGCGATGCCGGTGATCCTGACCACTGACGGGGAACGCGAAGTGTGGATGCGCGCTCCTTGGGAGGAAGCGAAAGAGCTGCAACGTCTATTGCTGGACCATGCGCTCAAGATGGTGGCGCCAAGGACAAAGAAGACCAGACTGCGGCTTGAGTTCTACTTTTCTTGTTCCATGGTGACAGCAACGGCTCCGATGGCTGAGAGGCGAACCTTGTTTCCTTCCACCTCGGCGACGAGGTTGCGATCGACGAAGTGGTGATGGCCCTTGTGGCTTCGCTCGCCGCTATCGTTTTTGGTCAACTTGATGCGGTTGCCTTCAATCCTGTCGACCGTACCGATGTGGACACCATCCGCGCCGATGACTTCCATGTGTTCCTTGATGTCGGCCATTGGGAGTTCTCCCGCGCTTTCCCTAGTTCGACGCAACGCGTGACAAAGGCCGGAGTTCCGTCGATTGTCCGAGCGGCTTGCCGCCGACAGCGCCTATGGTTCGGCCCCATCGTTGCATTGGCTGCTGGAGACCCAGGAAATTGGGCCCCACATCCTAGTCTTCGACAAATCCAGACGCGATGACGGGACATTCTCCCGATCGGACTTCCAATTCGACGAGGCGAGGAACGTCTACAATTGCCCCCGGTGGCAAGACGCTGTTCCTGCTCGCCGCCACCGCCCAAAATCTTCGAAAACTCGCCAAGCTGGTTACCCCGGCAACATCCCAGCGCATCGCCTCAGCCTAAAAACAGAGTCCAAGACGGCATCGATCGCGTCAACGACTTCATGTCAGCCGAGTTTTTCAATGATATTCGCCAGAAGCGGCCGTTCACCCAGAGTCCCCATTCTTACGGACAGACAATAAAAAACAAAGGCCACGCGGGCATTACACCGCATGGCCTTTGCGAGACTGTCCCCCAGGCCCTCCAGAGATTCCGTCTCGGGGCGCATAGTGTGCGGGTGGAGGTGCCTGTCTAGGGTGTGATGGAATTACCCACAGTTCAGACGAACGAACAAGCTTCAACCAACCCGTCCGCTTCAAACAGCGTCTTTAGCAACCTTCAGGGGTGACGCCTTGACGGACTTGCTGGCTGGCTTGGCCGCGAACTCCATAGGCTCTTTCGTGAAAGGATTTACACCGCTGCGGGCTTCGGTAGCAGGCTTGTTTACGACCGACATTTTGGCGAAGCCAGGAATGACGAACTCGCCGGATTCATTCAGTTCCTTATAGCCTACAGCCGCCATCTGCTCGATGACGGCCTTTACGTCTCCTTTGGAAACCCGCGTTCCTTCTGCAATTGCATCAATCAACTGATTCTTGGTCATCTTGGCCATTATGGATTCCTTTGTGGAGGCTCAGAACAATTTAAAGCGCATGAGCTACGCGGGGTGCGCCACTCTTAAAACGTGGCAAAGCCACGCAGTTCGCTTCTCGTTCATGCCTGGTCATGAAGTCACCGGGCTTAAAACCTATCGAGGCCCAAAACGCAAGGAGCAGCTCGGCCTGTGTTCCTTACCTGGCTTCTATGTGCCAGAAGTGGTCGGTCGGGAATTCTGTTTGGGAGCGCCAGACTGCTCAGTCGTTATAAATAATACGCTCGCGATGGAGCGACGCGGAGGACGGGGTGGCGGAGGAACACCCATGCTTGTACGTTCCTTAGCGCGGGCTGCGGCGTTGAGTTGCCTCTAAGAGCTATTTGCGCGCGCTTTGACAATCTGGCGATACAGATCGGCATATCGACGAGCGGAATTGCGCCAAGATACATCGACGGTCATGCCTTTTTTCTGAATGCTTCGCCAAACCGGCTTGTCGCTGAACAAGGCATCCGCTCGACGGATTGCGCCAGCGAGATTTTCGACCGTGACCGGCCCAAATTGGACTCCTGTTGCTTTGCCGCCGGCAATAGCCGCTTCGTCGGCGTCAATAACGGTATCGGCCAGTCCGCCGACACGGGATACGATGGCAACTGCTCCGTATCTCAAGGCGCAAAGCTGGGTCAGCCCGCAGGGTTCAAACCGCGATGGCACCACGAGCGCATCCACGCCGGCCTGGATCTGGTGAGCCAGTTTCTCGTCATAACCAATGGACGCGCTGATCTGATCCGGGTTGGATGCTGCGGCCGCCTTGTAGCGGCTCTCAAGGTCCGAATCTCCGCTCCCCAGCAGCGCCATTTGCGTGCCATCGCTTACGATGGTCGACAAGTTCGGAAGAAGGAGATCAAGCCCTTTCTGCCAGGACAAGCGACTGATCACACCGAACAAGAGGGCGTCGGGCGCGATTCGAAGACCAAGTCGCCGTTGTAGCGCCACTTTATTGGCCGCTCGCTTGTCAAGGTCACCGGAATTGAAAGTTGAAGCGATGTTGGGATCCGTCGCGGGATTCCAGACTGATGTGTCAATGCCGTTGAGGATGCCGCTCAGCTGATTTGCCCGCGCGCGCAAAAGGCCGTCAAGCCCCATGCCTGCCTCGGGTTCCTGAATCTCGACCGCGTAGGTTGGGGAAACCGTTGTGATTCGATCCGCGAACAGCAGACCGGCCTTCAAGAATCCAATCGTCCCGTAGTATTCGACACCGTCGATGGTGAACGATTCCAGGGGTAAACCGATCGCGCTGAGCATTTCCCGCGGAAACTGCCCTTGATAAGCGAGATTGTGAATTGTCATTACCGTAGCTGGCCGGCGCCGTTCGCTATAATGCAAATAGGCGTGGGTCAGTCCGGCCTGCCAGTCATGCGCATGCACGACGTCCGGTACGAAGGACGGGACAGCTCCCAGCCCAATATCGGCAGCCACCCGTCCGAGCGCAGCAAATCGAATGCCGTTATCGGGCCAATCCTTGCCGTCCGGCGCGGCATAAGGGTTTCCCAAACGTGCGTAGAGATGCGGGGCATCGATCACGAAGATGTCGAGCTCGCCGCACGAACCGCAGAGTAAGCGCGCGATTCCTCCATGGAGATTCGGGTAGTAGAGCACCTCGTCGGCCATTCCCAGCGCCTGCATGACGTCAGGAAATCCCGGCACGATGGTGCGAACCTCGATTCCTTCTGCGTTCAAGGCCACCGGAAGCGCGCCAACCACATCGGCGAGACCGCCGGTCTTGATAATCGGATAAATTTCGGATGCGACCGCGAGGGCGCGAATTGACCTCATGCCTTCAGTCCGTCGATCATCGGCTGCGTAATAAGACAGATGCCCTGTTGAGTGGTCCGGAATCGTTTCGCATCGAGTTCAGGGTTTTCTCCTACTACTAGTCCATCCGGAATTCGTACACCGCGGTCAATCACGACATTTGCCAATCGAGCGCCCTCGCCTACGTCAACGTAAGGCAGAATTACGGCATTTTCGACCTTGGCAAATGAGTGAAGGTGTACACCGGTGAAAAGCAGGGAACGTCGTAATGCCGCACCGGATATGATACATCCTCCGGAGACGAGTGACGTTACCGCCTCTCCGCGACGGCCTTCTTCATCATGAACGAATTTCGCTGGTGGCGTGATTTCAGCATGAGTCCAGATCGGCCATGAGCGGTCGTACAGGTCGAGTTCCGGCAGCACGTCTGTGAGATCGATATTGGAGGACCAATATGCGTCCACCGTTCCCACGTCCCGCCAATAACTGCGCGGATCGTTGCCGGACCGGACGCAGGAACGGCTGAATTGATGCGCCACCGCGCGACCGTGTTTCACGATGTAAGGGATAATGTCCTTGCCGAAATCGTGACTCGAATTCGGATCGACCGCGTCGCGTCGCAATTCGTCGATCAGGAATTTCGTGTCGAATACGTAGATTCCCATACTGGCGAGCGATTTGTCGGGTTTGCCCGGCATGGGCGGTGGATCGGCCGGTTTTTCCAGGAACGACTGGATGGCGTCGTTGTCGTCAACGTGCATGATTCCGAAGCCCCTCGATTCCGATCGTGGCATTTCGAGACAGCCGACTGTGACGTTCGCGCGCTGCTCGACATGCTGTCGCAGCATGAGTTCGTAGTCCATTTTGTAGACATGGTCCCCGGCGAGAAGCACGATGAATCTGGCTTTATGCGGCTCGATGATATCGATGTTCTGATAAACGGCGTCCGCTGTCCCGAGATACCAGTTTGTCTCGGAGACGCGTTGGCTGGCCGGCAGAATGTCGAAGCTCTCATTGCGTTCCGGGCGAAAGAAATTCCAACCCATTTGGAGATGCCTGATCAGGCTGTGGGCCTTGTATTGGGTAGCGACCGCAATTCGGCGAATGCCGGAGTTCACAGCGTTGGAGAGCGCAAAATCGATGATGCGCGATTTTCCGCCGAAATAGACGGCCGGTTTGGCGCGTCGATCGGTCAACTCCATAAGGCGACTGCCGCGCCCGCCAGCAAGCACGAAGGCAAGAGCGTGTCGCGCAAGGGGCTCATGTCGGTCTGCTCGCATCTGGTCCTCCCCTACAACGCTCGATCGGACTCGAGCTGTTCTGCTTGTGGCCGCGCCCGGCGCAAAGAATCGTCGTATCCGCGGCGAATGCACTGAGGCAACCGCGGCAGTCAGACGAATGCACCAGTCAGGCCTTTGCCTTGTAGCTCTTTCAGGCGTGATTTAAGCATACAGCCCGGGCACACCCCGGTTGCAACAATAATCGGCGAGATTGTTCCGTCTTTAAGTGGGACAGTGAGAACCGTAGCAGTGGTTGGCGGTATGGTTCTGGATGTCGCAAAAGCCGCGCCGTTGCCCGAAGCAAAGCCGAACGACGTCGGATTTTCGCAACAGGTTTGGCCAGGCTGGACGATTTCTTCGCCCGCGAGACGGCCGCTAAACGTGTGTCCGGCGCGGTGGTCGCCATCGCACGCGATGATAAGCTCGTCCACTACAAGGGGTACGGCCAGCTCGATTCGACAAAAGATACGCCGATTCCGCTCGGTGCCGTATTCGCACTCGCGTCCATGACCAAGCCAATGGCGGCGGTCGCTGGGCTGATGCTCCTGGAGCAAGACCATAATCGCCGATTAGCGAACTGCTTGAGCCCGCCCTTCGTGATTTTCATGAAGCGCCAAGCGTTCCTCGCCAGATTCCGTTCGGCTCGGATTCGCGGATTCAAATCGCGGACTAGCAACCACCGAGACCGACATTCGCTGCTAGTGGCCGTTTGACGAGTTCGCGCCCCTTGGGGGCGGCCGGACACCCGGCGACAGATCGGCATTCAGCCGTGATACGCAAACAGCTCGATTGGGTCGTTGAAGCCGCGCACCGGATATTCGCCAACGCGTTCGAGATCGAAATCGCTTTCGACGAAGTCGGCGAACGCGCGGGACAGCAGCACCGTTCTCCCCAATTGTTTGGTGAGGGTTTCGAGACGCGAAGCCATGTTGACCGCAGGACCGATGACCGTGAAGTCGAGCCGGGTGCGCGACCCGATATTGCCGTACATGACGTCTCCGACGTGGACGCCGATGCCGTAATTCAGCGGCGCACGACCGGTTTCGCTGTTCTTTTCGTTCAGGGCAACCATGGCCTGACGGGCTTCGGCCACGGCATGCAGCAGATTTGCGCAGGCCGACGGCTGGCTGAGCGGAAAAATGGCGAGCAGACCGTCGCCGATGAATTTCAATATTTCTCCGCCATGTCGCGCAATCGGCTCCGACATCGCGTCGAAATAGCCGTTCAGAAGATCAATGACGTCATCGCGCGGCCAGTTGTCGGAGATCCGGGTGAAATCACGCAGATCGCAGATCATGATGGCGGCGCGTACCGTCGTCCCGCTTCCGCGCCTGGTGGCGCCGGCCAGAATGAGCTCGCTGGCATGCGACCCGACATAGGTTTCGAGCAGCGTTCGCGCCAGCCGGTTCTTGATACGGATTTCGCTGACCAGCGCTAGAACCGGCAACAGTTTCAACAGGCCGGCGATATGCGCATCGTCGAAACCTCCGGGCCGGTCGGTTGCAAAGGTCACGATATGCCGCTTGCCGAGCGTATGGTACAGCGGCCACGCCACATAGTCGGTAAGGCCTTTTGCCCGCATCTCATCATAGACGGCGTGCTTGCGGCCAAGCGATGGATCGCGTTCGAGATTCTCGCGCACCTCGGTGGCACCGTCTTGGATTTCGTTGGCGGGACTATCGATGTATTCGGATCGCTCCCTGACATCGTAGTCAACTCTCGCAAGCTCGGCCTCGCGCATTCCGTCGGCCCACATGATCCGGGCGCCAAGCCATTGCGGATGGTGGATCAGGACATGAAGCGACGCCCGCTTGACGGGAATGCCCGCTCGCTGGAGCCGGACACACAGCTCAGCGAAAATATTGTCAATGAAGCGCTCATCGCGCGTGTCGTTTGTCAGCCAGTACACAACGTCGCTGTCAGAATGCGCGGTGACGGGATCGATGTTTGGCGGCGCGTTCATATCTTGCTCCTGAGCAGTGACCTGGATCGACGGTAGAGGATATGTCGTGTCCCCCGCTCGGCGGCGTCAACGGAGTCCGCTGCAATCTGCTTGCGCGCATTGGGTTGGCCGTGGGTCGCCGCGTGTCAGGCGCGAGAGGACGCAGCGGTAAAGCTGCGCTCTCCCTTTCAACCCGTAACTCGCCTTTGGCAATTCGAAGTGTTAATCGGCGTGGGGCCCCGACGCCGATCGGCGAGCGAAGCTATTGATCTACCAAGCGATGGAGGGGTCAATCTTGAACGCTTATTTATCGGGCAAAAGCGCGTGACTGTCGCGGTTGCCAGCTCAAGGCACAATGCTGTCCAAAGGCGTCCGTCCGCAAAATCCCGCGCAGCATCTACGAGGAAGCTCGCGACGTTGCTCGGGCGCTGGCCAAGACCGAGGCGTTCAAGCAATCAGGCCGCGACAGGAAACGTGTCGAGATGCTGTTTGCGCACTTGAAGCGTATCCTGCGGCTCGGCCGGCTGCGATTGCGCGGGCCATGCGGCGCGCAGTTCGAGTTCACGTGGGCAGCAATTGCGCAGAACCTTCGCAGTCTTGCCGAGCTGGTCGCCCGGCCACCACCAATCGCCCCTGCGTACGCTGCGTAACCGTTGCATGCGTCAGTAAAGTCGAGCGTAGCCGCCCGCACAATCCAGCGGGTGGCAACGGACGGCTTCAACAAATGGCATCAGTCGTCCCGTGCCGTCCGTGTGCCGACTTTTACAACAAAATCCGCCACGAGCGGTCATTCGCCAACTGATAGGCCTCCGGCCGAGAACTTGCCGATCTCGACTTGCTCTTAACTGTGCAGGTCTTAGCGCAGTCCTCAATTCCCTGTTGCAGCCGAGGCAGGATAACTGCCGGCCTCTGCGTTTATGGGCTATGGGAATGCGCTCCGGGTGCAGGTGAGTTCGCACGTCCACGGTTTTAACGCGCCCTGGTGTTGGCTAGTGTGCGCACGATCAACAGGGGAATTACATGAGATTGTCCGGTATTTTCGCACGAATAGTCGCGCTGATTGGCGCCGCCGCGCTGTTGTGGCGCCGGTTGCAGGGCGCAGCGCCCGAGCCGGCCTGGGGCAGCGCGCCGGTGGTCCCAGCGGCAAAGCCGCAGGGCAGCATCCCGACGCTCAAGATGCCGACGGCCCGGGGGTGGACCGACGGGCACACGCCAGTGGCTGCGCCGGGGCTCAAGGTCAATGCATTTGCGACCGGCCTGAAACATCCGCGCTGGATCGAGGTGCTGCCCAATGGCGATGTCCTCGTTGCCGAGTCGAATCAGGTCGCCGGACCGATCAGGAGCGTGTTCAGCTACGCGATGCAGGCGACGATGAGACGGGCCCGTGCCCTCGGTGTCAGCGCGAACCGCATCACGTTGTTGCGCGACACCGATGGCGACGGCGTCGCCGAAAAGCGCGAGATCTTCATTGAGGGACTGAACCAGCCGTTCGGCATGGCGCTGCTCGGCGACACGTTCTATGTCGGCAACACCGACGGCGTGGTGGCCTTCCCCTATGTGGCGGGCGCGGACCGCATCACCGGGCCGGGCCGGAAACTCGTCACCTTCAAGCCTGACGGGCATTGGACGCGGAGCCTGCTGCCGAGCCCCGACGGTCGGAAACTCTATGCCGGGGTCGGCTCGCTCACCAATATCGCCGACAACGGCATGAAAGCAGAGGAAGGCCGGGCTGCGATCTACGAGCTCGATCTGGCTAATGGCATAAGCCGCATTTTTGCCGGCGGCCTGCGCAACGCGGTGGGCATGGCATGGGAGCCCACGACCGGCGTGCTCTGGACGGTGGTCAACGAGCGCGACGGCCTCGGCGACGAGACCCCTCCCGACTATCTGACCTCGGTCCGTGATGGGGGTTTCTACGGCTGGCCCTATTGCTACTGGGGGCAGACGGCGGACGATCGGGTACCGCAGGATCGGGCCGCGGTCGCAAAGGCCATCACGCCGGACTACGCGCTGGGCGGGCACACCGCGTCGCTGGGTCTATGCTGGCTGCCGGCCGGCACGCTTCCGGGCTTTCCCGACGGTATGGCCATCGGGCAGCACGGCTCCTGGAACCGCAGCACGCTGAGTGGCTACAGGGTCGTCTTCGTGCCGTTCGAGAACGGGCGCCCGGTCGGGCCGCCGCGGGATATTCTGACCGGATTCCTCGCACCGGACGAGCGGGTGTCCTATGGACGACCGGTAGGAGTAACACTCGGTCCGGACGGCTCCGTTCTAGTGGCGGACGATGTTGGCGATGTGATCTGGCGCGTAACGAGCGAGCGGCATGGCTGACCGACCGTGACAGCTTATGCCGAAGAAGTAAGTGTCCACTTGCAGAGCCCATCTCCGCCAAAGCATCAGGCACGTATCGACCGTGTCCGTTCGGTGCCAAAGGCCGACGTGCCCTGTTTCCAAAACTCAGATATGGCCACCACCTTCGACGAAACCGTACTGGCCCACTACTCATGCTGCGGGAAAATCGGACTGCGCAAGTCTGGATTCAACCGATGGTTGGGATAAGGTTGCGATATCTGCAGAAAAACTGAAGAACGACACAGGGAGGAAATGATGCTCGACACCACGCTTAACGCGCGCATTCAAGTCTTTCTTGACAAATTTGATGCTGCGCTTGCGGCAGGCGGTATTGACGCCGCTGCAGCGATGTTCGCGCCGGAATGCTACTGGCGCGACCTTGTTGCCTTCACCTGGAACATCAGAACCATGGAAGGCCGCGATCAGGTGCGCGAGATGCTCAGCTCTTGCCTTGCGCACGTAAGCCCGCGCCACTGGATAATCGCTGAGGGGGAAAGCGCGACCGAAGCCAATGGCGCTACCGAATGCTGGATATCGTTCGAGACCGGGGCCGCACGCGGCTACGGTCTGATCCGTCTGCAGAACGGCCAGATTTGGACGCTTTTGACAACGATGGTCGAACTGAAGGGTCACGAGGAAAAGGCGGGCTACACTAGGCCGCTCGGCGCCCGGCACGGCGTTAATCCCGGCGCGAAAACCTGGAAGGAATTGCGAGACGAGGAAACCGAGCACCTCGGGCTTAAGACCCAGCCCTATGTGCTGATCATCGGCGGCGGCCAGGGCGGCATCGCGATCGGCGCGCGGTTGCGCCAGCTCGACGTGCCCACAGTCATCGTCGAGAAAAACGGGCGCGCCGGCGATTCCTGGCGCAACCGCTATAAATCGCTCTGCCTGCATGATCCGGTCTGGTACGACCATTTGCCCTACATCGACTTCCCAAAGAACTGGCCGGTGTTCTCACCCAAGGACAAGATCGGCGACTGGCTGGAGATGTACACTAAGGTCATGGAGCTGAGCTACTGGACCGGCACCACGGCCAAACACGCGAGCTGGGACGATGCCAAAAAGGAATGGAACGTCGTCGTCGAGCGCGATGGCAAAGAGATCACGCTCAAGCCGAAACAGTTGGTGTTTGCGACCGGCATGTCCGCCAAGCCGAACTTGCCGCAATTCAAGGGCATGGAAACCTTCAAGGGTGAGCAGCACCATTCTTCGCGCCATCCAGGCCCCTACCGCTACAAGGGCAAGAAGGTCGTCGTGATTGGCTCAAACAATTCCGCGCATGACATCTGCGCCGCGCTATACGAGGCCGGCGTCGACGTAACTATGGTGCAGCGCTCGACCACCCATATCGTGCGCTCGGATTCTCTGATGGAATCGATAGCCGACCTCTATTCTGAGCGTGCCGTCCGCAGCGGCATGACGACGGCGAAAGCTGATTTGATCTTCGCCTCGCTGCCATACAAGATCCTGAATCAGTTGCAGAAGCCGGTCTATGACAAGATCCGCGAGGACGACGCCGATTTTTATGAAGGGCTAACGAAAGCCGGTTTTCGACTCGACTTCGGCGACGACGATTCCGGACTGTTCATGAAGTACCTACGTCGCGGCTCCGGCTATTACATCGACGTTGGCGCCTCGCAACTCATCATTGATGGTAAGGTCAAGCTGGTGGCAGGCCGGGTCGAGGAAATCACGCCTAGCGGCGTCAAGCTCGACAACGGCAAGGAACTGCCTGCCGATGTGATCGTCTACGCCACCGGCTACAGTTCGATGAACGGCTTTGTGGCCGATCTCATCAACCAGGAAATGGCCGACAAGGTCGGCAAGGTCTGGGGGCTCGGCTCGAATACGACCAAGGACCCCGGCCCATGGGAAGGCGAACAGCGCAATATGTGGAAGCCGACGCAGCAGGAAGGCCTATGGTTCCACGGCGGCAATCTGCACCAATCGCGCCACTACTCGCAGTTCCTCGCCCTGCAGTTGAAAGCGCGCTACGAGCGCATCCCGACGCCGGTCTATGGCCTGCAAGCCGTCCATCACAAGGCCTAGGGTTTCATAACGCGCCGTGGGCTTAGTGCGGTAATCGGCTACGCCAACCCGCACCGGCCCGCTGTCCGCTAATGGGATGGTCCGGCCGTGCTCTTGCCCCTCCAGCAATCGAAGCTAGGAAGCGCCATGACTTTCTTCGAATCGTCATCACGTTCGGAACCAACGCGCTCTACGGGCGGTCGGTGGACTTTGTTAACACCTGGGGATCAGCAGCGGTCTGGGTGTCGTAGGACGGCGTCAAGTTCACTGCAAGCGACCGCAATTCGCTGGACTGCTTGATCATCAGCTCGATCTGTATTCGCGCATGCGTGCTCGACAATTTGATGAAATCGGAGGCCGACCTCAGATTGACCAGCTGCTGCGCGTATTCCAGTGCGGCGCTCATGTTCGCCTCCGCGTATCCAAACGCCTTGGCCTGATAGTCAGCAACGGTCGCAGCAATGGTGGCCGCCGGGATCGTCTTCTCCGAGCTTACAGTACCAGGGCTGCTGTTCGCTTCCTGGGTCGCCGGTTCCAGCGCTGGACCGGTCGGCAACTCTCGGTCGACAATGTCCTTCACATCACCCGGTGAGGCACTCACACAGACTTTCAGGTTTTGCAGGACAGGGGCCTGATGATCTTCAACGGCCACCACGGCCATTTCGGTGCTACCGTCGGCGGAATTAGAGATCGCGCGAGCGCTCGAGGAGAGCGCGTCGGCCGGATGAGGCAATTGGATTACGGCCGAGGCCTCCGCATGCCCCGTGGCCAGAGGGGCAACCGTGATGCTCGTGGTGAGCTGGTCAGCATTCTCAGCTGCGGTTTCACCTGCTTCCACGTCCTCGAAGAAAGTCGCGATCGGAACGGGCAGCGTCACGCGCACTCCATCACGTGCTGCACTGCTCACTGCAGCGGCCGTGAGCTCCACGAGCGAGCGACGAACGAGGCGCGCATGAGCAGGCTGCCTTGACCGCGGTTTACCCATGAACGACCACCTCCCTGTTGAGTTGTTTCGAAACCCAGCCACACAATGCGCGAATTTCCTCTGAGGCTCTTCCCTCTTGTGCAAACTCGGTCACGCCTAACCCTGCCCCGAGCGCGTCCTGGTGGTCGTTGCGCTGTCCGACATAAGGAAGCGCAAGCACGCCAAGCGAATTGAGCGACGTTGCAGCTTCACTCAATCGGCAGCCCCGCGGTGGTGTCTGATTGAGGACAAAGGCAAATCGGCGGTTGAGCCTACGAATGGCGATGAGCGTCGGTATCGCAGCTTCCATGTCGGCCGGGCTCGGACGCACCGGCATCAGGCAAAGATCGGCCCTGGCGATGGCGCGCATGGCCAGCGCGTTGTTCGTGGCAGCGGTGTCGATGATCCCGAGCCAGATCCCCCCAGCCTCCAGGCGGGTAGCGCCCCTTCTATTTCGGCGGGATCGGCGACCCGGACGACGCGCGGATAGGGCTCGCCGCGCCGCTCCTTCCATTTCGATATCGTGCCTTGCGGATCCGCCTCGACGAATGCGACGCGCTCGCCATTCTCCATCGCCGCGACTGCAAGTCCGACGGCCAGTGTGCTCTTGCCGCTTCCGCCTTTTTGCGTGACCAGAGCAAGGACGTACATGTCCTGCGCATCCCCGGATGACAACGACGTGAAACGCAAGTCGTCAAAATCGACCTATGAAGTTGGTGCCGTACCACTGCACGTCGTGAGTCGCATCAAGGGCGAGCGTGGAACTCACAACCAAATCCATATCCACTTGCCTTGGAAGGTTATCGGCTCTGTTCCGTCTCTTCCTCCGATGTGCTGTTGTGGAACGCGCTTCACTTCAGCTTCGCTCTGTCGGGGCGCAGTCCCGTACAGCCTCTCGGTCGCCAGGACATGCGCTGATTGTACATCTTAGCGAATGTTTTGCGCCCGCTCCCCAGTGTTCCCCCTCGCCGCTTCAAACGGCAATTCCGGCCCCCGATTCAACAATTTTCTGACTCGGCTCCAACCTTGAGAAGGGTGGACTCGCGAATCCTCTTTAGTTTGCCGCTCAGTAGGACCTCGGTTTCGATCGATATTTTTCCTGATCTCTCTGGCAGACCAACGGTCCCGTGCCTCCCTCCTCGACCAGTACAAAGCATCGCGCATGAGCGGTGAGGAAACCCACTTATTGATATCCGCTTGATATCCGCGGCCAGGACCACCGGCCCCGGTCCCTTCTATTTTCCGGCAGCAGTACCTTCAGGATCGGAACGTGCTCGCGGATGCGGACAGTCGAGAATAGAACTTGCCGATCGGAAGACGCAATCGTGCCGCGCGCTGATCGCGTTCCATTTTCTGAAACTCAATCTCTTTGCGTTCAAAGTTGGCAAGCTCATCATGAACAGCCT
>VAZG01000445.1 GCA_005885285.1 Alphaproteobacteria bacterium | reverse complement strand
TTCATTCGCTTCCTCCCTGGTTTTTTCCTAGAGGGTAGCGGACGCTCCTTGGACAATGCAGACATTCTCCACGGGACGTCTTTCGCCCTCTTTGGATGAATTCTTCGGCCCCGTGTCACAGCCCGTGAAGCAAGTCACAACACGTGAATTCAGAGTGCAGCAAACGGTGCCCGCTGGAGTCTTCGAACAACGGGCTCCCTATTCACCGTTGCTCGCCAAGACTGAAGCAAAAAAACTTTAGGTAACTCCTCAATCATAAGCAAGTTATGATTTGCAGCAGTTCGATGTTTGGCCCGATGCTCAGTCGGGTGTGGTCTCTTGCACTGCAATACGAGCAAAAAATTCTGACCAAGCGGGAACCTTTAGGCCCGGAGCGAATTATGCGGCGGCCCAAGAAATTGGCGATCACCCCAATCGCATTATTTGCCGCAACGCTTTGCCGTGCCCACTTTGAGAGCCGCAAGGGAGCGGCGTTTCGCCTTGTGGGCACCATCCTTGGGACGATTTTTGGGACGATTTTTTTCAGCCTGCCTCTGCACGACGGCCACGCGCAACAGCAGGCAGCGATCACGCCGTTGCCAATCTCACAGGTCGCGCCAGGCGTTTATGTTCACATCGGCAATATCGACATGATGAGCGCGGCCAATCAGGGCGACACCGCCAATAT
This sequence comes from Alphaproteobacteria bacterium, assembly GCA_005885285.1. GTDB lineage: Bacteria > Pseudomonadota > Alphaproteobacteria > Rhizobiales > Xanthobacteraceae > Bradyrhizobium. The sequence goes on along the minus strand of VAZG01000445.1, from coordinate 13,538 downwards.
TGGGTTTATTGTCGGCAACGACGCGGTCGCCGTGGTCGACACCGGCGGCAGCACGCGCGAGGGCACGCGTCTCCTCGCTGCGCTCCGCAAGGTAACGCCGAAGCCGGTTCGTTACGTCATTAACACGCACGTTCATCCCGACCATCTCTTCGGCAATGCGGCTTTCGCGCAAGACGACACCGTCTTTGTCGGACACCGGAACTTGCCGCGTGCGCTAACGGCACGGGGCGAGTATTACCTGAAGGCATTTCGTACCGTCCTTGGCGACACGCTCATCGACGACATAAAAATCGTACCGCCAACGCTGCTTGTCGACGACGAAATACAGATCGATCTCGGCAGCCGTGTATTGACCTTGAAAGCATGGCCGCCTGGACATACCGACAACGACCTGACGGTCTTCGACAATGCGAGCGCAACGCTCTTTACCGGCGATCTGCTGTTTGTCGAGCATCTGCCCGTCATCGATGGCAGCATCCGCGGCTTTCTTGCCGATCTGTCGCAGTTACCAAAGATTCCGGCCGAGCGCGCTGTTCCCGGCCATGGCCCGATCGTCGGCGACTGGCGCGGCGCTGTGGACGACGAGCGCCGCTATTTCCAGAACCTCGCCGGCGAGGTGCGCGGCCTGATTGCCCGGGGGACGCCCCTCACCCAGGCAGCAAGGGAGGCCGGGCGAAGCGAGCAGTCGCGGTGGAAATTGTTCGACGAATATGGTTCGCGCAATGTCATCGCGACGTTCGGCGAACTTGAATGGGAGTGACAGACCGCACCTGCAGCGCGGCTTGCCGATTGCGGGTTTTTCGTATAATTTTCGCAACTGCTTCATCGTGGAATGGAATTCGACCATGTCGATTTTTTCCAGAATGGTCGTTCCTGCCCTCATTGCGGCATTCTCTTTTGTGGCATTGCATATTGCGACAATGCATTTTGCCGGCGTCCCGGCCGCGTTTGCCCAGAGCGCGCCTGCAGGCGTCGATCAACCTTCCGAAGAAACCTGGAACAGCATCAAGGGCGACATCTTCAAGGATCGCCCCATTCTCGATGGCGCGGGCCTTGTGGTCCTCGACGCGCCGCGGCGCGCGGAGGATTCCGCCCTCGTGCCGATCGGCATGCGCGTCAATTTCGCAGCTGACGACCAGCGCACGCTGCAATCGCTAACGCTCGTCATCGACGAAAATCCCGCGCCGGTCGCCGGAACGTTTACGATCGGGCCCCGTTCAGGCGTGACCTCGATCTCCACCCGCGTCCGGGTCAACAGCTATTCCTATGTTCGCCTCGTTGCCGAACTCAGCGATGGCAAGCTCTATGGCGTCAAGACCTTCGTCAAGGCATCGGGGGGATGCTCCGCACCTGCCGCATCGAATGCCGACGCGAGCAAATCGGCACTCGGACAGATGAAATTCCGCTCCTTCCACGCCGATGCAGGCGGGCAGCCTGAAGCCCAGTTCATGATGCGTCATCCCCAAAACTCCGGTTTGCAGATGGACCAGTTGACGCGGCTGTACATCCCGCCGTTCTTTATCGAGAACCTCAAGATCTGGCAGGGCGACGATCTCGTCATGGCGATGGACGGCGGAATCGCAATCTCGGAAGATCCGAATGTACGCTTCAACTACAAGTCCAACGGCGCTGCCAATTTTCGTGCCGAAGCGCTCGACACGGACAAGCATCTGTTCAAGGACGAATGGATGTTCGAAAAATCGATGCTGTAACGGCAGCGGCGCCAGAAAGCGCCGTCAAAAACAGCGGATTTCCGCTTCCGCCTGGGCCCGCCGGAATTCCTGCACCGCGAGCTTTGCCTGCTCAGTCTGCCGAAATTCGGAACCGACCGGCCCTGTGACCTGGGACATCGAGAGAATTGTCTCGGTGGTCACGTAATGATCGTAGGGAATGATCGATGCGATGACATCGATCGAGCACGAGCATTTTTGTAGAATTTCCCGCGTTTCTCCATTGGCCTTCAGGCACCCGAAGACATAGTCGGCGCGCGCCGACGTCGGGTAATCATTTAGATCCTCAGCGCTTGCGTTAGGTGCGGCAACGAACGCCGCAATCGCCAAAACGACGCTCGACAGAACCAGGGTGCGCACGCGGGCCATCGTCAACGCTGGTCCAGGCCGCGCCGTTTCAGGACTTCTTGCCGTCGGCCCCAAACTGCTTGAGGTAGGCGATGACATTGTCGATGTCCTCATCCTTGGGCAAACCGGGGAAAATCATCTTGGTTCCGGAAACCTTGGCGCGAGGGTTCTTGAGATATTCCTTCAGCGTGGCCTCATCCCAGGTAAGCCCTGAATTCTTGTTGGCATCGCTGTAGGAATAGTCCGGATAGGTACCGGCCTTGCGACCTACGATGCCGTTAAGCACCGGCCCAACGGCATTCTTGGCGCCCTCACCGATTTGATGACAGGCTTTGCACTTGAAGAACACCTTCTCACCGAGCGCCACATCCTGAGCGCTTGCCGTGCTGAGCGAGCCCAACAATACCGAACCCAATAATACCGATCGTACCAACGCAATGGCAGCGAAAACGTAAACTCGTCGATTTGTCACTGGCCCATCCGTGATTTGGTTATTGCATTGCCGAACTAGCGCAGCGCCAATGCAAGAACTTTGTCAGGATCAACAAACGAGGTCAAGCTCAGGCCGGTCAAGCGCAGCATACGACGAAGCTGGCCTATCGTAGCAGCGCAACACGCGACACACACTTGTCACGGACCTTGCCGCACGAAACGCGGTAGGCTAAACGGCCAAAAACGAACATGACGGTCTGCGCGTCGTTTTTTCGGGAATGGTCATGAAGCCATCCGCCCCTGCTCAAATTCCGGCGCTTGAGATCGATCGCGTCGGTCATCGGTATGGCGCGCGGGTCGCGTTGAGAGATGTCAGTCTGACCGTCCGCCAGTCGTCATTCACTGTCCTTTTGGGGTTGAACGGCGCCGGGAAGTCGACATTGTTTTCGCTGATCACGCGCCTCTATGCGATTAGCTCGGGGAAAATTCGCATTTTCGGCCACGATGTCGCGAAAGAGCCCGGGGCTGCGTTGAGCAAGCTCGGCGTGGTCTTCCAGTCCCGCGCGCTCGATATCGACATATCGGTGCGGCAGAACCTGATGTATCACGCCGCGCTGCACGGCATCGCCAGCAAGCGGGCCAACGAACTGATCGCACAGGTTCTGGACCGGGTCGCGATGACCGATCGCAGCCGGGATCGCGTCGGCAATCTCTCGATCGGGCAGATGCGGCGGATCGAGATTGCGCGTGCTTTGCTGCATCAGCCGCGCCTGCTTCTGCTGGATGAGCCAACCGTCGGCCTTGACATTAAGGCGCGCGCGGACATCCTCGACCACGTTCGCCGGTTGTCAGAGATGGAGGGCATCGGCGTGCTATGGGCGACGCATCTGATCGACGAAGCCGGCGCGGGCGACGATGTGGCGGTCCTTCACAAGGGCAGCGTGCTTGCGCACGGCACCGTCGGCGACGTGATCGTCAAATCCGGGGGCGGCGATCTGCGCGACGCATTCAACCGCCTGACGGGGGTCGCCGACCAGGATGAACTGGAAGCAGTGAGATGACGGCCATCAGCGACACCACGGAGCGGCACGGCTTTTCGCTGGCGCAATACCTTATCTGCCTTACCGGCATCGTCTGGCGCGAAGCCTTGCGCTTTATCCATCAGCGCGAACGTTTCATCTCCGCGCTAGTGCGTCCGCTGGTCTGGCTTTTCATTTTTGCCGCCGGGTTTCGCCAGGTTCTCGGCGTCTCGATCATCCCGCCCTACGAGACCTATGTGCTCTACGAGGTCTACATCGCGCCCGGATTGGTCGCGATGATCCAGCTTTTCAACGGCATGCAATCTTCCCTCACGATGGTCTACGACCGCGAAACCGGGGGAATGCGCACCTTGCTCGTCAGCCCCTTCCCTCGTTGGTGGCTGCTGACATCGAAACTTCTGGCGGGCACGCTGGTCTCCATCCTGCAAGCCTATGTCTTCCTGCTGATCGCCTGGTTCTGGGATATCGAAGCGCCAGCCATCGGCTATCTGGCAGTGGCACCGGCGCTGCTGCTCAGCGGATTCATGCTGGGGGCGCTGGGGATGCTGATTTCGTCGTTGATCAAGCAGCTTGAGAATTTCGCCGGGGTGATGAACTTCGTCATCTTTCCGATGTTCTTTGCGTCTTCAGCGCTCTACCCGCTGTGGCGGGTCAAGGAATCGAGCCCCCTGCTCTACTATGTGTGCGAGCTCAACCCCTTCACCCATGCGACCGAGCTCATTCGCTTTGCCCTCTATGGACAGGTGGCCTGGATTTCGCTCACTGTCGTTCTCGGCTGCACCGCCGCGTTTCTGTTCGGTGCGATTTTGGCCTACGATCCGGCGCGCGGCTTCCTGGCTCGCCGCAACGGCGGTTAGAAAGTGGCCTTCAGACCGGCGTAAAAGGCGCGCGGGCGCGCCGGACTGACTGAGCGCGGATCCGTAAACGGCGCGCCGCCATTGGCGAAATTGGGAATCGCGCCGGTATCGAAGAACGTCCCGTACGTCGCATAGCGATTGTCGAGGACGTTGTCGGCGCGCGCGTAGACCTGGAACGTCTTGTTGATCTGATAGGACGCATGCAGGTTGAACACGGCATAGGACGGCAGCTTTTGCGCCTGATTGGATTCGTCGCCGACGAAATACTGACTGCTGATAAACAGCGCATCGCCCCCGACCTTGAACGCGTCGGTGACAGCATAGTCGATACCAGCCTTGATCCGGTTCCTGGGGATGGCGGGAATCCGATTGCCGGGAACGATCTGGACGTTGCCGTTGACAGCAAAGGGACTATTGGAGCCGACCTCCAGCGCGTTGAGAAATCGCGCGTCGACCAGTGCATAGCTGGCGTAGAGTTGCAGCGTGGCGGACTTCAGGTTGACTTCGGCCTCGATGCCCTGGCGCCTAGTCGAACCGACGTTCTGGAAATAGCCAAATCCCTGCAGGACGGGGCTGGGAATGGCGAGAATATCGTCGGAATTATCCGCGCGAAAACCACCAAGCTTCCATCCGAGCGTGCCGATGTTGAGCGCTTTGGTGCCGCGCAGACCGGCTTCCACCGTATGGGATACGACCTGTTTCAACGGTGGATCGGAGACGAGGAAAGCGGCGATGATGCAAGGATGCGCGGGATCGGCACATCCAAGCTCCAGCGGGGTCGGCGCGCGGTTTGCTTCGGAATAGCCGGCATAGGCCGTCAATTCGGACGTGATCTTGTAGGTGCCACCGATGATCGGGTTGAAGCGCGTATAGGTGTCGCTGCCGTTCAGCGCAGTTCCGATCTGATCCTGCAAATTGATATTGGCGACATTGAAGCGGCCACCCCCGGTGATCGAGAACGCACTCGTGACGTCGAAGGTATCGAGCGCATAAAGCCCGCTATATTGGTTGGTGGCACGAAGCGCGACCGGGCCGATCGAAACCGGACTGCCGGATTGGCCGAGAAATATTCCTGAGCCGCTGACGACGAAGTTTGGACCGATCGTGCCCAGCTCGGCGCTGGCCGTGAATCGCGTCACGCTCGAATCGAAACTGGCTCCGACCGCGAAATGATTGTTGTGGCCGAAGAGCTGATCGGTATTGGTGGCCTGCAACGACACGCCCGTCGTGGTCGAATGCGTGGTGGTTCGGTCGAGCTCTCCCAACACCGCGCCCGAGCTGAAGGGATTGGCGAGCTGGACCCCATTCAAGCCATTCGCCGGCGTGCTCCCGTCGCCAAAACAAAGCAGCATCGTGTCGGCGGTGCACGGCTGGGTCCCGGTCGGATTGGCATCCAGCATGTTCTGATCAAACACCCGCACATGGGCCGATCCTTCGATGGTCCAGCTCGGCGTGGCCTCGATTTTGCCTGTCAGATTGACATAGCCGACGCGGTTTTCCGTGATTTGCGGCGAGGTGTAGGTCGCGCCCCAATATTGCTGAAGCAGCTCGACGGGCGCCGTTGCGGTCGCGCCGAATTTATTGTCGGCCGCGCCCATATTTACATGGAATTCGGCCTGATCGTTCTTGGTGCCGACGTCGCCATAGAAGCGCCGAACGTCCGATGCCGAGAAATTGCGAAATCCGTTATCGTGCAATCCTTCAAGCGCGCCGTAGACGGCAACATTGTCGACCTGCTTGCCCCATTGCGCCGAGCTCTGGATACGCCCAAACGAGCCACCCATCGTATCGATCTCAGTGCCGTGATAGCCGAAGCCGTCCTTCATCTGCACGTCGACCGCCCCTCCCAGCGCGTTCAGGCCGAACGCAGGGTTGTTGGTCACGACCGCGACCGATTTGATCGCGGCGGTTGGAATCAGATCCCAGTTGACGATGTCGCCGAACGCCTCGTTGACGCGGACGCCGTTCTGGTACACTGCGAGACCTTGCGGCGTACCCGGTACGGGAGACGCAACGAATCCGCGGAATTGCACGTTCGGCTGAAACGGGTTGCCCGCGACCTCGTTGACGACAATACCCGGCACATATTTCACAAGGGCGTCGCTGATGTTCAGAGATCCGGTTTGCTTGATTTGCTCGGCACCGACAATATTGACGCTGGCGGGCACCTTGTCCGGGTCGATGCCGGCGCCGGGTAACGGCGCCGTCGGATACACCACGAGTTTCGGCAAGGACCGAGGTAAGACTCGCGCGACGCGCCTCGCTGTCTCGCTGCGGCCACGTTTGACGCCCGGCTTGGTTCCGGTCACCACGATGGGTGGCAAGGCCTGAACGGCGGCGGGGTGGGCCTCTTGTGCGTAGGCCGGTGCATTGCGGGCAAGCAGGCACAACGATATCGGTACAATAAGCAGACATCGGGCGCTCATCGTCTCGTCCCGCTTCGCCCGGCTGTTCAGGTTTCTCGGCTCGCTTGCGAGACATTATCGATGCGTTCACGAAGCCGAGCCAGCGCAAAAGATCAGCACCGCGCGGGCCGCTTCTTCCCGGAGTTTTCGGGAAAAATTCCCGAACCGTCTAGACACGCTGGCCGGTGGGGACGAGCGCCTCCACCACCACACCGCCATCGCTGGAGCCGACAGTCAGCGTGCCGCCCAATGCCGCAATCCGTTCGCGCATTCCAGTCAGGCCGAGGCCCAGCCGGGTGTCCGGCCTCAGTCCGCTGCCATTGTCCCGCACACGTACAAGAGCACAGTGGCGGCTATCACGACCCGTGCTCGAAGGCTGCTTCGCAGGCTCGATCGTTACGTCGACCGACGTCGCGCTGGCGTGGCGGAAAACGTTGGTCAGCGCCTCCTGAACGGTGCGGTAAATCGTCAGATCGGCCGTCTCTCCGGTCTCACCGAGCGACTGCGAAATCGCGGTCTCGATCACCACTCCGGGATGGGACTCGCCCCACAGCCGCACCAGAGCACCGATCGCTTCGCGAAGCCCAAGCTCCGCAAGTCCGACCGGCCGCAGCCTTTCGAGGACTCGCCGGTTGAACTGCTGCAAGGCATTGACCTGTTCCAGGATGGCGTCGCCATGCTTTCGCAGCCCCTCCGTATTCGGCTCGCGCATGTCCGCAACGCGCATCAGCGAGCTGACATGGGCCCGTAGCGCGAAAAGATACGGCCCAAATTCGTCGTGCAGCTCGCGGGCGATTTCCTTGCGCTCGGCGTCCTGTAGCGACACGGAGCGCTCGGCTAGCCGCCGTCGCTCTTCCACGGCGTCTCCCAGGGTTGCCGCAAGATGGTTCAGCTTGGTGCAAATCGCCGCCAATTCGGGCGGGCCTTCCGGCTTCACCCGCGTGTCGTAGCTCCCCCCTGCGATATTCGTCATCGCGAGTGAAAGCGACTGAATCGGCGCGAGCGCGCGCTTCACCACCATCATCGTGATCAGGAAAAGAGCAACCGCAATCGCAGAACCAACCTGAAGCTGGGTGACGATCCCATCCCAAATCTCGTTGATCTCATCATTTGGATGCGAGGTAACAATGAGCGATTCCGGCCTGCCATGAATCGAAATCGGAACATTCACTGCGGTCATTTCCGGGTGAACCAGTGCCACGAACCACGCGGGAACCGAAGACGGTTTACCGTTGCCGCCGGAATTATCGGCTGGGGCTTGTTTGGCCGCGGCCGCGCCGGCCTCGCGGGTAATGCTGACGTGGCGCAATTGGTTGAGGTCCGCAATGATCTGGCTTAGCCGCGCGTCGGGATCCGCTGTTTCATTCAGGCTCTCGACCAGGGTCCCGACGAATTCGCGGGCCAGGCGTATGACGCTTTGATCTTCAGCCTGAACACGGGGGCCGGCCTCAAGCACGAGCCGCGCGATATTGATAGCCAGGCCGAGCGTGAGAAGGAGCGCCAGCAGCATGTTAAGCCGGGCGCGCAAGGATAGTTTTTGCCACATCGCATTCGTCCGTATCCGAAAACCCCGCACAAATTCCTCGTCATGGGAGCGTTGACAGGCAAAAAGCGCGGTTATCTAATCAAACCGTACAGCACTTGCGCCCCAGATGCACAATCCGGCACTGGGGGCAGCGAGGCTGCGGAGGTTGGTGTCGTTCGGTCCGATGCGTGCAGCGAGCGGGGTCGACACAGGATTTGGAGCAACGCCGATGCGTGTTCTGATCGTGGACGATCATCCGATCGTGGCTTCCGGTTGCCGTGCGCTGTTCGCCGATGACGCCGATATCGTAATACTGGAAGCCGCCGATGCCGAGAGTGGCGAGCAAGCCTTTACCGCCGAGCACCCCGATGTTTGCGTTCTCGACATCAACCTGCCGACCGTCTCCGGATTTGAACTAGCCCGGCGCATTCTGGCGCGTGACTCATCGGCACGAATCATCATGTTCAGCATGAATGACGATCCGGTATTCGCCGCACGCGCGATCGAGATCGGCGCCAAAGGTTACGTCTCGAAGTCGGGAGATCCGTGCGACCTCGTTGCGGCGATTCGGGAAGTCGGCAACGGGGGCGTCTATTTGCCGGCGGCGATGGCGCAAAGCGTTGCCTTCGCGGGACCCGCGTTCGCACAGAACCCGCTGTCGAAGCTGACGTCCCGCGAGATCGAAATATTGCGCCTGCTCAGCTCCGGCAAAAGTCTTTCCGAAATCGCCTGGTTGGTCCATTCATCCTACAAGACGATTGCCAATACCTCGTCCATCATTCGCCAGAAACTCGGACTGCGCTCGGCTTCCGAACTCGTTCGCTTCGCGATCGAGACCCGGCTGGTGTGAGACCGAGGTCAGCGCTTTGCGTGCGCGATCGCCGCTTGCGCCACCAGCGCGCGCATTTCATCGCTGATCGACGCAACGACGTCGCTGCTGCGGCCTCCCCGCGGCGGCGGCAGCGCCTTCTCAAGGATGATATGCGTGGGCCGGTCGGATAGAAAAAACAGCCGATCCGCCATTTCGACGGCTTCAGTCAGATCGTGGGTCACCAATAGCGTTGTCACCTTGGCTCGCGCCGTCAGCGCCAGCAGTTCTTCGCGCAGCCGGTTGGCGATCGCCTCATCGAGCGACACAAAAGGCTCATCGAGCAGCAGAAAATCCGGTCCGACCGCAAATGCGCGGGCGATCGCCGTGCGGCGCGCAAGTCCCAGCGACAATTCTGCGGGATACCGGGTGAGATGGGAGCCGAGACCGAGTATCTCGAAGAGATCTCCGAGTTCGACATTGGCGTGATCGGCGGGAAGCGCGAGGCGGACGTTGTCCTCGACGGTGCGCCAGGGCAGCAGGCGAGGCTCCTGAAAGACAATCCCGAGACGCCCGGAACCGGGGGTGCGGAGCTGGCCGCGGAAATCCGGGTCCAGCCCAGCGGCGATCTTGAGGATCGTGGTCTTGCCGCAGCCGGAAGGGCCTATCAGCGCTCCGAACGATCCGGCCTCGAGCCGCAGCTGCAGGTCACGAACGACGTCCACGCGCGCGCCGTCCGCCGACAGAAAGCTCTTCGCAGCGATGCGAAGCTCAAGCGGGGCGGCGTCTCCAGCGGTTTGCGCGTCGTTCAAGCGGTTGCACCACAAGGCTTTCGATCACAAGCATAAGCACGATGAAGCAGATCGCATAGCTCAGTATCTTGGCCATGTCGAACAACGAAAATGCCGACCCCAGCACGAATCCTACGCCATTGGGGCGTCCGATCAACTCGACCACCAGCACGATCTTCCAGACAATCGAGAGACCGGAACGTGAACTGGCCGCCAGGTAAGGGGCGAGTTGCGGTAGCACGAGGTTACGAATCCTCGAGAACCGTGCGAATTGATAGGCCTTCGCCATTTCGTCGAGCTCTGGGTCGAGCGCGCGGGCCCCCTCGCGCATAACGACGACCACGTTCGGCAACTTATTGACGGCCACAGCCAGGATCGCCGCGGTTTCGTCGAGGCCGATCCAGATGTAGGCGAAAAGGATGATCACCAGCGCCGGCATGTTAAGGAGCACGACCAGCCACGGGTCGGCATACCGATCGAAGGTTTTTGAGCGCCCCATCGCATAGCCCGCGATCGTGCCGAGGATCATGGCGATCACGAACGAAGCCGCGACGCGACCAAGCGTGCAAGCCATCTGGAACGGCAGCTCTCCGGTGCGCGTGTCGGTCAAGATAGCGGCGCCGATCGTGAGCGGACCAGGAAGCAAGCGCGATTGAAGCAACGCGGCGACAACAGCCCAAATCGCAATCAGGGCGATCAGCGAATAAGTTCTCTGCAACAATGCTCCGTCTCCGCCGCCGGGGTCGGTTTGTAATAAAGGGCTTGATCGAGCTCTTGCGATGGGCCCACCAGCGGCGCGCCGCCAATGTTTGCAAGCGCCCTGAACAGGGTGCGGGCATCTTCTTCTTCCGCGGCGACCGGCCGTTGCGGTATCCCCTCTCTGGTCCGATCGCGATAGGCCTTGAATGTCCGATCGTCTTCCGCATTCATCAGCGGGCGCAGGGCCTCCCACTCGGTGTCGGATCGCAGCATGATGTCATTGGCCTTTTGGGCGGCCGCGATGAAGCGGTCGATGGTGCTCTTGTGATTGGCCGCGAATTGTTCGGAAAACACGTAGCCGATGAGAGCGAGCGGCTGGTGCAGCCCAAGTGCTGCTTCGGCGTCACGGACGTCGAGGATGCGACGGTAGCCTCGTGTCTCCAGGCTGGCACAGAAATTCCAGAAATTGAGGCTCGCCTCAGTCTCGCCCTGCTGCAATTTTTGAGAAATGAGCGGCGGAGCCCCGTACTCGAGTTTTGCCGCGCGCTTAAGATCGATGCCTTGGCGGATCGCTGCCGCCTGGACGATGAGCCAGCTTTTGTCGAGCGGCCCGCCCGCGATGCCGAGAACACGATCCTTGAGGTCCTTGATCTCGCGCACGGGTGAATCGCCCTTCACCATAACGGCGCCTGCGGCGCTAGAATAGGGATAGAACAACCATTTGGCGCCGAGCGCGCGCGCACGTGCGACCCAAAGCCAATCGACGACAGCAAGATCGACCGAGCCGCTGTTGAGGGCAAGCTTGCCTGCATCGGGCGAAGCCGATTCGCTGATTTTCAGATCGAGCCCGGCCTCCTCGGCAAGGCCGTGGCGGCGGATCACGTCAAGTTGCCAGGCAAACGTGCCGGTGCTTTGCGCGCTGATGCGCAAGGCCTCGGCGGCCGGCGCGGGAGCGGCGCCGACAACGAGCCAGAGCAGCGCAAAAACCTGGAACCGGGATATCATTCTCACTTCCTCACTTCGCCATTCATGGGAGAAACCACCTGCACTGTCGATCCATCGAGGAGATAAGCAAAGCCCCGCCGAATCCCACCGCATCTTGCGGATGCGAGATGGCAATGTCGACGGAAGATAGTAGCATCAATTGTGCTGGGTTCCTCGGGGTCCCGCGGGCCGGTTTGCCGGATGCAGCGCGGCAGAAGCCCGCGCCGAACGCCGGTAAGGACGTGTCCTGTTTAGTGTGGATTTTCCAAGGCCGCACCGACACATGCCGTTGCTATTTGGCGCAGCCCTTCAGCTCTTTCTCCTCGATCGTGAAGATCGCGCCCACTTTGACCTGAACATTCGGGACGATGCAGGTCCGTCCGCTCTTGTCGACAAATTTGACGTCGTAGATACCGGCCGCGGTGTCGGTAATCTTCAGCCGCTCGTCATGATCGACCGTATGATCGCGGTCGTTGTCGGCCTGATTGCGGCCCCACTCGTTCTTGCCAGGCGGCGAAAGCTGCAACGAAGTAATAGTGTTAGCGGTCAAGTTCCAGAACTGGGTGTCCTTTGCCGAGGCGCCCAGCGGAATGAAGGCCAGCGTGCAGGCTATCAGGGCCGCCGCTTTGGCCATTCCTCGTTGCTCCCAGTCCATTGCGGCTTTGCCCAACGCGTGACCGATCATGCGCTCAATCGCGCGGCGTGCCAGCGCAAATGATCTTCCATGAATGTGGATATGAAATAATAGCTGTGGTCGTAGCCGGCCTGACGGCGGAGCAGCAGCGGGATAGCCGCCTGCGCGCAAGCGCGCTCCAGAAGCTCGGGGCGAAGCTGCTCGGCCAGGAATTGATCGGCGTCGCCGATATCGACCAGCAGATCAGAGAACCGTGCGCCGTCCTCAATGAGCGCCACGGAATCGTGCCTGCGCCAAGCCGCACGGTCATCCCCGAGATACCCGCCGAGCGCCTTGATGCCCCATGGCACCTGCGATGGCGCGACAACAGGGGAAAAGGCGCTGGCGGCGCGATAGCGATCGGGATGCCGCAGCGCAATCGTGAGGGCGCCATGGCCGCCCATCGAATGCCCAAAGATCGACTGTCGTTTGGCATCGACCGGAAATTGGCTTGCGACCAATTCCGGAAGCTCTTCTGTCACATAGCTCCACATCCGGTAATTATGTGCGAACGGCTGCTCGGTGGCATCGACGTAAAAGCCGGCACCAAGTCCGAAATCATAGGCGCCGGTAGAATCACCGGGCACACCTTCGCCGCGCGGGCTGGTGTCCGGCGCGACGAAAACCAGACCCAGTTCGGCGCACGCCTTCCGAAACTCGCCCTTCTCCGTCACATTGGCGTGGGTGCAGGTCAGGCCTGACAGATACCAGACCATCGGCAGCCTCGCGCCAGCCTCATGCTGCGGGACATACACCGAAAAGGTCATGGGCGTTTTCGTTTCGCGGCTGGCGTGCCTGTAAACACCCTGCACACCGCCATGCGACCGGTTTAGCGAGACGGTTTCCATGATTTCTCGGCTCCGGCGCCGCAATGGCGCCCAGATCGTCCTGTGTCAGACATGATCATAGCACTGCCGGCGGTTATCACCACCGGCAGAGCTTGCATCGGGTTGGCCGCGTCAGGCTGCTGCCGCGGTTTTGGATTTCGCCACGTGGGTGGCGATGGCATCCATCAGCGGCGGTGACAGGCAGTCGTAGGGCTCGAGCCCGAGTTCCTTGAGGCGCGACCTGATGCCGTCCATCTCGGAGGGGCTGACGCCGGACTCGATCACCGAGGAGACGAACGCCGCAAAGCCCGGCGCCGCCCAGCCGCCTTCGGTGAAAAGCTCGGGATGGATGAAATCGAGACCGTAGAACGGATGGCCTTTGTTCTCGATGCGGCCGTACATATGCGTGCCGCAAGCCT
>VAZG01000444.1 GCA_005885285.1 Alphaproteobacteria bacterium | reverse complement strand
AAGGCATTCAACGCACAATGTCTGCTTGCGCCGTCCCAGCCGGAGTCCTATCGTCATCGGGTGCGGTAACCTGTCGTTCCGTGCAAAAGGAGATCTAAAAATGGCTTGGAAGGCTCCAAAAATCGTCGAAGTTCCGGTGGGCATGGAAATCAACATGTACGCCTGCGCGGCTCGCAAATAACCGCCTGCGATAACTTCGCAATTTCGGCGGAGGTGGTCCGTCGGTTGCAACGCTGCCCTCAGAACCGGGCGACCACGCGCAGCAATGCGGACCACCTCCGAAATATTTTGGCCGTTCGTCATTTCCGATCCCTTCGGATCCTTCTTAAAGGCAGGCGAGTTCCATATTTCCGGCGCCTGCCGACCTCATGTGTTCCTCCGACCCGATCTCTGGTGGCCCGGGCATTCTCATCACCTGCGGTCTTTGAAAGCAGAGGGCTGCTGCTTTGCAGCAACGTGGCCGGTAGCCTCCACGACCAACAACCGACGGCGCCGTTACTTGCGTCAGATAATGTTGCCGATAACTTATAACTCCCGTGGGCAGCACCAAGGCAAATTCGAGTCGAGCTCGCCGTCAACAGAAACTGAACTCGGAGAATCCTCAAATGATGTCACGACGCACTGTTCTACGCGCCGTCGCTGGAGCAACCTTGATCGGAAGCCCCCTGGCCGCGTTCGCAAAATCGAGCCGCCCTGGTCCAATTCAAGGATTGGATACAGACAACGACGGCACCGTCGACCTGGCGGAGGCCAAGAAGGCAGCCTCCGCGTTGTTCGATAGACTAGACCGTGATCACGACGGCACGCTCGACAGGCGAGAACTCGCCGGCAGATTGACCGCAAAAGAATTGGCTGCTGCCGATCCCGATCACGACGCGACCTTGACCAAGGACGAGTATCTGGCCGTCGTCGAGCAGCGTTTCAATGCAGCAAATGCCGACGGCGACGGCACGCTGGATGCGAAGGAGCTCACCACAAAGGCCGGTCAGAAATTAATGCGACTGCTTAAATGATCGGGCGCAGTAATAATCGGACGTAGCGCTGCGCACCTCGCGACCTGACGCTTGCGTTGCAAGCGCGCGAGCTGCGCTTATCACAATTTTCCGATCCGCATCATCAAACAAGAGCGAACGGATTGCTGTCCCGCGCACGGCTTGCGCGCGTCGCGGGGCCTCTCTTTAGACTGCGAGTCTATCTGATTCGCGGCACGAACATTGCTTTCACAAACTTTGCCGAAAACCTCAGGAGTGCGACATGAAGCGCATCGTCCTTAGCCTGGCGTTCGCTTGCGTGATTGGTGTGGTCAATGCCCGCGACTTTGGGCAGTGGGAGAAGGTCGATCCCGCTATTCGTCAATGGTACCAAGCGTTGATGCGGCCGGACGTTCCGACGTCGAGCTGCTGCGGTGAGGCCGACGCGTACTGGGCCGACGAGATCCACGTGAGAAATGGAAAGACCTACGTCACGATAACCGACGACAGGCCGGATGAGCCGCTTGGGCGGCCTCATGTCGAGGTCGGGACCGAGATCGAGGTTCCAAACAGCAAGTTGAAGTGGGACGAATCGAATCCCACTGGCCACGGCATCCTGTTCTTGAGCGGCAGCAGTTACGTCTTTTGCTACGTTCAGCCAGGCGGCGTTTGACGAGCGGAGTTGTCAGCCACGGGGTGTGCGCGGGCACGACGATCTCGCTGGTGCCCGAGACCAAGATCAGAATGTCTCGGTAACCTTGCTTAGCTGCGGCGGACGATCCGGGTCAAATCCCCACTCGCGGGCGATGCGTTCGATCAGGCGATAGGCCGGAACAAGCATGGTGATTCCGTCGGTTGTGGGATCGTCATCACCAAGCCAAGGCAGCGTGCTGCGCGGACCGCCGCACAGATGCAAGGCAATCTTGCGCTCGCGCAGCTCGCTCGCCACCGCATCCACCATGGCAGCCGTTTCGTCCATCAGTCGCAACACGATGACCGGTGTTTTCGATGACAATGCCGCGCGTGGACCGTGTTGCAGCTCGGCGGCGCTGAAACTAAGCGCGGGCAACCGCAGGATTTCGGCAAGTTTCAGCGCAATTTCGCGAGCCGAGCTCAGGCCCAGGCCGCGCGAAGTAACAAACACGGCGGATGCGCCGGCGAGATCACCGGATATTTCGGACCAATCGAGTGTCAGCGCGCGGTGAAGCCGCTCTGGTAGGCGATCAAGTGCCGACTTGAGAGCTATGTCGTCGGCCAATTCCGCTATGAGCTCGGCACCTGCCGCCATCGAGCCGACCACGGTCTTGGTCGCGGCGACCGAATGTTCAGGCCCAGCTTCGATCGGAATGACGAACTCGGCGGCATCGGCGACCGGCGATGGCACCGCATTGACGATCGCGACCGTGCGGGCACCCGACGCTCGTGCGGACTGCGTTGCCGCGACCAGATCAGGACTGCGCCCCGATTGCGAGATCACGATGAACAGCGCATTGCGCAACGTCAGCGGCCTGCGAAACGCCGTGATCACCGATGGAGCACTGGCGGACACCGGCAGGTGAAGCCTGGTTTCGATGAGATAGCGCAGGAACACCCCGGCATGACCGGAGCTTCCGCGACCGCACAGGACAACGAGCGGCGCAGCGCCGATATCCAGGCGTCCGGCAATCTCGGCGACGGCATGGCGATTGCCGACGATCCGCGAGACGACATCCGCGCTTTCGCAAATTTCTCGCCCCATCGCGGAACAAGCGGACTGAACCATGGTTCACAAGCTCCATCTCAGCTCACACGCCCGTTGTCTGGCATTACTCGCTGGGACCGTGAGTGAGATCAGCGAACACGCGTCGGAGGTTGCCCTTATGGCTCGCGAGAATGCCTTCGGCTTCAGCCTTGTCGTAGCCCAACACCAGGAGTGTGGCCAGCTTGATATCCCCCTCGGCTTGATCGAGCGCGCAAGCCGCCTGCGCTTGGTCGCAGCCGGCGATCTGAGCAACCATCAGCTCTGCGCGGCGCTTCAGCTTCGTATTCGTGGTCTGCATGTTGACCATCATGCCGCGGAAGACACGGCCGAGCTGCAGCATGATGCCGGTGGATATTAAGTTGAGTACGACCTTCTGCGCCGTGCCGGCTTTCATCCGCGTCGAGCCCGCTATCAGTTCTCGGCCCGTCTCGACCAGCACCGGATATTTCGCTGATGCGAGCAGCGCAGTACCGGGATTGTTGGCAACGCCAATGGTGACGGTGCGGTACGTGCTGGCCTCTCGCAGCGCCGCCACGGTAAATGGCGTCGTGCCGCTGGCGGCAACCGCGATCACAACGTCGTGCGGAGACAGCCGCACATCATCGATCTGTTTGACGGCATCGGCAACATCGTCTTCAGCGCCTTCGACGCTGGCGATCAATGCGCCCTCCCCGCCAGCGATGATGAAACGCAGCCGCTCCGGGGGCCAGGCGAAAGTCGGCGGCAGCTCCGCTCCGTCCTGCACGGCGACCCGCCCTGACGTGCCCGCACCAACGTAGACCAGGCGCCCGCGGTCGCCGAGCGCTTCTGTTGCTGCATGTGTCGCCGCGGTGATGGCGGGAAGCGCGCGCCCTACGGCGGCGACCGCTGCAAGCTGGCCCTCCCACATCGCTTCCATTGCGGAGGGCAGCGACCAAGCATCGAGATCAACGAAGCGAGGGTCGACGTCTTCAGTAGCCATTTTCAGTAGCCATATTCAGCAGCCTTTGCGCGCGATCCGTTCCTCTCACGGCTTTGGAACGTGGAACTTGGGAACTGGTTCGCTTTTGGCCGCCGCCTCCGTCACGGCAACGCGCCTTCGCGCCACCAGTAACGCGCCGGCGACCGCATCACCTTGCGGAGGGGTGAGGCGGCTGCGCAGATCTGGCGTCAACCATGCCGCGATGGCCTCCGACAGTCCGCCGACCAGCGACAGCCGGTCAATTCCAAGCCGCAAGAACACATCGAGGAGATCGCCGATCGCATCGGCTGCGCGTTCGACGATGCGCCGGCCGATCGGATCGCCCTGGGCCGCCTGCTGCAGCACCATCGGCGCAAAGGCGGCATAATCGGTCGCGGTCGCCCGTTCGGACCAGGCCACCACCCGGCTCGGGTCATGATCGAAGGCACCGAGCACTTCCGTTAGCAGCGGCGATGTCTCGGCGCGCTGATCCGCCGCACAAAGCGCGAGCCTGATTGCCTGCAATCCGATGTCGGCGCCGCTACCCTCGTCAGAGATTGGAAAACCATATCCGCCGAAGCGAAGTTCGTGGCCGCCGAGCAGGCCGACGCCAATCGAACCGGTCCCGGCGACAACGATGGCGCCGTCCTCGCCACGATGGGCACCGAGACAGGCAGCCAATCCGTCGCTGACGATGCGAAGCGACCTGAACGGATGCGCGATCTGCTTGAGAGCCGCTTCGGCGCCCTCGCGCGCGAGACCAGCAAGTCCGATGCCTGCGTGGATCAACGCAAAATCCTCGCGCGCTAATCCTGCTTGCTCCGCCGCGGCCGTGCACGCTCGCATGATCGACTGCCACGCCTCGTCGATGCCCAGCCGCGTCGTCGCCGGCCCCGAGCCGCCCTCGCCGAGCACGGTACCATATTCATCCTCGATGCGAGCGCGGCAGCGGCTGCCACCGCCGTCAACGCCGAGATACAAGGTGCTTTGCGTCACCATGCCATTTCCAACGCGGAGAACTTGGTTCCGGGTCCATCAGAGCCTTCGGCATAGCCGTGAGGAACTAGCCACGGTCCTGGGTTCGTGCGGCAGCACTTTACCATGCTAGACTGGCACACGCAGCAATTGCGCGATGAACCTCATGGACGCCCTTGCACCTTTCACGATCGCGACACCGCAACTGTTCGACGGGACGGTCATGCGAGGGCCGGCGCTGGTCACGGTTTCCGGCAGCCTCATCCAGAACGTCAGCTTCGGCGAAGCCGCATCGCCGGGCATGATCGCGCTTGCCTCCGACGCTGTTCTCGCGCCCGGCTTCATCGATATCCAGGTCAATGGCGGTGGCGGCGTTCTCCTTAACGATGACCCGAGCGAGGCCGGCGTGCGCCGCATTGTCGAAGCCCACCGCAGGACGGGGACTACAGGTTGTCTGCCGACGCTGATCACCGATCGCACCGATATGATCGAGCGGCTCGCTGGGATTGCGCAGGGCTCGTTGCAAATTCCTGGCGTGCTCGGTTTTCACCTGGAAGGCCCGGCGATCAACAAAGTTCGCAAGGGTATTCATCTTGAATCTGAGATTCGCGAACTGAGCGCGCGCGATCTTGCCGCCATGGAAAGCTTCGGAGACTGCGGTCGCAGCGTTGTGACCCTGGCTCCGGAATGCGTGCCGCCGTCGGTGATCGACGATCTCCTCGGAGCCGGACTGCGGGTCTCGGCCGGCCATAGCGAGGCGACCGCAATGCAAATTGTGCAGGCGGCGGATCGCGGGCTGAGCGGTGTCACGCACCTGTTTAACGCCATGTCGCAGCTGACCGCCCGCGAGCCGGGCGTGGTTGGTGCAGCACTCGACGACGGACGGCTATTTGCCGGGATCATTTGCGATGGTCTTCACGTCGACCCCTTGAGTTTGCGCGTCGCCATGCGTTGCAAGGGGCGCGATCGCCTGATGCTGATCACAGACGCGATGCCCCTGGTTGGTACGGATCTGCGGCATTTCCTGCTGCAGGGGCGACATATTACGCTGCAGGGAACCCGCTTGACTTCTCCTGATGGCACGCTCGCAGGCGCGCACTTGACGATGATGCAGGCGGTGCAAAATGCGGTCGCATTGCTCGGGGTTGGCATTGCGAACGCGCTGACAATGGCCTCTCGCACCCCGGCCACATTTCTGGGACTGGAGTCTGAGCTTGGAGCGATCGCGCCGGGTTATCGTGCCGACCTTGTTGCCTTCAGCAGCAAGTTTGAGGTTATCCAGACATGGGTCTCCGGCCGACCAAACCCTTGATCGCTCCTGCGGGTGAGTCAGTCGATGAAAGGGCGCAAGTCTGACGAAATTTAGCGCCGGCCTTCTTCCGTCGCGGCCGGAGGCGACGGTCCCGGATGGGCTCGCCCCCTGGAAGCTCTGAAATCATCATTCCGCGGCCTCGCCTGCGGGCACGCGAACTCGACTCGATTGATCCGGGCTTTCGGTTCGATCTCGCCGCTAACTCGCCCGAATCAGAAACGCATTTTGCGTACGTCAACGAGCGCTCGTTGACCGAATCTGAAGACTCCACACTTCGCCTCATTCCGGTAGGCCCCAGCCCCGGAATGGGGCGATTTCTCTTCAGCGGTCCCACAAGCTCAGGATATCACTCGCGTTTAATTACCATTGGGTTCCTGGCACCAATCGAGCTGGACGGGAATTCTCCCTGCGAGATGGTCGGGAGATTGCTTAAGTCTTCGCCATTCCTCGGCTTCTGTGAGCCAGTATTCCATTTCTTTCTTGGCGACAGCGGCCCGTTCACGACACATAATTTCCAACGTCGCAAAATGAGTCCTCGACTTCATCATGCTTCTCCAAAAAAACTGCTGAAAAAAATAATGCTATGCACTTGTTGATATCATCGGTTGTCGTGTCCGTGAATACGCTTTCGATGGCGTTTGCGTAGCCCGGGTGATGCTCACAGATCCTTTTCGGCGAGCTTGCGAAACTCGTCGGGAACGGAACGAGAAATACCCAGCGCTACCGAGCCGTATCCGATAGCATCCCATCCGAAGCGATTGCGGATCTTGTCGACGGCACAGTCGGCCGCCCAACGTGCCATGCCTGTTTTTGTGCCAGGGCGGCGCATTTCATCTTGAAGTCCAAGTGGGAGTTCTAGCTCCAGATCCCAGTGTTCCTCGAGATGCGACACAGAGATCGCCAATAGCGAGATGAACTTCTCGTCCGGGTGATCTGCGAGGACCGCGCGCACCAGTTCCTCGGCGAGTTCGGCGAGGATCACGGTCGCGGAGATTGGCGCATCGAGGGTTACCGAGCGCGTAGTTGAGTTCAGGTCGGCGAAGCGAACGCGGACCGTCACGGTTCGGCCAGGCCTGGACTTGGCCCGGAGCCGGGTGCCAATTCGGTCCGCAAGGTGAAACAGCGTGGGTCGAAAAACCCGCTCTTCGGCAGGCTTCCTGCCAATCGCGGACTGTGCCCCCGCCGATCGCGCCCGGCGGTGACCCATGATTTCCCGTGGATCGCGATTCCACGCCAGCGCTGCGAGTTTCTCCCCTGCTCCAGGACCGAGCAATCGCTCGAGCGACCATCCCGGTGTCTTTGCCAGCTGCCCGATCGTCAACACGCCGATCTCGGCCAGCCGCGCCTTGGTGACCGGACCCACTCCCCACATCAGCTCGACGGTCAGGTGATGAAGGAATTCCAGCTCGGTGTCGGGATCGACAACCACCAGCCCGTCGGGCTTCGCCACTTGCGAGGCAATTTTTGCCAGATGCTTGGTGCGCGCCACACCGACTGAGATCGGAAGCCCAAGCTCCGCGCGCACGCGCTCTCGGATTGCCGTTGCAATTTCGGCAGGCGGGCCGAACAGATGCGTGCAGCCCGCAACGTCGGCAAAAGCCTCGTCGATGGAAATCCGCTCGACCAGCGGCGTGAAATCGCCGATCACCTTGATGGCAGCGTCGCCTAGCCGCTGGTAATCCTTGAAATGGCCGCTGACAAAAGTGAGTTGTGGACAGAGCTCGCGCGCAGTCCGTCCGGGCATGCCGCCGCGGACCCCGAAGGCCCTGGCTTCGTAGGACGCGGCAAGCACAACCCCACCACCGACGGCGATGGGCTTGCCGCGTAGCGAAGGGTCGAGCAGCTGCTCGACCGAGGCATAAAAGGCATCCAGGTCCGCATGGAGGATGGTGGCTGTGGTTGCCATCCCGACCTTCACCTGTGACGTTTCACCATTCTTTTGATGAGAACATAATGAGAACATGAACAGGCGAGTGTCAAGCAAGGTTTAGGACGTACCGAGGGGCGATTGGGCTGGATTGCGCGACGCAACCACCCAGGACCGGCATTCGATGGCGGCGGCCATCTGACCGGCCAATCGTCTCGAGCCAATTGGATCGATAACTTGGCGATGGTTGATCACCATTGACTAGACGTTTTGCAATAACCCGATTCTTTCGATTAGTGACGAGACCCGTTCCGAAGGACCGCCGCATCCCGCCACTTGCCAGACCTACGCAATGTCCAATCAACTCAAAATAGCCCGGTGGAGCCGTACGGTTCCTTGGTGGCGATTATTGACGGCCACTACCGATTGGGCATCTGATCTCGAGGTTTACGTTGCAGAGCGGTGACAACAATGTTTGGGCGGCTTGTTGGTATTTTGATCATGGCTGCTGTGGCTTCAATCGATGCCTCGGCTCAGCAATCGCTCCAACAATTAGAGAGCGTAAGCGAGTTCGAACGAGCATTGGCCGCTATCGATGCAATAAAGCATCGGAAAAAACTCCAATGCGTTATGGCGGTCGCAAACGGGAAACTCTGCGAGTGTCTCTCGCAAAAGCTACCCGTGGACACATATCTTCGTAGCTATGCGTCGGTCGTCAGTCTCGGGAGGGAGGGAATTGAGTACGAACGATTGTCGGCCGCGGATAAGAAGATTGTCGATCAATGTGTAACCGACAATCCGTAGGATTGCTAGATTGCCTCCTTGAGACCCGCGCAAACGGCAGCTCCGCTGGTCGTAGCGACGAGCAGCGAGAGCTGACGAGAGAGCGTGGGTCAGGCCGCTTTGGCCCTGGATTTCGCCACGTGGGTGGCGATGGCATCCATCAGCGGCGGTGACAGGCAGTCGTAGGGCTCAAGCCCGAGTTCCTTGAGGCGCGACCTGATGCCGCCCATCTCGGAGGGGCTGACGCCGGACTCGATCACCGAGGAGACGAACGCCGCAAAGCCCGGCGCCGCCCAGCCGCCTTCGGTGAAAAGCTCGGGATGGATGAAATCGAGACCGTAGAACGGATGGCCTTTGTTCTCGATGCGGCCGTACATATGCGTGCCGCAAGCCTTGCAGGCGTAACGCTGGATCGCCGCCGAGGTGTCGACGATCTGGAGCTTGTCGCCGTTTTCGAGCACGGTGACGTTGTCGCGGGGGACCACGGCGACGACCGAAAAGGCGGCGCCCTCGGGCTTCCAGCATTTGGTGCAGCCGCAGGCGTGGTTGTGGGCGACATCGCCCTTGATGCCGACCTTGACCGGCCTGTCCTTGCATTTGCAGACCAGCGTGCCGCCGGCAAAGCTGCCGGTGCCTTTTTTGACGCCGCTATCAATCGATGGGTGGATATGAACAGTCATGGCCTATCCTCCTTGGGTTTGACGTTTTTGATTTGAGACGCGTCTTCTAAAATACGACGACCGAACGGATCGACTTGCCTTCGTGCATCAGCTCGAAGCCCTTGTTGATCTCCTCCAGCTTGAGAACGTGGGTAATCATCGGATCGATCTGAATCTTGCCCGTCATGTACCAATCGACGATTTTGGGCACGTCGGTGCGACCGCGGGCGCCGCCGAACGCGGTGCCCTTCCAGACCCGCCCCGTGACGAGCTGGAATGGCCGGGTGGCGATTTCCTTGCCGGCTTCCGCCACCCCGATCACCACCGACACGCCCCAGCCGCGATGGCAGGCTTCCAGCGCCTGGCGCATCACGGTGGTGTTGCCGGTGCAGTCGAAGGTGAAATCGGCGCCGCCATCGGTCAGCGTGACCAGATGCTGGACGATATCGCCGCCGACTTTCGACGGGTTGACGAAATGCGTCATGCCGAAGCGGCGGCCCCATTGGTCCTTTGAGTCGTTGAGGTCGACGCCGATGATCTTGTCGGCGCCCACCATCTTGGCGCCCTGGATGACGTTCAGCCCGATGCCGCCGAGCCCGAACACAACCACGTTGGCGCCCGGCGTGACCTTGGCGGTATTGACCACGGCGCCGACCCCCGTGGTCACGCCGCAGCCGATGTAGCAGCTCTTGTCGAACGGCGCGTCTTCCCGGATCTTGGCGACCGCGATCTCCGGCAGCACCGTAAAATTCGAAAATGTCGAGCAGCCCATGTAGTGGAAAATCGTCTCGCCCTTGTGGCTGAAGCGCGAGCTGCCGTCCGGCATCAGGCCCTTGCCCTGGGTGGCGCGGATCGCGGTGCAGAGGTTGGTCTTCTGGCTCAGGCAGCTTTTGCACTGGCGGCATTCGGGGGTGTAGAGCGGGATCACGTGATCGCCCGGCTTGACCGAGACGACGCCCGGCCCCACCTCCCGGACGATGCCGGCCCCCTCATGGCCCAGGATCGAGGGGAAGATTCCTTCGCTGTCAAAACCGTCCAGCGTGTAGGCATCGGTGTGGCAAATCCCCGTCGCCTTGATCTCGACCAGGACCTCGCCGGCCCTGGGGCCTTCCAGATCCAATTCAATGATTTCGAGCGGCTTCTTGGCTGCAAATGCAACGGCGGCGCGTGTCTTCATTTGCCCTTCCTCCCACTCACTCAAATAGCCTTGCAAACAGCCTTATTATTTTTGTTTCAGCTTGGAATTTACGGCTTTTGAAAATTCTTCAAGCGTCCATTGGGCAAATCGCTGGCCGGCAACACGACGTGGCCGTCGATGTTATAATGTAACGCTCCCATCGCGTTTTGCGTCTTCAGCAAATCATCTGGGATTTTTGAAACATTGCACGCTCGCGTTCATTGTCAAGGCCGGTGATCTTGCGCGCCTTGCATCCAGCGACGAAACCAATTGCAGCGATCACGAACAAGCTTGCGGTCCGACGTTTTGACGCAGGTTTGCAATGCGGCAGCGTGATCCACACAGCCACCGCTCCGGTGTGGCGCAACGTGCTATCAATGTTTTGCGACCAGCCTGCCCACCGCTACCGCTTGTTGCCTGTCGGCCGAGGTGGAGTCATCGGTGCATCCGAGGACAAAATTTTGCCGAAATCTGAAACGCGCCGATCAATCCAGCGTACCACCTTGAGATTCCGTTTTTAAAACAAGGACACATGGGAATGATTGAAATCGTCCTGACCGTCTGCGCCATCTCCAATCCGGCCAATTGCGAAGAAAAGTATCTTCAGTTCGCCTGGGACGGCTCGCTCCGGCAATGCGTGATGGCAGCGCAACCCTACATCGCCGAGTGGATCGGCAGGCATCCGGAATGGGTCGCCACGAAGTGGAGTTGCGACTATCCCGGCCACGAGAAGCGGCGGATTTGATACCGCCCACCGGTGCGCGCAATTGCCGTGGTCAGTTCGGGCCGAATGCAACACCCCATGGCAATTCACCAACCTGGATGGATTTGATCACCCGCAACGACGCCACGTCGATGACCGAGACGTCGTTCGAGACGCCGTTGGCGACCAGCAGGTATTTTTCGTCAGGAGTAAAGGCGCCGTGCCAAACCCGCTGCCCGACCAGCAGATATTTTAGGACAGCATGCGTGACGCCATCGATCACCGCTACCCGGTTGGCAGGCCCGAGATCGACGAAGCCGAGTTTGCCGTCTTTAGTGATATTGATGCCGACCGGCTGGATCGCCTCCGACCGCAGGCCCGGGATTTCGAATGACACGGTTTGCTTGAGCTGTCGCGTTGCCGGATCGATAATCGCAAGACTCCCGCCGATTTCCGACGTCACCCATAGCTCCGACCCGTCGGCCTTGTAGGCCGAGAACCGCGGACGGGAACCGACCAGCAAATTGCCGACGATCTCGCGGCTTGCGGTATCGATAAAGTGCACCATGCTTGTCGTCTCGGAGGTGCAGATCAAGACCTTGGAATCCGGGCTGACCGCCATGCCTTCGGGTTCGGTGCCAACCAATATCTGGCCAAGCGCCGAGCGTTTCTCCAGATCGATGACGGTCACCATCGCGTCGTTTTCGTTGGCGACGTAGAGAAGCTTTCCGGCCGGATCGAGCGTAAACTGCTCGGGATCGGCACCCGACGGCAGCCCACCGGCATCGTTGCGAGTCCTGGTGTCGAACACCTGGATCACGTCATCGTCGCCGAGCGCGACAAAGACGAATTTGCCGTCGCGGGAAACTTCGATGCCGCGCGGTCGCTGCCCTGTCTTGATGGTTGCGATGGTTTCCATTTTGTCCGTGTCGATGACGGAGATCGAATTGCCCTTCTCGTTGGAAACATATGCAAGGAACGCATCGGCCGAGTCGAAGCTGAGCAGGCAGGCGAGCAGAGAAAGGGCGAATACCGTCACACCGCGCCAATTCAACATGTGGCATTCTCCATCGTGTCAGCCCACCGATTGCGCACCGCTGTAACGAACAGACCAGTACCGCAATTCGAAGGCTCTCGGAACCGGCTTTGCATTGCTTGCGCCAGACGATAATTGGAGTAGCCTGAAAGCTCAAACGGGATGAATGTCAGGCGATGTTGCGGCGCGATTGGTGATGTGGAATGTCCTGATATCGCACGGGAGGCTTGATTTGCTCCGCCTTCTGATTGGGACCTTGGCACTCATCATTGCTCTCTACGGAACCGGCCTGTGCGATCAACCGCCGGAAATCAAGGTCGGCTACCTCCATCAGGCTCCATCAAGGATCGGGATATCACTGATCGATGTGCCGGCCGCCAACGATGGCTTGGCCGGCGGGCAGTTGGCGATCGAAGACGACAATGCGACGGGCCGCTTCCTCAACCAGCGTTATACGCTGCTCGACAAATTGGTTGGTGAGAATGACGATCCGGTTGCGGCGATGCAAGCGCTCGCCGACCAGGGCGCATCGTTCATCGTGACGAGCCTCGATGCGGATCGGCTGTTGAAAATCGCCGATGCCGGCAAAGCGCGCGGCGAGACCTTGGTCAACGCATTTGCGACGGATGAACGGCTGCGGGAGCAGGACTGTCGCGCCAACGTCTTCCACGTTGCTCCGACACGTTCCATGCTGGCCGACGCGCTCGCGCAATATCTGGTCTGGAAGAAATGGCGCAAATGGATGCTGATCAGCGGCTCACACGAAAGTGACGGATTGTTCGCCGAAGCGCTGCGCCATGCCGCGACACGGTTCGGCGCCAAGATCGTCGAGGAGCGGGTATTCAAGGACACCGGCGGCGCGCGGCGGACCGACAGCGGCGTTGCCGAGATTCAGCAGCAGATGCCGGCGGTGACGCAAGGCGCCCCCGACCACGATGTGCTGGTCGCGGCGGACGAAAGCGAGGTCTTTGCCGGCTACCTGCCGTACCGAACGTGGGATCCTCGTCCGGTCGCCGGTTCGGCCGGACTGGTGCCGACCACATGGGACGCAGCGTTCGATCAATGGGGCGCCGTGCAGTTGCAGAACCGCTTCACAAAAAAGTTCCAGCGGTCGATGACCGCACATGACATCCAGGTTTGGACGGCAGTTCGCATGGTCGGCGAAGCGGCGAGCCGAACCGGCTCCGGCGATCCAGGCAAGATGCTTGCCTACATGAAAGGTGCGGATTTTTCGGTGGCGGCCTTCAAAGGCCAGAAGCTCACTATTCGCGACTGGAACTTGCAGCTACGGCAGCCCATCCTGCTGTTCGACGGCAGGAATACTGTATCGGTGTCGCCTCAGGAGGGATTCCTGCACCAGGTATCGACACTTGATACGCTAGGTCTCGATCGCCCCGAGACCAAATGCAAACTCAAGTGAGAGCGCGTGGGCCTGCCCATCGCGATGGTCTATTCCATTGCGCCGCTGAGCTGGTGGGAGCGGTTTTCAAGGCATTCAACGCACAATGTCTGCTTGCGCCGTCCCAGCCGGAGTCCTATCGTCATCGGGTGCGGTAACCTGTCGTTCCGTGCAAAAGGAGATCTAAAAATGGCTTGGAAGGCTCCAAAAATCGTCGAAGTTCCGGTGGGCATGGAAATCAACATGTATGCCTGCGCGGCTCGCAAATAACCGCCTGCGATAACTTCGCAATTTCGGCGGAGGTGGTCCGTCGGTTGCAACGCTGCCCTCAGAACCGGGCGACCACGCGCAGCAATGCGGACCACCTCCGAAATATTTTTGGCCGTTCGTCATTTCCGATCCCTTCGGATCCTTCTTAAAGGCAGGCGAGTTCCATATTTCCGGCGCCTGCCGACCTCATGTGTTCCTCCGACCCGATCTCTGGTGGCCCGGGCATTCTCATCACCTGCGGTCTTTGAAAGCAGAGGGTTGCTGCTTTGCAGCAACGTGGCCGGTAGCCTCCACGACCAACAACCGACGGCGCCGTTACTTGCGTCAGATAATGTTGCCGATAACTTATAACTCCCGTGGGCAGCACCAAGGCAAATTCGAGTCGAGCTCGCCGTCAACAGAAACTGAACTCGGAGAATCCTCAAATGATGTCACGACGCACTATTCT
>VAZG01000443.1 GCA_005885285.1 Alphaproteobacteria bacterium | reverse complement strand
CGCGATCAGGTCGAGCGCCGCTTGCAGCAGCGCCTCCTTCAGATTGCCGTGGTGATAGCCGCGCTCGGCGCGGCCCCGTTCCTTGCGCCAGCTCATGTGAAAGGCTTTTACATGAGCTGGCGATGAAGGTCACTAGAGCGCGATGACTTTTCTGCGAACCGTCATCCCGCTCTATCTTTTTGTTGCTAGCGCCGAGGAAGGTTGTCCATCACGGATTGCCGGCGCCGACCGGCGCAACACCTTAACAATCCGTCAACCGCCCGGGATCGCCAGGACCGGCATGATCTCGACGCGCTCGCCGGGGAAGATCGCAAAATGTGGGTGGTTCTCAAAGAGCTTCGCGGCGGCCTCGTGCGAGCCGGCGCGCACCACCGTGAAGGCGCCCATCTCGTTTGAGATGTCAGCGATGCCGCTTGCGTCAACCTTCTTGGTCTTGCCCAGCGGGCCGCCCATGGCGACGATCACCCCCTGATGCTTTTCGACCCACGCCTTCCACGCGGCCATGCCCTGCTGCTCCTTGGCGCGCCGTTCTGCCTCAGGTAGCGCGTGCCAGGCCGCCCATTTCGGGCTGGTCTTGCTGCCGAGGAAAACTGCGAGGAACGTATCGTTGGTGCTCATGGGTTTCTCCCTTTGCGGTTGAACGATTGACGATGAACGCTTGACTTAACGGCGGATGGATCCCTGCTGCAGCTCGCTAAATCCGGCCGCGGCCTGCTGCACATCGGGGGGAAAATCCTCCATCTCCTGCACCCGGCGGATTTCGATGATCTCGGTTGCGCAAGCCGGGCACTTCTTCGCCCAGGCGATCGCCTCCTCGCGCGACTTCACATCGATCATCCAGTAACCGCCGAGCACTTCCTTGGCCTCGGTGAAGGGACCGTCGGTCACGACCGGCTTGCCGGTGGCAAACGAGACCCGCGCGCCCGTTGACGGCGGATGCAGCCCGTCGAGCGTGATCAGGACGCCCGCCTCCTTTAGCGCCTCGTTGTATTTCATCATCGCGGCCACACGCTCGGGGTCGAGTTGGACGTCCGGCGGCGCGGTCTCATAGCCCAGGGGGATCATCAACATCATGAATCGCATGGTCGTGTCGTCCTGTTCGTTAGTGTTTACTTCTTCGCGGCCTGGGCGCGCAGGCGTTCTTCCTGCTGGCGCAATTCGGGCGTCAGCGCTTCGCCAAAATCCTCGGGCGCAAATACCTGCCGGATCTCGATCTCGGCGCCGCCGTCGAATGGCGCCCGCTTCATCCAAGTGATCGCTTCGTCCAGCGATTTGGTCCGGATCAGCCAGAAGCCCGCGACCAAATCATTGGTCAGGTTGAACGGCCCGCGGCTGACGGCGCCCTGTCCGCCGGAATATTTGATGCGCGCGCCCTTTACGGTCGGATGCAGCCCTTCGCCCGCCTCCATGATGCCGGCCTTGACCATCTCCTCATTGAACTTGCCCATCGCGGTCAGAAGTTCCCTGCTCGGCATGATTCCGGCTTCGGACTCCTGGCTCGCCTTTACAATCACCATGAATTGCATCGTCACTCTCCGTTTGATTTCATTTTAAAGCCGGCGCTCGTCAACAAGACGAAAGGGGTTTTGCGGCACCGACATGTCGGAAAGAATTATTTCGGAGGTAATTGCCGGACGGGACGCCTGCCGCCCGTTCAATCGTCGATCGCCTGATAGGCCGAGGTCCAGAAATCCGCCATCACCGCGGGCGGCTGCGGCGAATCCATCAGCCGCTGAGTCAAGATAATGCCGGTGAGATTTTCCTTGGGGTCGGAATACCAGGAGGTGCCGTAACCGCCGTCCCAGCCGAAGCGGCCCGGTGCCGTGCTGAGATCGTCGCGCTTGGTGAACACCGAAAGCCCGAGACCCCAGCCCCTGTTGTCGCCGAAAAACAGTTCGGAGCCCTGTTTCTGTTCGGACGTGAGGTGATCTGAAGTCATCAGTTCAACCGACGGCCGCGAGAGGATTCGCTCGCTGCCGAGCCGCCCGCCGTTTTGCATCATCTGCGCGAACGCGTTGAAATCATCCGCGGTCGAAACCAGCCCGGCGCTGCCGTTCTCGAACAGCGGCGGCTTTGCGAACTTGCCGGTCGAGGGATCGTCGAACACTTTCAACTCTCCCGTTGCGTGGTCGCGCGTATAGGCGGTCGCGAACCGGTCGAGTTTGGCGGCAGGCACGCTAAAGCCGGTATCGTTCATGCCGAGCGGCGCAAAAATGCGTTCGTGCAGGAATTTTCCGAACGTGGTGCCGGCGGCGCGTGCGATCAGCACGCCGAGGATTTCGGTTCCGCTGTTGTAGAGCCAGCGCTCGCCGGGCTGGTAGACCAGCGGAAGAGTGCCGTAACGCCGCATCAAATCGTCGGGCGCGAACGACGGAAATACCGGTCCCGGAGCGAAACCTGCTTCCGCAATCGCCTTTTGGATCGGATATCGATCGGGAAACACCATGATCATGCCAAGACCCAGGCGGAAGGTCAGCAAATCGCGCAGCGTGATCGCGCGCTTTGCCGGCACGGTGTCGCCGACGGCGGCATCGATGGCGCGCAGCACCTTGCGGTCCGCCAATTCCGGCAGCCAGCGATCGACGGGATCATCGAGGCGCAACTTGCATTCCTCGACCAGGATCATGGCGGCCGCCGCCGTCACCGGCTTGGTCATCGAGGTGATCCGGAAGATGGTATCGCGCCGCATCGACGCGCCGCCAATCGCCATTTTGCCGATCACGTCGACATGAACCTCGCCGTGGCGGCTTACCAGTGCCACCAAGCCGGGCAAATGGCCGCTTTCGACGTGACCGGCCATGATGCCGCGCATGCGGCCAAGGCGCGCTTTCGATAGTCCGCCGACGCTGCTCATTTCCTGCATTTCTGTGTTCCCTTTCGGAGATACCGAATCCTGACAACAGCAAGACGAATGAGACTGGGCCAAATCGACATGCCGGCCGCATTTTTTTATTCCGGCTGTTTGACGAATGCGCCGTCCTGGTAGCTGGCACCGAAATAGACGTCGATGCGCCTGACCTTGTCGCCGGCGAACACGAAGAACTCGGTGTTGCGGAAGCTCTTGCCGCCCCTGGCCGTGCATTTGTAGGTTACAAAAGCTTCGTCGCCCTCGACGAAGATTTTTTCGAGCTCGTGCCGCTCGATCCAATCGCTGTTCTTCCAACAGCGCTCGAAATAGGTCTTTTTGTCGATTTGGTCGTCATAGGGGCTGGTGAAACGGAAATCCTCCGCAAGTACATCCTCCACGACCTTGCGGTCATTGGCCATGTAGGCGACGAAGATGGCGCGGATCGTTGCCGCGCGGTCAGTCGAAGCCATTCAACTCTCCTTCGGGACCATGCCAAAATACGGCTCGGCCTCTTTCATCACGCGCGCGATGGAAGGCCGCGCCTTCAGGCGCTCGAAATAACCGGCAACGTTGTTGTGCGTGTCGCCGAACGGCTCGACCATGTTGCCGTAGAACAACGGCGGCAATGCCGCGCAATCGGCCATGCTGAACGCTTCGCCAAGCGCCCAGGTGCCGGCCGCCATCTGCTGCTCGATCATGCGATACGATACGCGTAGCTGCGCCCTCGCCTCCTCCACGCCGTGCGGATCTCTTTTCTCCGCCGGGCGAAGCCGGTCGACCATGATCTTCTGCATCGGCAGATGCACGTAGAGATCGTAGAAGCGGTCGCGCAATCGTACCTTGAGGGCAAGCTCGGGATGTTCCGGGATGAAGCGCGTGCGGCCCGGATAGTGCCGGTCGAGATATTCGATGATGATGCTGGATTCCGGAACGGTCTCACCCCGTGCATCGTCGCGCAGCACCGGAAACTTGCCGATCGGCCACAGTTTGAGCAGCGCGGCGCGTTCGGCCGCGTCGCCGAGATTGACCGGGTTCGGCGTGAACGGGATGTCGTTCTCGTAAAGCGCGATCAGCGCCTTCCAGCAGAACGACGCCAGCGGATGGTAATGCAGCGTGAGTGCCATGCGTGTACCTTATACCGATTGCATAATACAACTGGTTGCATTCTGGGATTACTGGTGCGACATTGCAAGTGGTTTTTTCGTGGCGATTTTCGCCTCGCTCCCGGGACCCAGCCAATGACCGACACCGACCGGCGCTCCGGCTGTCCGATCAACCTCACCCTGGAAGTGGTCGGCGACAAATGGAGCCTGCTCGTGATCCGCGACATGATGTTCGGCAACCGCCGGCATTTTCGCGAGCTGTTGACCAAATCCGAGGAGCGCATTTCCTCCAATATTCTCGCCGACCGGCTGAAGACGCTGCTGGAGCGGGGCATCGTCACGCGCGACGACGATCCGAGCCACAAGCAGAAGGGAATCTATTCGCTCACCGAGCAGGGCATCGAGCTGCTGCCGATCCTCGCGCAGATGTCGGCCTGGGGCTACAAATACCTGCCGGTCAGCGAAGAGCTCGGCATCCGCGCCAGATTATTGAGCGAAGGCGGCCCGAAAATGTGGGCGGAATTCATGGACGAATTGCGCGAGACCCATCTCGGCGTCAAGCAGCGCAAGAAAGCAGGGCCATCGGCCGGCGAGCGATTGCAGGCGGCGTATGAGAAAGTGGTGGCGAGGAAGAAGAAGTAGCCGCGTCCGACCTTATGTTGACCGAACGGAATTTTCCGTCATCCTGAGGTGCGAGCGCAGCGAGCCTCGAAGGATGTTGTAGAATGGGTATATATGTTTACATGCTTCGCTGCGCGGACAACTCCTTCTATGTTGGAAGTGCAACCGGACACGACCTCTCGCCTCGCATTGGCCAGCACAATGCCGGCGCCTATCCAGGCTATACTTTCACACGTCGCCCGGTTGTTCTTGTGTGGTCTCAATATTTCGACCGGATCACCGACGGAATCGCAGCCGAACGGCAAATCAAGGGTTGGAGCCGCAAGAAAAAGCAAGCGCTGATCAAATCGGATTGGAGTGAGATCAGCCGATTGGCGCGGCGTCGCGGAGGTTCGGAAAAATAGCGTCGTGGATGGTCATCCTTCGAGGCTCGCAAGCGCTCGCTCCTCAGGATGACGGGATATCCCACCTTCGCGTTACCTTGGCCGCGCCTTCCGGCACAGCCTCGAAGATCGGCGCCGCCAGCACCGCGTGAATGTGCAGCTTCGATGTGCCACAGTTAAGGAAGCCGTGCATGCGCCCGGCCGGCACGATCAGCGATTGGCCCGCCGACAGCATCATGTGGTGATCATCGATCCACATCTCGGCCTCGCCTTCGCGCACCGTCAACACTTCCTCGACCGGATGGCTGTGCGTCGGCGCGCCGACGCCCGGCGCCACCCATTGTTCGAAGATGCAGAGCTGCGTGGCGCCGTTGGGGGCCGACACCAGCATGCGGCTCGCCACGCCCGGCCGCCACGCCTCCCACGCATCGTCCTGAGGGGTAATGGCTTTCATCGAATTCTTCCTTTCATCGTCCGTTTGCAAGCGCGGCAGGTCGCCGCTCGCATTTCAAGTGAATCCTTCGCGCGTGCAGCATGACCTTGCGATTTCAAGCGCCTAAAGTGCCTCGCCCGGCGGTGGTCCGGTGCCGCGCACATATCCCTGAAGTTGAACCCCGGACCCGGGAGTAACACGTTATGTCGGGATTGCTCATCAATCTGATCATCCAGATCATCAGTGGCGCCGTCGGCGGCAATGTTGCCGCCGGCGCAGCCAAGAATATCGATCTCGGTACGCTTGGAAATACCATCGCCGGTGCGATCGGCGGCGGCGCCGGGGGACAGCTCCTCGGTATGCTGATTCCGCTGCTCGCCAATAGCGCCGCGACACCGGATATCGGCAGCATCATCGGCCAGGTGGCCGGTGGCGGCGTGGCCGGTGCTGTTCTCACCGCAATCGTCGGCGCCATCAAGAACCGGGCGACGGCCTGACAGGTCAAGCAGCCACGAGCGGAGCAGGCGCATCGACAACGCCGTGCTCCGCTTGCTCTTGAGTATGACGGCCCCGCGTGCCAGCACAACTGAAAACCGCTTTCACAATGGGACTGTCGATGACCCCTTCTCCGCAAAAAGTCGCACTGGTGACCGGCGCTGCACGCGGCATCGGGCTTGCGGTCGCAAAACGCTTCCTGGCCGAGGGCTGGCGCGTGGCGCTGCTCGACATCGAGGGCGAGTTGCTGCAAGGCGCGGTCGCCGCGCTCGAAAAGCCCGATCATACGCTGGCGCTTGCCTGCGACGTCTCCAACGCCGCCGCGGTGACGGCTGCGATCGCCACCCTGGGCCGGCGCTTTGGCAGGCTGGATGCGCTCGTCAATAATGCTGGCGTTGCGGTGTTCGCCCCGCTGATGCAGACGAGCGATGAAGACTGGAACCGCGTGCTCGCGGTCAATCTCACAGGTCCCTTTATTTGCACCAAAGCCGCGGTGCCCCTGATGCGCGAACATGGCGGCGGCGCGATCGTCAACATTACTTCCATATCGGCAGTGCGCGCTTCCACGTTGCGCTCGGCCTACGGCACCAGCAAGGCCGGGCTTGCCCATCTCACCAAACAGCTTGCGGTCGAACTGGCTTGCCTCGGCATCCGCGTCAACGGCGTGGCGCCGGGTCCGGTCGACACCGCCATGGCGAAGGCGGTCCATACGCCGGAAATCCGCGCCGATTATCACGACGCGATCCCGCTCAACCGCTATGGCCTCGAGGAAGAGCTCGCGGAAGCCGTGTTGTTCCTAAGCTGCGACCGCTCGAGCTATGTCACAGGACAGATCCTCGCTGTCGACGGCGGCTTCGAGGCTGCCGGGATCGGATTGCCGACGCTGCGCGGCGAGCGGCGGAACAGCTAGAAATTATTTGGAATCTTGCCTCCTGCCTCGCAAGCGCCTAGCTCACCTTATAGCCTGATCGCAGGAGTATTCCCGAATGCGGACAGCTCTCGTCAAGGCCGTGCTGCTTGTGGCCGCGCTCTGCGGCCTCGCTCGCGCGCCTGCGCTAGCCGAGGTCCGCATTCTCTCCAGTCCGGGCGGGCAGGTCGGCCCGTTCCTCGACCTGTTCGAACAGGTGCGCAGTTCCGGCGAGCGCGTCGTGATCGACGGGCCCTGCCTGTCGGCCTGCACCCTGGTGCTGAGCCTGGTGCCGAGCGATCGCATCTGCGTGACGCGCCGCGCCATCCTCGGATTCCACGCCGCACGATCAATCGACCGGCGCGGCCGGCTGTATGCGGAACCGGAGGCGTCGGAAGTCGTGCTGGACGCCTATCCCGCCCCGGTGCGGGACTGGATCCGACGCCGCGGCGGATTGAGCTCGCGCCTTTTGCTGTTGCGCGGGCGCGAGCTCGCGGCGATCTATCGCTCGTGCCGATGAGGGATCATTGCTCCGCCGGGCAGAACACCATCCAGGGAATGCCGAACTGATCGACGCACATCCCAAAGCCCTTGGCGAAGAAGGTCTTGTCAAACGCCATGTTGACGCTGCCGCCCTGGCACAGCGCCTTGAACTTGCGCTCGGCATCGCCGAGATCCTCGACCGTTAGCGAGACTGAAAAGCCCTGCGGCTTCTGGAAGTGGCCGGGAGGCGAATCCGACGCCATCACCGTCGCGCCACCAATCGATGCGCGCGCGTGCATGACCTTCTTCTTCCAATCCGGCGGCGTCGGCATGTCCGACGGCGCGCCCTCATATGTATGCAACATGTCAATCTTCGCGCCGAGCGCCTTTTCGTAGAACTTGAGCGCAGCTTCACAATTGCCGTTGAAGTGTAGATAGGGATTGACTTGCATCGCCCTTTCTCCTCGAGGCTGGTGGTTCGACTATTTGGCTATTTCTCGGTGACCCGTTTCAAATTGGCGAGGCCGGTCTCGAAATCCTTGCCGATCATGTTGTCCAGGTTGATGAACACCTGCATCACCTTCGACATCAGGGACGCGGGGCCGTACATCACCCAGGTGATATTGGTGGCATCACCCTGCGGCAGCATTGTGAACTCGGCGGTGTTGTGGCCTTCGAACGGCGTGAAGAAATCGAGCTTGATGACGATCTTCGACGGCGCCGAAGTGTCGAGAATCTCCATGCGGCCGGAACCGACATTCTTGTTGCCGTCCCACGCATAGACCGCGCCCTTGCCGCTCTCGGCACCGCTGAAGGTGCGCTTCATCGCGGGATCCTTGCTCTCCCACGGCGACCAGCTTCCCCAGCGATGGAAATCGTTGATCAGTGCAAAGATCGATTCAGCCGGCGCCTTGATCGTGGCGACGCGCTGGATGCGGAAAATATCCGGCTTGCTGAGCGCCAGGATCAACACCACCGCGATAGCGATCGCGATGACAACGGCGATGGTGGCAATGACTTCGAACATCACGAACTCCCATTATCTCGACAGAAATCTCCCTCCTCCGTGAAGGAGGAGGGAGCAGAGCTTTCAGCGCCGGAACGGCAGCAGCGCACGCAGATTCCGGTCGCGCAACCACAATCCGCCCCACACCATCAGCCCAAGATAAAATCCGAACAGGATGTGGGTAAACAGCGGGCTGCCGATCCGCAGGTGCGAGGCCATCGCACCGCCAAGATAGCCGGTCAACAGGATCGCGCCGAGGATCGAGGTCGGCGGCACGGAATAGAGCACGGTGCACACGATGGTGATTATCCCAAGGCTTCGCGCCAAGGTCTCGCTCGACCCGTAGCCGATCCTGTCCATCGATTCCGTGACCACCGGCCATGGCACCAGCTTGATGGCACCATCGAACAGCAGGAACACGATGACGAGACCGCTGAGAAGACGGCCCGTCCAGAGCGCGGTCTTGGAGACCGGCGCGGTCTCAGCGATCGTCGTCATGGCTTGCTCCATTGGTGATGTCTGACCAATAGACGAACGGGCCATGCGCGATCCGACAGGAACGCGATTATTTTTTTGAAGTTTTGGAATCGCGCGGCTGGTTGTCGCGCATCAGGCGGTCGAGATGCATCCGGATGTGGGCTGCTTCCGCCGAGGTGTTGGCGAGCGCAATGGCGCGGTCGAACGCGACGCGGGCCTCGTCGTTGCGATTGAGCTGCATCAAGAACGCGCCGCGCACGCCAAAAAAATGGAAGTAATTCGATAGCCGCGGCGCCAACGGCTCGATCATTTCAAGCGCGGCCTGCGGCCCGCGCACCTTGGAT
The DNA here is from genome assembly GCA_005885285.1 of Alphaproteobacteria bacterium. Classification (GTDB taxonomy): domain Bacteria; phylum Pseudomonadota; class Alphaproteobacteria; order Rhizobiales; family Xanthobacteraceae; genus Bradyrhizobium. The sequence continues at coordinate 26,716 of VAZG01000443.1, read as the reverse complement.
ACGGCGACCGCGCGGTTGAGCGTCACCACCGGCGACGGCTGCATGATCTCAAGCGTGCCGTAGAGCAAATCGATCTGCTTCCAGTCGGTATCTTCGGGTTTTTCGGCGCGCGCATGCAACGCGGCGATCGCCGCCTGAACCTGGTACGGCCCGCTCTTGCGATGGCGCATCGCCTTGTCGATCAGCGCGAGCCCTTCGGCAATCATCTTCTGATTCCACCGCGACCGGTCCTGATCGTCGAGCAGGATCAGCGCACCTTCCGAATCGAAACGCGCGCCTGCCCGCGCATGCTGCAGCAGCAGCAGCGCCGTCAGACCCATGATCTCGGGCTCGCTCGGGAACAGGCGCAGCAACAGCCGCGCCAGGCGGATCGCTTCCTCGCACAAGGGCGCGCGGATCTCGGCGGTGTCGCCGCTTGCCGAATATCCCTCATTGAAGATCAGGTAGATCATCGCTGCGACCGCAGCGAGCCGCTCGCTGCGCTCCACCGCACCGGGCGTCTCGAACGGCACGTTGGCGTCGGTGACACGCGCCTTGGCGCGGGTGATGCGCTGCTCCATCGCGGCTTCCGAGACCAGGAACGCGCGCGCGATCTGCTTCACGGTGAGGCCGGAGACGATGCGAAGCGCGAGCGCGATCTGCTGCGTCGCCGGCAGATCCGGGTGGCAGCAGATGAACAAGAGCCGCAGGATATCGTCGCGATAGTGCGAACCGTCCAGCCGTTCGGCGATCGCGTCCTCGGCGTCGTCGAGATCGGAGATCGCCTGGTCGTCGTCGGGCAACGGCGCCTGCTTGCGGTTACGCCTGATGTCGTCGATCCCGACATTGCGCCCGACCATGATCAGCCACGCCGCCGCGTCGCGCGGCGGGCCGTTTTGCGGCCAGCTCTTCAGCGCCCGCAGACACGCGTTCTGGAACGCCTCCTCGGCGGTGTCGAGATTGCGGAAATAACGCAACAGCGCGCCGACCGCCTGGGGACGCGCCGACGTCAGCGCGGCATCGATCCAGGCGGTGTCGGTCACGTCGCGGTTCTCCCCGGTGCGAACATGCCGACGGGACGAATCTCATAAGCGCCGCCGGGATTGGCAGCGCCAAGGTCGCGCGCGACATCGAGTGCCTCGTCGAGATTGTTGCAGTCGACGAGATAGAAGCCGAGCAATTGTTCCTTGGTCTCGGCATAGGGGCCGTCGAGCACCAGCGGTGGGTCGTCCTTGCGCAGCGTGGCGGCCGCGGTTGTCGGCAGCAGCCGCGCTACCGGGCCGAGCCGGCCCTGCTTGGCGAGCTTGTCCTGCACCACCGCAAGCTTCTTCATGACCGCGGCGTCCTGTTCCTTGGACCAGGAACCGACGAAGTCTTCATCGTGATAGCAAAGAATGGCGTACAGCATGCGGGAAGCATCTCCGTTCACATCTCAAGGGACGAACGAGTATGCCCGGAGCCGACAGGCCAGCGGAAGATATTTTAAGAAGGAACCTGCGGATCACCAGGAGATGCCGTATCGCGCGGCGATCCGGCGTGCTTTCGCCTCGTCGCTTTCATGGCGCTTGGCATGGACCTTTTTCGCCGGCTTGGAAGCCTGCGGCTGCGCGGTCTCGGGCGCGGCGACGGTTTCGGGCTTGACGGCCTCAGCCTTGGGAGCATCCGGCTTGGCGGTTTCCGCGGTCGCCGGTGTGTCATTGGCCGCCAGCACCAGGCCCCGGCTCCCGCCGGCCTGAGCCGACGCGGAGGCCAGAAGCAGGGCGGAAATCAGGATCAATTTGCGCATGTGAAGTCTCCTTGTTGATGAAATGCAGACTAAGACGGGCCCCCGATCTGGTATGTGGTGCAGATCACGTTGGGTTTGCCGGCAAGATAGGTTTGCCAGGCAAGAAATGGGTAACGGCGATGGGTAAAGGCGCGCTGGCGCTATTGGTGCATGGCGGGACCGAGAACTGGTCACCCGAGCGGTGGAATTGGCCGGATTTCCGAACTTGCGAGTGATCTTCAACCTTGGCGCCGGCGTCGATGCGCTGATGGCGGATGCGTCGTTACCGAAGGTCCCGCTGGTCCGCGTCGCGGTTTCCGATCTCACCAGCCGGATGACGGAATATGTCGTGCTTCACGTCCTGATGCATCACCGCCAGGAGCTATACTTGCGAGCTTGCCAGCGCGAGAAGCGGTGGCAGCCGAAATTTCAGTGGCCGGCGAGCGCGATTTCGGTCGGCATCATGGGCCTCGGCACCTTGGGCGCGAATGCGGCCGACGTGCTCAAGCGCCTCGGCTTTCGCGTCGCCGGCTGGACCCGCAGCGAGAGGGAAATCGACGGCATCGAATGCTTCCACGGCAAGGCGCAGCTTGAGGCATTTCTTGCGCGCACCGACATCCTGGTCTGCCTGCTGCCGCTGACGCCGGATACGCAACACATCCTCAATCGCGAGCTCTTTACAAAACTGAACCGCAATGGCCCTCTGGGCGGCCCGGTCCTCATCAATGCCGGCCGCGGCGGCTTGCAGAACGAGAAAGACATCCTCACCTGCCTCGACGACGGCACCCTCGGTGGGGCCTCGCTCGATGTCTACGCCACCGAGCCGCTGCCGCCCGACAGCCGGTTCTGGACGCATCCGAAGGTCGTGCTGACGCCGCACAACGCCGCCGACACCGATCCCGCCGAGATCTCGAAATATGTCGCGAGCCAGATCGAACGATTTGAGGCAAGCGGCGCGCTTGAAAATGTCGTCGATCCGGCGCGGGGGTATTAGCGGCACATCACATCGATCGCGCCCTTGACGATCGCCTCCAGCTCCTTGCGCGGCACCCGGGCGCGGGCGCGGATCGCGATGGTGTGGATGGTGGCGGAGGCGAGTTGCGCGAGCATTGTGGGATCGGCGCTTTCAGGCAGTTCGCCCTTTTCCCTGGCGTGTCGGAAGCAGGCGGCGAACGCCTTGTCGAGTTCGGAAAACCCTTCCAGCACCATGGCGCGAATTTCGGAATCGAATACCGCTTCGGAAGCCGCCGTCATCACCGTGAAGCAGCCGCGCGGGCCGCTATCGCCTGAGAGATAAATGTCGAGCGCCACCGCATAGATGCACTCCAGCCGTTTCTTGATCGGCAGTTCGTTGCGGAAAATATCGACCATGGCGGCACGGGCGTCGTCGCGATAGCGCTGGTAGCTCTTGATGTAGAGCTCGCGCTTGTCGCCGAACGCGCCGTAGAGGCTGGGTCGGTTCATGCCGGTTGCCGCGCTCAGATCGTCCAGCGAGGTCGCAGCGAAGCCATCCTTGCGGAACAGATCGAGTGCCTTGCCGAGCGCGATGTCCGGCTGATAGGCGCGCGGCCGCCCGCGGCGCTTCGGCTCGACCGGGGAGTCGATACGTGGCGGGGGCGACGCCTTTTTACTTTTTTGTACCATTCCGCAAATAATTCCTTGACCGCGATTATATTATGCGAGACAGTATAAAAATCAACCCTCTGGCTCGAAAAACTTGGGCCAAACCGCCAAGGAGGCATTCATGGACCTTTATTTCTCGCCGCTCGCCTGTTCGCTGGCGACCCGGATCGCGCTGTATGAGGCCGGCGCCGAGGCCACCTATCTCGAGGTCGATCCCAAGACCAAGGTGGTGCAGAATGACGGCTCGGACTTTCGCAAGGTAAACCCGCTGGGGCTGGTGCCGACGCTGCGCACCGATGACGGGCTGGTGCTGACCGAGAACGCGGCGATTTTGCAATATGTCGCGGATCGCTTCCCGCAGGCCGGCATCGCGACTGGTCCCGGCATGGAGCGCAGCCGGTTGCACCAATGGCTCTGCTTCATCGGCACCGAACTGCACAAGGGCCTGTTCGTGCCGGTGCTCGACAAGAAGGCATCGCCGGAAGTGAAGAACTACATCCTCGACAAGAATCTTTCACGGCTCGATTATCTCGAAAACTATCTCAAGGGCCGCGAATTCCTGCTCGACCATTTCAGCGTCGCCGACGCCTACCTCGTCACCGTCATCAACTGGACCATGGCGACGCCGCCGATCGAGCTCGCAAAATGGCCGACCGTGAAGGCCTATTACGAGCGGTTGCGTGCGCGGCCCAGCATTGCGAAAGCGATCGCCGAGGAATTCGAACTCTACAAGGCCGAAGTCGCGCGCCACAAGGCGGCGGCGTAAGCGACAGCATGCCCGCTATTTTTCCGAAGAAAAGATGATGGGGCGCGCGAATGCGCCTTTGCCTACCTACGCACTCTCGCGAGAGTCCCGCTGCTGGCCGGCGGGGCTTCTCGCGCTCCAAGCTCGACAAAATCTTCTATCAACACTTGGTTTGGATCTTCTGAGTTGGAAGACCCACGCCGATCACGAGTAAGTTGTTCTGGATAAGGAGGCGCTTGCGAATATCCCGCCTCCCGCAGACGCAAGGAACAGGAGGATTTTCGTGGCCCCGTATCGACTCGTTAAAACGGGCTTTCGCCCAATCCCGGCACATCGACCGGCCGCGGGCCGGGGGCTGGCCAGTGAAAACGGCGGTCCTTCTCGGCGATCACAACATCGTTGATGCTGGCTTCGCGCCGGCGCATCAAGCCGTGCTCGTCGAATTCCCATTGCTCGTTGCCGTAGGAACGATGCCACTGTCCGCTCGCATCGTGCCACTCATATTGAAAGCGCACGGCGATGCGGTTGCCGTCGAACGCCCAGAGGTCCTTGATCAGGCGATAGTCGAGTTCTTTCGCCCATTTGCGGGTGAGAAAGGCGACGATCGCGCCGCGGCCCTCGAAAAATTCCGAACGGTTGCGCCAGCGGCTATCCTCGGTATAGGCCAGCGCCACCCGTTCGGGATCCCGGGAATTCCAGGCGTCCTCCGCCATGCGCGCCTTCTGGGCGGCGGTTTCTCTGGTGAACGGCGGCAGCGGCGGACGCGACATGATGACCTCGGATTGATGACTTCGGATTTGAATGAAGCCAGTTTAGCGCAGCATGTTCCGGAGTCGATGGCCCCCGCCTATCGACCGATAGTCAGGTCAGATCGGCCTTCAACAGGCCGCGCAACGCCTTCGGGATCGGCTGCGCGCGGCCTTCGCTGATGAAGGCGACGCGCACCTCGGCCTTGACCAGCACCTCTTCGGCCTTGCGCACCTCCTGCGCCAGCATGATGGAAGCACCCTTCACGGCGACCGGCCAGGTCACCACGTCAAGGATGTCATCCATGCGCGCCGGCTTCAAGAAATCGATCTGCATCGAGCGCACCACGAACGCAAAGCCCGGCGTCTCGGCTTGCGCCTCGGCGAACAGTACATGCTGTTCGGCACCCAACAGCCGCAGATGGTTGGTCCGTCCGCGTTCCATGAAGCGCAGATAATTGGCGTGATACACAATGCCGCTAAAGTCTGTATCTTCGTAATAGACGCGGACCTGCATATGGTGGCGGCCGTCGCGAATCTCGCCGTCGATATGGGGAAAGGTCACGTGGCCCTCGATTGCCTCGAAAGCGATCGTTTTGCGCAAATCAGCCCGCCGTGCAAGCGCGGCTACGACATCAACGAACCCGGGCCACCACCCAAAGTCACCAGCACGATTTCCGGCGGGACGCCGAGGCGGAACGGCATGATGCTGCAGCCGAGGCCGCCGGAAACGACAACGTCGCAGTTCACTCGCGCGTGGCCATAAGCCAGCCGATTTCCGTAACGCGACGGCACCACCGGCGACCAACCGAACAGCCGCACCTGACCGCCATGGGTATGGCCGGAGAGTTGCAACGCGACCCGCGCCGGCACGCGCACCGCCACGTCGGGCTCGTGCGCCAGCAGAATGACCGGCGCGTCGTCGGCGACTTTCCCGAGCGTCGCGGCAAGGTCATCGACGCCGATCCGCCGCACCGGCCTGAATCTGCGTGCCGGAAGATACGCCAATTGATCGCCGAGCCCGGCAAGCCAGAACGAGCGACCGGCCTTGGTGAGGCGCGCAGCGTCGTTCTCGTAAACCGGAATGCCGGCGGCTTCGAGCGCGCGGCGGGCGATCGTCGTTCCCTGCCCGTCCTGCTGCACCGTCTTGTCGTCCCAATAATCGTGATTGCCGAGGATCGCATGCACGCCGAGCGGCGCCTTCAATCCGGCCAAGACCGCCGCCCATTCGGCGGCGGGGATACGGCGCGTGATTTGACGGTGCCCCGCCACATAGTCGCCGAGCATGACAGTGATATCCGCGTTCAGCGCATTGGCTTGTTCGACGATCGCTGCAATGTGCTCGAGCGACATCCAGGGATCGCAGGCATGCAGGTCGGCGATAACGGCGATCTTGAGCTGGAAATCGGCAGGCCATTGCGGCGGCTGGATATCGTAGCGCGCGACGCGAAGCCGCAGCACGGGCTCGATGCCGAACCCGTATGCCGTGGTTGAAGCGCCGAAGGCGCCCAGCCCAGCCATAAACCTGATGAAGTGACGGCGTGAAATCATGAGGGTCGACCGTGATGCAGGGCCCAGCTATTCATGGAATGAAGCGAAATTAGGTATGTCGCGCCCCGGCTTGGCCCCAATCCTTACCAGCGATTGTGGCCGATGAGGCGGCCGGCGCAGCGTTAAAGCATGATCCGGAAAAGTGGGTACCGGTTTTCCGAAAAAGATCATGCTCGGATAAGAGCATAGAGCGGGATGACGCTTCGATGAAAAGTCATCACGCTTTTAGTGCGCGATTGCGATCGTTCGGTTCAAACGAGGTGTCAGTCGCTATCTTAGTCGTCGCTTTCCTGGCCGAACAAGCCGAACTGCGCCGGATCGCGCGCGGGCTCGGCAAGGCCGAGATGACGGAAGGCGTGCGAGGTCAACAGCCGCCCGCGCGGGGTGCGCTGCAGATAGCCGCACTGGATCAGGAACGGCTCGATGATGTCCTCGATCGCATCGCGCGGCTCCGACAGCGCGGCCGCCATGGTCTCCACGCCGACCGGACCGCCGCCATAGTTCATTGCAATCGTGGTGAGGTAGCGGCGGTCCATGGCATCCAGGCCCGCCGCGTCGACCTCCAGCGCGCTCAGCGCATGGTCGGCAATGGCGCGGTCGATCGAGGCCGCATTCGCGGCGGACGCAAAATCCCGCACCCGCCGCAACAGCCGTCCGGCGATCCGCGGCGTGCCACGGGCGCGACGCGCGATCTCGTTAGCGCCGTCGGATGTCACGCCGATCTTGAGCACACGGGCGCCACGGGTGACGATTTTTTCCAGCTCTTCCTCGGTATAGAAGTTCAATCGCACCGGAATGCCGAAACGGTCGCGCAGCGGATTGGTCAACAGGCCCGCGCGCGTCGTCGCGCCGACCAGGGTGAACTTTGCCAGTTCGATTTTTACCGAGCGCGCCGCCGGCCCCTCGCCGATGATGAGGTCGAGCTGGAAATCCTCCATCGCGGGATAGAGCACTTCTTCCACCGCCGGGCTGAGGCGATGGATTTCGTCGATGAACAGAACGTCGCGCTCTTCGAGATTGGTGAGCAGCGCCGCGAGATCGCCGGCCTTGGCGATGACGGGCCCGGAAGTGGCGCGAAAGCCGACGCCGAGCTCACGCGCGACGATCTGCGCCAGTGTGGTCTTGCCGAGCCCGGGAGGACCAACGAACAGCACATGGTCGAGCGCCTCGCCCCGCTTGCGCGCGGCCTCGATGAAAACGGCGAGATTGGCACGCGCCTGCTGCTGGCCCACAAATTCGGACAGCAGTTGCGGCCGCAGCACGGTGTCGGGCGCATCCTCGGTGCGGCGCTCCGGCGTGACGATGCGGGAGGGCGGACTCACTTCGCCAGCTCCTTCAGCCCCAGCCGGATGAGCTGCGCGGTCTCGGCTTTCTCACCGGCGCCGCGCGAGGCCGATGCGATGGCGGCGGCCGCCTGCAGCTGGCCGTAGCCGAGATTGACCAGCGCCGAGATCGCGTCGGTGACCGGGCGCGGCGCGCGATGATCGTCGAGCGCACCGGAGAGATGCACCAGCGCCGGATCGACATTGGCGAAGTGCGGCGCCTTGTCCTTGAGTTCGGTGACGATGCGTTCGGCGACTTTCGGGCCGACGCCCGGCGTGCGCGTTACTGCCGCCTTGTCGCGCAGCGCGATTGCGTTGGCAAGTTCGGCCGGCGGCAATGTGCCGAGCACTGCAAGCGCCACCTTGGCGCCGACGCCCTGCACCGTCTGCAACAGCCGAAACCATTCGCGCTCCACGTCGCTGCGAAACCCGAACAGCTTGATCTGGTCTTCGCGCACGTAAGTCTCGATCGACAGCACCGCGGCCTCGCCCGGCGACGGCAACATCTGCAGCGTGCGGGTCGAGCAATGCACCTGATAGCCGACGCCGCCAACATCGAGGATGACAAAATCCTCGCCATAGCTGTCGATCAGGCCTTTCAGCTTGCCGATCATATGCCGACGACCTTCAGCCGCAGCGTGGCGCTCTGACGGTGATGCGCATGCGTAATTGCGATCGCAAGCGCATCCGCTGCGTCCGGCGATTTCGGCTCGGCCTTGGGCAGCAGAATCTTCAGCATCACTAGAATCTGGTTCTTGTCGGCGTGCCCCGCACCGACCACGGTCTTCTTCACCTGATTGGGCGCGTATTCGGCAACCGAAATGCCAAACATCGCCGGCGTCAACATCGCAACGCCGCGCGCCTGGCCGAGTTTCAGCGTGGCGACGCCGTCCTTGTTGACGAAGGTCTGCTCGACCGCGGCCTCCGCGGGCTTGAAATCGCCGAGCACTGTGGCAAGCCCCTCATGGATCGCCAGCAGGCGGCTCGCCAGCGGCAGGCCCTCCGGCGGCTCCACCGAGCCGCAGCCGACGAAAACCAGCCGATTGCCCTCGATCTCGACCACGCCCCAGCCGGTACGGCGCAAGCCGGGATCAATGCCGAGGATGCGGACCGGATGGCGAATCGGCTGGGATGTCATGGGCTATTTTATACCCCAGGCCGGAGTCGCAAGCCTAGGGCGGGCAATTCACTATCAACTGCCATGCTCAGAGGAGGCGACGCCATACACTCGTCATGCCCGGACTTGATCCGGGCATCCATCAAACTTCAAAAGAATCTCGCGAAGCAGATGGATTGCCGGGTCAAGCCCGGCAAGGACGAGGAGGGCTGCGTTATCCGCCCATCTTCGCCATCAGCGCGTCCGACACCTCGAAATTGGCGTAGACGTTCTGCACGTCGTCGTGTTCGTTCAGAAGATCGATCAGCTTCAACAGCTTCTCGCCGGTCTCATCGTCGACCGCGACCGTGTTCTGCGGTTTCCAGGTCAGCGCCGTCTTGCGGGGTTCGCCGAATTTCGCCTCCAGCGCTTTCGCCACGTCCCGAAAGCTTTCCTGCGAGGCATAGATTTCGTGCCCGCTCGCACTTGAGATCACATCGTCCGCGCCGGCCTCGATGGCCGCGTCCAGCATGGCATCGTCGGACGCAACGCTATGATCATATTCGATGATGCCGGTGCGATCGAACATGAAGGCGACCGACCCGGTTTCGCCGAGATTGCCGCCGGACTTGGTAAAGTAGGAGCGGATATCGGACGCGGCGCGGTTGCGGTTGTCGGTCAGCGCCTCGACAATGATCGCGACGCCGCCCGGGCCGTAGCCTTCGTAACGGATCTCGTCGTAATTATCGCCCTCGCCGCCGAGCGCCTTTTTGATCGCGCGCTCGATGTTGTCCTTCGGCATGTTTTCCTGCCGCGCCGCGACCATGGCTGCCCGCAACCGCGGGTTCATCGCGGGGTCGGGGGTTCCAAGCTTGGCGGCGACCGTAATTTCCCGGGCCAGCTTGCCGAACAGTTTCGACTTCTGGGCATCCTGCCGTCCCTTGCGGTGCATGATGTTCTTGAATTGGGAATGGCCGGCCATGCGGAGTCTCTTGGAATCGTCCAGCGGTGAGGGGGTGAAAGCGCGGCCTTATAGGCCGTAGAATTATCGAAATCAAAGATTTGGCGTCCGTTCCGGTATGGCAGTAGTGCCACCTGCTGGAATATGAGGCAATCGTTAACCATGACTTCACGCCCGGGTGCGAGGATGGCCCATTCGATTTCGCATCTCCCCCGAGAGGTCCATGGCGTTCGGTTTGTTTGGAAAGCGAGTGCAGGAGCCGGCTGCGCCCGCCGCCGAACCGCAGCCTGCGAAGCCGGCCGCGGCTTCCGAAATTGCCGCTGGCGCGGAGAGCGATTCCGCCAGGGAAATCCTCGAGCTTCTGGACCTCGAACTGGGCGCGATGATCCGCCAGCTCGAGCGCGCGGCAAGTTCGGTCGCCAGCGGTGCCGAAGCAACGGCTGCGACGCTGTCCACCATCCGCCAACGCACCGGCGCGCTCAACGGGCGCACCAGCGCTGCCCAGGGCACCGCGACCACCTTCGCCCAGGCCGCCGAGCGGTTCACTCAATCCGCGCAAGGCATCGGCTCGCAGGTGCGCGACGCCGGCAAGCTCGCCGATCAGGCCAGCGCCGCTGCGCGGGAGGCCCGCGCCAATGTCGATCGGTTGCGGGAATCCTCCGCCGCAATCGGCAATGTGGTCAATCTGATCGCGCAGATCGCCCGGCAAACCACGCTGCTCGCGCTCAACTCCACCATCGAGGCCGCACGCGCTGGCGATGCCGGGCGCGGCTTTGCGGTGGTTGCCACCGAGGTCAAGGCGCTCGCGGTGCAGACCCAGAACGCGACTGAGGAGATCACCAAGAAGATCGAAGCTCTGCAAAAGGACGCGGCAGGTTCCGCGGATGCGGTGCATCGGATCTCGCAGGCGATCGAGGCGATCCGCCCGGTATTCGAAAGCGTCAATGGCGCGGTGGCGGAGCAGAGCGCAACCACCGGCGAGATGTCCGAGAACGCGGCTTCCGCTGCCGATTTCATCGTCTCGGTCGGCGACAGCGCCAGCGAAATCGACACCGCAACCAAGGAGGCCGAGGCACATGGCGAGAGCGTCGCCAATGCCGGCAAGGCGGTCACCACCTTTGCGCAGAAACTGAAGTCACGCAGCGCCGTGCTGCTGCGTCAGGGAGACAGCGAGGACCGTCGCAAGCACGAACGGCTGCCGTGCAACCTCAAAGTCGAAATCCAGACTGCGCGCGGGACCGTCACGGCGCCGGTCTACGAAATTTCCATGGCAGATATTCTGATCGTCGGAGGCGATGCCGAGAAGCTGCCGGCAAACCAAAGCCTCAACGCCACCCTGCAGGATATCGGCGCCTGCCGCTTGCGCATCACCGACCACGCAAAGACCGGCGCGCGGGCGCTGTTCCAGGCACCGGATGGACCATTGAAGGAAAAGATCGAAGACCAATTGTGGTCGATCCGCCAGGAGAACACCGAATTCGTCACCCGCGCCATGGAAGCCGGCGTTGCGCTGACCAGGATTTTTGAAAACGCCGTCGCAACCGGCGCGATCTCGATCGAGGACATGTTCGACACAAATTATGTCGAGATGCCCGGCTCCAACCCGCTTCAGCACCGCACCAGGATCCTTGACTGGGCCGACCGCGCGCTGCCGCCGTTCCAGGAAGCCTTCCTCGCCAAAGACCCGCGCATGGTGTTCTGCGTGATGATCGACCGCAACGGCTACCTGCCGGTGCACAACAAGATCTATTCGCATCCGCAGCGGCCCGGCGACGTCGCCTTCAACACGGCCAACAGCCGCAACCGCCGTATCTTCAACGACCCGGCGGGGCTCGCCGCGGGACGCAACCAACGTTCCTTCCTGATCCAAAGCTACGCCCGCGACATGGGCAACGGCCAAACCATCATGATGCGCGAGATCGACGTGCCGATCCGCGTCAACGGACGGCACTGGGGCGGTTTCCGGACCGCGTACAAACTATGAACGCCAAGCTTGCAAACCTCCAGCCTGCAGACCTCAAGACTGCAAACCTCAAGCCCGAAAGCCTGGAGACGGCAACAGCCGCTCCCTCGGCGAGCGAGCGGCTGGTCGATCAGCTTGCGAACAAGATCGGGGGCCTCGGGGTCGAGCTCGCCGACGTTGCCGGCAATGTGCAGGAGGTCGCACAGCGCGTGTCTGTCCAGTCCGACCGATTCGGGCATCTGCAAAAGACTGCCGAGACGATGGTCGCCGCCAATCACAACATCGCCAACGCATCGCAGGCGGTGCAGACGGCTACCTCCGCGGCCGTCGGTGAAATCACCCAATCGCGCATCGCGGTGGACACCGCGGTCAAGCACATCGCCGAACTGGTCGAAGCGGTCGGCCGCATCGAAACCAGACTGGGCGCTGTCGGAAGCGCCCTGGCACAGGTTGCGAAGGTGTCCGGATCGATCGAGGCGATCGCCAAGCAGACCAATTTGCTGGCGCTGAATGCGACCATCGAAGCAGCGCGCGCCGGCGAGGCAGGCAAAGGCTTTGCGGTGGTCGCCAGCGAAGTGAAAGGCCTTGCCGAAGCGACGCGGAAGGCCACCCATTTGATCGGCGATACCGTTCGCGACCTTGACGGCCAGGTCGGCAATTTGATCGGCGAGAGCAACGATGTCTCCTCGCGCGCCAAGAGCGCCGGCGAGGGCGCCGAGCGTGATCGACGAGCTTGGCCATCACGCAAAGGGCGTTGACCTGTCGTCGAACGACCTCAAGCATGCCGACGAGCGCGTGGCCCGGCTGCTCGACGTTTCCGAGGAGCTGATCGCGCTGATCGCCGATAGCGGCGTGGAGACCTCCGACGCCCCGCTTATCCGCGTCGTCGTCGACACCGCAAGACGGATTTCGGATGCCTTCGAAGCGGCCGTCGCGCGCGGAGAGATCACCGTCGATCAATTGATGGACGAGAACTACCGAAAAATTCCGGGCACCGACCCCAGCCAATACCTCACCAACTATATCGAATTCACCGATCGGATCCTGCCGCCGATCCAGGATCCGATCCAGAAGTCCGATCCGCGCATCGTGTTTTGCGTCGCCTGGGCGAAGGGCGGCTATCTCCCGACCCATAATCCGAACTATCGCCTGCCGCAGGGCCCCGATCCGGTCTGGAATAACGCCAACTGCCGCAACCGGCGGCTGTTCAAAGACCGCGCGGTCCAGAAGGTAGCGGCGAACACCAGGCCGTTCCTGCTGCAAACCTACCGGCGCGACATGGGCGGCGGCAATTTCGTGCTGATGAAAGACCTGTCCTCGCCGATCCATATCCGCGGCCGCCATTGGGGCGCGTTCCGCATGGGCTTTCGGCAGAGCTGAGTGGGCGAACCGAACTGCTAGGCGGCCGCCAAAATCACAACAATATTGACGACGATCATCGAGGCCAGCCCGACATGATCACCCGGCCATCCGGCCGGTAGCGCATGTCAGGATTGGATGAGACATTGTCGCTTGACTGGGATGACGACCATCATCTCTAGCCTAAAAACCGACGCAGTCGTGCAGCACGATTGCGTGATCCGGCGCGGTCTCTTATCTGCGAGCGCAGCTCCGCATTGCGAAAATATTCTCGCATCCCTAGCTGACCGCCACACGATGTAGTTTCTCGTGACGTCGCCAATTTCCGCTGCGCGGTCGTCAAATTGGAGGGGCACCCATGGCAACAACGCTGACCATCAATGGCGAACAGAGATCGTTTGACGCGCCGGCGGACATGCCCCTGCTCTGGGTGCTTCGCGACATTCTCGGGATGACGGGAACGAAATTCGGTTGCGGCATCGCGCAATGCGGCGCCTGCACCGTGCATATCGACGGCAAGCCGGTACGATCCTGTGTTCTGCCCGTGGGTGCGGTGCGCGATCGCGCCGTCACCACCATCGAAGGCGTCGGCTCTACGCCCACCGGCGCGAAGATACAAAAGGCATGGCTCGATCTCGAAGTGATCCAATGCGGTTATTGCCAGTCCGGCCAGATCATGTCGGCAACTGCGCTGCTTGCGGCAACGCCCCATGCTGACGACTCCGACATTGATGCGGCGATGGCAGGGAATATCTGCCGCTGTGGCACTTATGTGCGGATTCGTGCGGCCATCAAGCAAGCCGCTTCCGGGCGTCAGGCGTAGGAGGGGTCCGCCATGATCATCATGGAAAAGAAATCAGACACGGTTTCCCGCCGCACGCTGTTGGCCGGTGGATTGGCAGGCGGATTCCTGCTCGCATTCCACCTTCCGGCTCACGCGGCCAACGAACCGGTACAGCCGCCCGATGTGACCGAGGGCAAGTTTGCGCCCAATGCCTTCATCCGCATCGATGAGGCCGGCCAGACCACGCTGGTGATGCCGCAGGTCGAGATGGGACAAGGCGTCTACACGGCGGTCGCAATGATTCTGGCCGAAGAACTCGACGCGAACTTTGCGCAAGTGATGCTCGAACACGCGCCGCCCAACGATAAGCTTTACGGTAACCCCGTGTTCGGCCTCCAGGTCACCGGTAATTCGAATTCGATCCGGGCGTGGTGGGAACACCTGCGCAATGCCGGCGCAGTCGCGCGCGCGATGCTGGTCCAGGCGGCCGCGCAACAATGGCAAGTCGATCCGCCAAGCTGCACGACCGCCAACGGCGAGGTCATCCACAAGGAGAGCGGACGCAAGCTCGCCTATGGCGCGCTGGCAGCGAGCGCGAGTGGCCAGACGCCTCCGAAAGACGTCGCGCTCAAGGACCCCAAGGATTTCGTGCTGATCGGCCAGCCGCTAAAGCGCCTGGACACGCCTGACAAGGCCAACGGCAAGGCAGTCTACGGCATCGACGCGATCCTGCCGGACATGAAATTTGCAACCGTTGCGGCTTGCCCGGTATTCGGCGGCAAAGTCGGCAAGGTCGACGACAGCGCCGCCAGGAAGATCCCGGGCGTGCGGAAGATCGTCGTACTGGACGACATGGTCGCCGTGGTCGGCGATCACATGTGGGCGGCCAAGAAAGGCCTCGGTGCGCTCGTCATCGACTGGGATGAAGGTCCGAACGCGCGCCTAAGTTCGAAAGACATCTGGCAGGATTTGCGCGCGGCGAGCGAAAAGGACGGCGTAGTCGCGAAATCCGAAGGCGATATCGCCAAGGGCCTTGCGACCGGCGAGCGGCTGGACGCGTCCTACGAGCTTCCCTTTCTCGCGCACGCGCCGATGGAGCCGATCAACGCCACGGTTCGTCTGAAGTCCGACTCCTGCGAGATCTGGACCGGCACGCAGGTCCTGACCCGGGTGCAGTCGGAGGCGGCAAAAGCGGCGGGACTTCCGGTCGAGAAAGTGACCGTCAACAATCACCTGCTCGGCGGCGGCTTCGGCCGCAAGCTCGAGCCCGACATGGCGGTCGCGGCGGTCCGTATCGCCAAACAAGTGGACGGGCCGGTAAAGGTGGTATGGACCCGCGAAGAAGACATCCAGCACGACGTCTATCGCCCGGTCTACCGCGACACCATTGCCGCGACCTTGTCCGACGGCAAGATCGTCGGCTGGAAGTACAAGGTCGCGGGCTCGGCCATCCTCGCGCGCTGGCTGCCGCCGGCGTTCCAGAAGGGCATTGACATCGACGCCGTCGATAGCGCGGTCGACATGCCCTACGACATTCCGAATTTCCATGTCGAATATGTGCGCGCCGAGCCGCCGGCGGTGCCGACCGGATTCTGGCGCGGCGTCGGTCCGAACAACAATGTGTTCGCCATCGAAAGCTTCATGGACGAGCTCGCCCGCAAGGCGGGCAAGGATCCCGTCGAGTTTCGTCGCGGCATGCTGGGGAAAAACCCACGGCTATTGGCCGCGCTCAATCTGGTGGCGGAAAAATCCGGTTGGGGCCAGCCGCTCGCCGCGCGCGTCGGGCGCGGCGTCAGCATCCAGCCCTCGTTCGGCAGCTTCATCGCCACCGTCGTCGAAGCCGAAGTCGACGAACAGGGTGAGGTGCATCTGCATCACGTGACGTCCGCGGTCGATACCGGCATCGCCGTCAATCCCGACACGATCATGGCGCAGCTCGAAGGCGGCCTGATCTTCGGCCTGACGGCCGCGCTCTATGGCGAGATCACCATCGACAAAGGGCGGGTCCAGCAATCGAACTTCCATGACTACCGCATGCTCCGGATCGATCAGACGCCGAAGATCGAGGTTCACGTCATCAAGAGCGGCGAAGCGCCGGGCGGCATCGGCGAGACCGGCGTGACGGCGGGGCCGCCGGCGTTGCGCAACGCCATTTATGCTGCGACCGGCGTCGCCTTGCGGCGGCTGCCGATCGATCGATCCTTGATCGCGGGTAAGAAAGCATGAGCGCGGCCGCGCGTATTGTCCTCAGCGTTGCCGCGATCGTGGTGGTGGCGCTGGTCGCAGGCCTCTGGATCATCCGCGGTCCCGGTCCGCTTGCGTTCGCGGATGGTCCCAAAATAGCGCTGGCCGACTATCACGGCGCCAGTCCGACAGGTGTCCCCGCCTCGCTCGCGCAAGCGAGCCTGGTCGAACGCGGCGCTTATCTGGCGAAAGCGGCCGACTGCGAGGCCTGCCATACCGCGGCAGGCGGCAAATCCTACACCGGAGGCGTCGGATTCAAGCTGCCATTCGGCACGCTGTACTCGACCAACATCACGCCCGACAGGGAGACCGGGATCGGCAATTACAGCGATCAGGATTTCCTCAACGCCGTTCATCGCGGCATCCGCCACGATGGCGCGCGGCTCTATCCGGCGATGCCGTTTGCGTCCTACACCACCATGAGCGATGACGACGCGCTGGCGATCAAGGCCTATCTGTTCAGCCTGCCGCCGGTGCATGCGCCTGCGCCCGCCAATACGCTGACGTTTCCATTCAACCAGCGCTGGGCGATGATGTTCTGGTCGGCGCTGTTCAATCGCGATAGCCGGTTCGAGCCCGACATATCGAAGAGCCCGGAATGGAACCGCGGCGCCTATCTCGCGGAAGCGCTTGCCCATTGCGGCGAATGCCATACGCCGCGAAACTTGGCCTTTGCGCTGGACAATCGCCAGAAATTTGCCGGCGCGGTGACGGCGGGATGGCGCGCCTTCAACATTACCTCCGACAAGGCCACCGGCGTTGGCGCCTGGCGTGACGACGACCTCATCGCCTATCTCTCGAGCGGACACGCGGCCGGCCACGGCACCGCGTCAGGCCCGATGGCCGAAGCGGTCGATCACAGCTTCAGCCAAATGGCGAGCGAAGATATCCGCGCCATCGTCGCCTATCTGCGCAGCGTGCCGCCTGTCACTTCGACCGACCTGCCCGCAACGTTGGCACCGCCGGCGCCGGCTTCGCACAAGGACGGCGGCGCGCCCAACGCGCGCGGCAAGATGGTGTTCGAAGGCGCCTGCGTCAGTTGCCATGGCTGGACCGGCGAGAGCCCGGTCTCGCCGGTGGCGACGTTGACCGGCGCCTTGGCCGTGAATGATCCCGCCGCGACCAATGTCGCGCAGATCGTGATCTCCGGCACCCGGCGCAACACGGCGGCCGACGCGCTGTCGATGCCCGCGTTCGGCAACGCTTATTCCGACGACGAGATCGCCGCGGTCGCCAATTACGTCACCGCACGGTTCGGCGCCAAGGGATCGAAGCTCACCGCACAGGACGTGGCGGAGTTGCGCAAGCAGGTATCGCAGTAGCCGGTGACGGCGCAGGGCTACTTAGCGGCGCGGCAAATCGGGAGGCGCTTGTCATGCAATTGGCCTCACTGACCTTTAAATCGATCCGCGCGAGAGCGGTCGTGCTCAAGCTCAAGCGCCCAGTCGTAGCACGCATAGCCACCATCGCGGATTGGCCTCTGATCCTGATCGATCTGTTCACGGAAGAAGGTGTCGTCGGGCGCAGCTATCTCGAGCCTTACACCATCAAGACGATGCGCTACCTGATCCCTGCCTTGCAGGATTTCGGCGAGATGCTGAAGGGGCGGCGCATCGCCCCGGTCGAGCTTTACGATCTGGCGCGCAAGTCGCTGCATTTCGTCGGATACCAGGGCCAGTCCCTGATCGCGGTTTCCGGATTGGACATGGCGGCGTGGGACGCGCTCGCAAAAGCAGCCAACATGCCGCTTTGCGTCCTGCTCGGCGGCTCGGTCGGGCCCGTGAAGGCCTATAACAGCAATGGGCTGTGGCTGCAGCCGCCGCAAGTGCTGGCGGCGGACGCGCTCGCGCTGCGCGACGAAGGCGGATTCACCGCCCTGAAACTTCGGCTGGGTCGCGATCGCGCGCGCGACGACCTCGCCGCCATCGAGGCAGTCAGGACCGCTGTCGGCGGCGACATGGAATTGATGGCCGATTTCAACCAGGGCCTCGACTTCGCCGACGCGCTGCGGCGCTGCCACATGATCGACGATTTGGGCCTGGCGTGGATCGAAGAACCGATCGTCTATGACAATCTCGACGGCCATGCGCAACTCGCGGCGCAAGTGAAAACGCCGATCCAGATCGGCGAGAATTTCTATGGTCCGCGTGATCTCTATACCGCGCTACAGAGAAAAGCCTGCGACCTCGTGATGCCCGACTTCATGCGCATCGGCGGCGTCACGGGCTGGCTGCATGCCGCGGCGATCGCGGCGGCCGCGGGCATTCCAATGTCGACTCACCTTTATCCTGAAGTCGCGGCGCACGTCATGCGCGTCACCGAAACCGCGCATTGGCTGGAATGGCAGGATTGGGCCGACCCGATCCTGCAACGGCCCTATACCATTCGAGGCGGCATGCTGCATATTCCCGACGTGCCCGGCGTCGGCCTCGAATGGAATGAGGACGCGGTGACAACTCATCGGGCCGATCTGTAAGGCGGTCTAATTGACCCAGAACGTTGGCAGCGCCCGGCTCCTTGACTGAAGCCGGCTCCTTGGCGGAATCCGCATGGTGCTGTACAGTTTTGTCAGTCACAGGATCAGCATCATGCGACGCAAAGGCGCGAAGGAAGCGCGCAACCAGCTACCCGCGCTTCTCGACGCAGCCGAGAAAGGCCAATCGACGATCGTTACCAAATACGGCCGTCCAGTTGCGGCGCTAGTGCCCATCGAAGCATATGGCGCCGCGGTTCGCCAGCAGCCGCTGATGTCGGTCGCGGGTTATGGGGACCGATTAGTACCCGTACGCTGCGAAAGCTGCGTGACGAATGGAGCCGCTAGCTGGAATTCAGGAATCAGGCGAGGATGCGCTGGTTCGGCGGGAAACAAGTGATTGCCCAGCCGCCCAGCCCAACTTATTCCGCTCTACCTCACCAAAATGCCGGCTTCGCCGGCTCCAGCCGGCCGCCGATCCGCACCGGCGCGATCTTGAGCGCGAGCCCGGTCGCATCGTCGGTCTCCACCGCAACGCCGCTCAGAGTCGCCATGCCGCCCGCCGGCTCGAATCGCCCTGATGGAATGCCCGTCGTGAAACGCCGCAGCGGCTCTTCCTTCTGCATGCCGATGATCGACAAGTAATCGCCGGTCATGCCGGCATCGGTCATGTAAGCGGTGCCGCCGGGAAGGATCTGATGGTCGGCGGTCGGCACATGGGTATGGGTGCCGACCACGAGGCTGGCGCGGCCGTCGCAGAGGAAGCCGATGCCCTGCTTCTCGCTGGACGCCTCGCAATGAAAGTCGATGACGATGGCGTCGGCGGCCTGCCGAAGCGGGCAAGCTTCGAGCTCCTGGTTGATGATGGCAAAGGGATCGTCGAACGGCGTCATGAAGACGCGGCCGACCGCATTGACGACTAGCACACGCCTGCCGTTTTTGGCGTCGATCAACGCGCTGCCGCGGCCGGGCGCGCCTCTCGGAAAATTCGCCGGGCGGACGAGTTTTGGCGCGCGCTCGATGAACACCAGCGCTTCGCGCTGGTCCCAGGCGTGATTGCCGAGCGTGATGGCATCGCCGCCGGCGTCGAGCAATTCCTGATAAATCACCTCGGTGATCCCGAAACCGCCGGCCGAATTCTCGCCGTTGATAATGACGAATTCGAGCGACCAGTCGCGGATCATGCCGGGCAAATGCTCCGAGACGGCGGCCCGCCCTGCCCTGCCGACAACGTCGCCCACGAAAAGAATGCGCAAATCTAGCTCCGGAAATCGAACGCTTTGGTTTCCGTTAGCACAAAATCCAGCGCCACGTCGTGCGCCAACGCCGGCACTGCCTCGATTTCCTGTGCAGCGAAGGCAAGGCCGATCGCCGTGATCGCTTTGATCTTGCGCAAGTATGCCAGCGTGTAGTCGTAATGTCCGGCGCCATAGCCGATGCGATGCCCCAAGCGGTCGAATGCCGCCAGCGGGACCAGCATGATATCGGGGACGACCTCGGCGGCGGCGGGTGACGGCTCGAGAATGCCGAGCGGCCCGAGCAGCAACCGGTCGTCAGGCGAGAAGGCGCGGAACGCAAGCGATTTGCCGCGCGCCATCACCGCCGGCAGCGCGAGCGTGCCACCTTGGGCAGCAAGCTTGCGCAGCAACGGAAACGGATCGATCTCGCCGCGGATCGGCGAGTAACCGGACACGACGGCGCCGCGCGCGAATTCGATCGGCAGCCCGCGCGCGGCAATCGCCTGCGCCGCAGTGGCGCGCTGCTCGCCATTGAGCGCATCGCGTGCGGCGAGGGCCGCGATGCGGAGCTCGGCTTTCGATGGAGTTACAGGGATAACAGACATGCGATCAGGACGTGCTGCGTTATGTTTCGCTATCATCACCCGCGAAAGCGGATGATCCGGTATTCGGGAGCGCCAGCGACAGAGCCGCGAAGCCGCGGCGTACTAGGTGACCCGCTTTCGCGAGGTATGACGAGAAGCGTTGGACAGACACGCGCAATAAATCGGCGAAAAAGAGAAACAAAAGTGCGAAGCCGCAATAGCCGTTGAAGCACTCGATCCCGGAGTTCCCTACGAAAGTAGGTGGGCACCATATGTCCGGATCCACGGACCCGGCCAGGGACAGTTCCCTAAAGGATCGATAAGGCCCCGGGGATATATGGCTCCTGACGCGCAACACAGCTTCGCGACGACCAATGTAACCACGATAGGACCAAACCGCCAGCGTTAACGGAGCCCGATGGTTACCCGATTGCGACCCCGCCGCCGATGGTGCGGTTCAACACCTGCGTGGTCCGCTCGATTCGGTCGGCCGCGGCGTTGAGCGCGTTCGCAACGGCGGTCTGCGTCGCCTTGGCCCGATCGAGCGCTGCGACGCGCACGTCGCGCAGCGTATCGAGTTCTTCCTCGAGGCCGCGGATGCGCTGATCGGCATCGAGCAATTCATCGCACACGGTGAGTGCCGCCATCACGGTGAGCCGAGCATCGCCGATCTCGCCGAATTTGCCGCGCAGCGTTTCGACCCGCGCTTCGAGGCTTTCCGCGAGCCGCAACAGCCGCGCCTCCTGCCCTTCCTCGCAGGCCATCCGGTATTGCCGGCCGTTGATGGTGACGTTGATGTGGCTCATGAATCCTCTGAGTCCTGTTCGTCCTCTACATCCTCTTCCGCTAATGCGCTCTCCAAGCCTGGCGATTCCTCGCCGGCATCGAGCACCGCGCGGATGGTGCCAATCGCAGCATCGAGCCGATCTGCGATCTCGCGATTGGCGCGCTCCAGTCGTCGCGACTTCACCAGCGATCCATCGAGCTCGTCGGCCAGGCGCGACCGATCGGCGCCGAGCGCCTGGATCCGGCTTGCGAGTTCGTTCTCGTCACGATCGGCCTCGCGCCGCCGCTCAACCGCGCTCTCCAGCGCGTCAAGCGCCGCCATCAGCCGTCGCGTCGCGACATCGACCTCGGAGTAAGATGGTTCCGCATGGCCGACATTGTTGGCAGAACGATCGCTCATGCAGCTCGCCGCAAGCCTTCCGCAAAGCCTGCCGCCGGGCGCGATAATCTGCCGGTTCGGCAAGCGTTTAGAAGACGAAATTTACGTGGCAAGCGAGGCCAGCGCAACGCCGCAACGAAGCTATGCACCGTGAAAGCAACTTTTGCTGTCCACGGCGCGTTTTGTTGGCTCGGACCTCCCTTGACCTCCCTTGGACTTCGGGAACCGAGGTGCTATCCACCCCTCACTCCGCATGGCCTTAACGCTCTTGGCCTCAAAGCCCCCTGCCGCCGTCGTTTGCAGCTGCGGCGAACTGCCACCAACCATCTCATTTCAGACGGATTTTCATCATGACGCAGGTCGATCATACCCGTATGGCCAATGCGATCCGTGGGCTCGCCATGGACGCCGTCGAGAAGGCGAAATCCGGCCATCCGGGCCTGCCGATGGGCGCCGCCGATATCGCGACCGTGTTGTTCACACAATTTTTGAAGTTCGACGCCGCGGCGCCGCAATGGCCGGACCGTGACCGTTTCGTGCTGTCGGCTGGCCACGGCTCGATGCTGCTCTATGCGTTGCTCTATCTCACCGGCAATGCCGAGATGACGCTCGATCAGATCAAGCGTTTCCGCCAGGTCGATTCGGCTACCCCGGGCCATCCGGAGAATTTCCGCACCAAAGGCGTCGAGACCACAACGGGTCCGCTCGGCCAGGGCATCGCGACATCGGTCGGGATGGCGGTGGCGGAGAAGATGCTGGCCGCCGAATTCGGCAAGAAGATCGTCAGCCACCACACCTACGTGCTCGCCTCCGACGGCGACCTGATGGAAGGCGTATCGCAGGAAGCGATCGCGTTGGCCGGGCACTGGAAGCTCAACAAGCTGATCGTGTTCTATGACGACAACGGCATCTCGATCGACGGGCCGACGTCGCTCGCCGACTCCGTCGACCAGGTCAAGCGGTTCAAGTCGGCGGGCTGGGCGGCCGAACTGATCGATGGCCAGGACCAGAACGCGATCGCAGCCGCGATCACGCGCGCGCAGAATTCCAACAAGCCGTCGCTGATCGCCTGCCGGACCACCATCGGCTATGGCGCGCCGACCAAGGCCGGCACCGCAAAGGCGCATGGCGAGGCGCTGGGCGCCGATGAGCTCAAGGCCGCCAAGGAAAAACTCGGCATTTCGCTTGAGCCGTTTTCGGTACCCGACGATGTCCTCAAGGCCTGGCGCGAAGCCGGCAGCCGCGGCGCCGCGGCGCGGAAGGAGTGGGAGGCGCGCCTGGCCGAGCTCGGCAGCCGCAAGCGCGCCGAATTCGAGCGCCGCCTGCGGCACGAGCGGCCGGCAACGCTTGCCAAGGCGTTACGGGCCCACAAGAAGTCGCTCCTGGAGAATCCGCTCAACGTCGCCACCCGCAAATCCTCGGAAGCTGCGATCGAGGCGATCGCAGCCGCGATGCCGATGGAGTTCCTCGCCGGCTCCGCCGATCTCACCGGCTCCAACAACAACAAGGCGAAATCGGCGACAGAATTCTCCGCCAAGACGCCGAAGGGCCGCTTCATCCATTACGGCGTCCGCGAGCACGGCATGGCGGCGGCCTTGAACGGCATCTTCCTGCACGGCGGTTTCGCGCCAAATGGCGCGACCTTTTTGGTGTTCACCGACTATGCGCGGCCGGCGATGCGGCTGGCGGCGCTGATGGGCAACGGCGTCGTCTATGTCATGACCCACGATTCGATCGGGCTCGGCGAGGACGGGCCGACCCACCAGCCGGTCGAGCATCTCTCGGCGCTGCGCGCCATCCCCAACATGCGCGTGTTGCGGCCCTGCGACGCGGTCGAAGTGGCGGAATGCTGGGAACTCGCGCTCAACCGCATTGACGGCCCGACGGTACTGGCGCTGACGCGCCAGAATTTGCCGCAATTGCGCACATCTGCTCCGAACGATAATCCTTGCGCGCAGGGCGGCTATGAGCTGATCGCAGCCCAGGGCGAGGCCAAGGTGTCGCTGTTTGCGTCCGGTTCCGAGGTCGAGATCGCGGTTGCAGCCCAGAAGCAACTGACCGAGCGCGGCATCGCGTCGCGGGTAGTCTCGGTGCCCTCGCTCGAATTGCTGCTGGCACAGAGCCCGGATTGCCAAAAGGCCATCATCGGCAATGCTCCGGTCAAGATCGCGATCGAGGCGGCGGTGCGCTGGGGCTGGGATGCCGTGATCGGCCACGATGGCGTCTTTATCGGCATGCATGGCTTCGGCGAAAGCGGCCCGGCCAAGGACCTTTTCAAGCACTTTGGAATTACAGCCGAGGCCGCCATTAACGCTGCGCTGAAGCGCTTGGGGTGACGGTTGAGATTGCCGGAAAAAGGGTTTACCTAAAAGTCATCTAATCCGTTTTCGTCCGGCCGAACCGGGCGATCCGCCGTCAGAGTCTCCGTGGGAAGCCCAAGCGCGCCCCGCGGGGACGGCAGCAGCTTTTAGAGGAGAAAACCAGTATGGCAGTCCGGATCGCGATCAACGGGTTTGGCCGTATCGGCCGCAACGTGCTGCGGGCGATCGCCGAGTCCGGCCGCAAGGACATCGAGGTGGTCGGGATCAACGATCTCGGCCCGGTCGAGACCAACGCCCATCTGTTGCGCTACGATTCCGTGCACGGCCGCTTCCCGGGAACCGTAACGGTCGAGGGCGATACGATCAGCCTCGGCAATGGCAAGATTAAAGTCTCCGCCGAACGCGATCCCACCAAACTGCCGTGGAAAGAGCTCGGCGTCGACATCGCGCTGGAATGCACCGGCATCTTCACCGCGAGGGAAAAGGCCTCCGCGCACCTGACCGCCGGTGCCAAGCGCGTGCTGGTCTCGGCTCCGGCCGATAACGCCGACGCCACCATCGTCTACGGCGTCAACCACGACACGCTGACCAAGGATCACCTGGTTGTCTCCAACGGCTCCTGCACGACCAACTGCCTCGCTCCTGTTGCGAAGGTCTTGAACGACACCGTCGGCATCGAGAGCGGATTCATGACCACGATCCATGCCTATACCGGCGACCAGCCGACGCTCGACACCCTGCACAAGGATCTCTATCGCGGCCGCGCGGCGGCGATGTCGATGATCCCGACCTCGACGGGTGCCGCCAAGGCGATCGGCCTGGTGCTGCCGGAATTGAAAGGCAAACTCGACGGCGTCGCGATTCGCGTGCCGGTGCCGAATGTTTCGGTGGTCGATCTCAAGATCGTCGCGACGCGCAAGACCACCAAGGAAGAAATCAACGAGGCGATGAAGCGCGCCAGCGAGCAGCAGCTCAAGGGTATCTTGGCCTACACCACCGCGCCCAACGTCTCGATCGACTTCAACCACGACCCGCATTCCTCGACCCTGCACATGGACCAGACCAAGGTGCAGAACGGAACGCTGGTGCGGGTGATGTCGTGGTACGACAATGAGTGGGGTTTCTCCAACCGCATGGCCGATACCGCGGTGGCGATGGGCAAGAAGCTCTGATTTATGGCCTCATGGTTCGAGACGCGCGAAGAGGCGCGCTCCTCACCATGAGGGACAGACGTCATCCTGAGGAGCCGAGCGGAGCGAGGCGTCTCGAAGGATGGGCCGCACGAGAATCTCAGATGTCCAAAAAATTCCGCACCCTCGATGACGTCGACGTGAAAGGCAAGCGCGTGCTGCTGCGCGTCGACCTCAACGTGCCAACCGAAAATGGCCGCGTCACCGATGCCACGCGGCTTGAGCGCGTTGCGCCCACGATCACTGAAATCTCCAGCAAGGGCGGCAAGGTGATCTTGCTGGCGCATTTCGGCCGGCCCAAGGGGCGCGACCCCAAGGAATCGCTGAAACCGGTCGCCGCTGCGCTCGCGGGCGTCATCAACAAGCCGGTCGCCTTTGCCGATGATTGCATCGGCGATGTCGCGCGAGATGCCATCGCCGCGCTGAAAGACGGCGACATCCTCTGCCTGGAAAATACCCGCTTCCACAAACAGGAAGAAAAGAACGATCCCGCCTTCGTGGCGGAGCTCGCAAAGCTCGGCGACATCTGGGTCAACGACGCGTTCTCCGCGGCGCACCGGGCGCACGCTTCCACCGAAGGCCTCGGTCACAAATTGCCGGCCTATGCCGGACGCACCATGCAGGCCGAACTCGACGCGCTGGCCAAGGCACTGGATGCCCCCACCAAGCCCGTGATCGGGATCATCGGCGGCGCCAAGGTTTCCACCAAGATCGACTTGCTGCAAAATCTCGTCACCAAGGTCGACGCGCTGGTGATCGGCGGCGGCATGGCCAATACGTTCCTGCATGCGCAGGGCGTCCAGATCGGCAAGTCGCTCGCCGAGAAAGACCTGGCCGCGACCGCGCTGCGGATCGTCGAGAAAGCCTATGCGTCGAACTGCGCCATTATCCTGCCGGTCGATGCCGTGGTGGCGTTTCATTTTGCCGCCAACTCGCCGTCCCACGCCTATGGCCTCGACGCTATCCCCCCTGAAGGCATGATCCTCGACGTCGGCCCGCAATCGACCGCGCGCATTCATGCCGCGATCGACGACGCCGCGACGCTGGTCTGGAACGGCCCGCTCGGCGCCTTCGAGATGGCCCCATTCGACCGCGGCACCGTGGTGGCGGCCCGGCACGCGGCCGCGCGGACGAAAGCGAAAAAGCTGATTTCGGTCGCCGGCGGCGGCGATACGGTGGCGGCACTGAACCAGGCCGGCGTGGCTGGCGATTTTTCCTATGTTTCAACGGCCGGCGGCGCGTTTCTTGAATGGATGGAAGGCAAACCCCTGCCCGGGGTCGAGGTTCTCAGGGCGCACTGACGCATGCAACTTGAAGCGCGCCCGGTCCGGGCTTATGTTACATGTAACGTTTAGTGAAGGTTGCAGGCCATGGCCGATAGCGCAAAGCGCGTCCAGAAGCACCGGGACAAGATGAAGGCGGCGGGCCTGAAGCCGGTGACGATCTGGGTTCCGGATATCAACGCACCGGGGATGAAGGAGCAGATCGCGCGCGAAATCGAAATCATCAACAACAGCCCGGATGAGAAGCTGATCCTCGAGCAGTTATCGAACATCGAGATCGAAGGCTGGAAGTGAACCGAGGGGATCTCGTGACGGTCGCCTTGC
>VAZG01000004.1 GCA_005885285.1 Alphaproteobacteria bacterium | reverse complement strand
AGTCTGGACCCGCTTCATGAAGGCGGCGCATCAGGGCGTGCCGATCGCAAGCCTTCCAAATTCGCAGGGGTCCGGCTTGTTCGGCAATCTCCCGCAAGTCGCCTCGCAAGTCAGCGCGCCGTCAGCGCAAGCACCGGCACCACCGGTGCCGTTACCCGTGGGCAGTCCGAACCGGCCGGCGTCGGCGCGCGGCTCCGTGCGCCCGCAAGCCGCGGCGGGATTGGACGGCTGGCTGATGGAGCGGCTGTTCGGGCGGTAGAGAATGCATAATCAGTAGCCCGGATGGAGGGCAGCGAAATCCGGGGTGGTTTGTCAATCGGAAAGGTCGGTCCCGGATTACGCTTCGCTCCATCCGAGCTACAGCAGCGGTTGTTGCGGTCGCGCGTTAATCCTCGATGCCATAGCGATGCAGATCGTTGCCGTAGGTATCGAGCCACTTCTTGGCGCGCTCGACCGAGGGACAAGCTCGCGCGACCACCCGCCAGAACCGCGCCGAATGATTCATCTCGACAAGATGCGCGACCTCGTGGGCAGCGAGATAATCGAGCACGAAGGGCGGCGCCAGGATCAGCCGCCAGGAAAACGACAGCGAGCCCGCCGAGGTGCACGAACCCCACCGGCTCGACTGATCGCGGATCGACAGCCGCTTGACCCTCACCCCCATTTCGAGGGCGTAGGCCTGCGCCGATTTCTGCAAATCCTTGCGCGCCTCGCGCTTGAGATAGTCGTGCACCCGGCGGTCGATATGTTCGAGGCCGCCGGCGACGCAGAGAATTTTTTCACCGCTGTCGCGCATCTCCGTCCACACCGTGCCGCGCTCGCCCGCGCGATGCACGATCCGGTGGTGAACCCCGCGCAGCGGAACCACGGTGCCGGTCTGGAACGGTGCTGCCTTCGGCAAACGGCCGAGACGAGCGGCGATCCAGCCGCCGTGAAGCTGTGCGAAATCCCTTGCCTCCACGAGCGTGCCCCGCGGCGGCATGGTCAGAATAGCCTCGCGATCGGTCGGATGAATGCGCAAGGTATAGCGCCGCGCCCGCCGATGACGGCGCAACCTGATCGCGAAGAATTGCGAGCCATGCTTGATGACAAGAGTCGAGGGTTCGTGAGGCCGCCGATAGAGGAGGGCGCGAGTGGCCATATCTGTAAGTCCGGGGAGGAGAAGTTCACCCGGATTCTGCCATATCCGCCGCCACTGAAATCGCTCGGCGCAAAAACAAATCATTTGCCCAATATACAGGGGTTGCCGTCTCGGCGGCCTCTACAGGATGGGCTCTGAACCAAAAAATTTGGCTGGAACCGGGCTTCCGGACGCCCCCCAAGGACTGAGGTAATACTCATTCCTTTAACGAGCCGCGAATCCTGGCTTCCGCGTGCCTATTCAGGGGGTTATCGGATGAGCAGATTCGAGCCCGCTCGGACGCGAACGCGCACATTGCACAAAGAAATCGTTCGATCGGCGTCTATTCAGCCGCCAACGCGAGCAACGCCTTCGGATTGGCCGACGACATCATGAAATCAGAGATGCGCGGCACGATTTCGGACTTGAAACGTGAGCCGTTGAACACGCCGTAATGCCCAACGCCCTTCTGCACATAGTGGATTCGGCGGTTCGCGGGAATCCGGCTGCACAATTCATGGGTCGCTTCGGTCTGTCCGAGCCCGGAAATATCGTCGTTCTCGCCTTCCACCGTCATCAACGCCACCCGCGTGATCTTCGAAGGGTCGACCAGCTTGCCGCGATGGGTCATCTCGCCCTTTGGCAGCGCATGCTTGATGAAAACGACATCGACCGTCTGCAGATAGTACTCCGCAGCGAGGTCCATGACCGCGAGATATTCGTCATAGAAGTCACGGTGCTTGTCGACCAGATCGCCGTCGCCCTTTACGAGGTTCTTGAACAGGTTCTTGTGCGCGTCCATGTGGCGGTCAAGGTTCATGCTGATGAAGCCGTTGAGCTGCAGGAAGCCCGGATAGACATCACGCATCACGCCAGGGTGCGGGAACGGCACCTTGGTGATGACGTGGTTGCGGAACCACTCGATGCCGCGCTCGGCGGCGAGATTGTTCACGGCGGTCGGATTGCGACGGGTATCGATCGGGCCGCCCATCAAGGTCATCGACAGCGGGACAAAGGGATCGCGGTTGGCCTCCATGATGGAAACCGCCGCGACCACGGGCACCGAGGGCTGGCAAACGGCGATCACATGCATGTTGCCGCCGAGTTCATGCAGCATCTCGATGACGTAATCGATGTAATCGTCGAGATCGAAGCGGCCCTGCGCCAGCGGAACCATCCGGGCATCGGCCCAATCGGTGATGTAGACCTCATGCGTCGGCAGGAACGCCTCCACCGTGCCGCGCAACAGCGTCGCATAGTGACCGGACATCGGCGCTACGATCAGCACCCGCGGCTGTGGGATGCGCAGCGGGCGCGTCAGCTTGCGATCGAAGTGCAGCAGGCGGCAAAACGGCTTTTCCCAGACGACGCGAATCTCGACCGGGGTGCGGATGCCGTTGACCTCGGTCATGTCCAAGCCCCATTCCGGCTTGCCGTAGCGGCGCGTCGTGCGCTCGAACAACTCGCAAGCGGCGGCAACCGATTTGCCGACCTGGGTGTGCGTCCATGGATTGAGCGGATTTTGAAACAGGATTTTGGTCGCGTCGGTCACCGCCCGCGCCGGATTGAGCGAGGCCTGGGCCATTTCGTACATCCAGTACATCGGCGTCGTCAGCGCCGGACTGCCTTCGGCCACCAGTGGCGGTGCGCCGCCAAATTCACCAATCGGCATTCTGCTCGGTCCCCTTTTGCATCGCAGCATAGTGGCCAATGCGTAATAATGCGTCAATGCACAGATCGGTATATCTACGCGAGCTAGCAACAGAAAGCCCGGGAAAATCCACGGGAAAGTGACTTATTCACCGCCCCCGAGCAGCGAGCCGTGAAGCCGGGCGCTGCGCAAAAGGGCAAGAAATGCCGCAAATGATGCCACCAGCAGCACGGCGTTGATCGCAAGCGCCGCCAGCATCAGGTCGCCGCGAAATACACCATCTATTAAGAGCGATCGCATCCCCTCGAACACGTAAGTCGGCGGCAACGACCAGGCGACATATTGCAGCCAGTGCGGCAGCACGCTCACCGGATAGTAGATGCAGGCGAGCGGCATCAGCGCAAACATCAGCGTCCATACGATGCTCTCGGCCCCCAAGCCGTTGCGCAGCACCAATCCCGAAACGAAGATTCCCACCGACCAGCTGGTGAAGATCAGGTTGCAGAAGAACGCGATCAGCGGCAGCCCGAGCCCGTAGAAATTGAAGTGGAACAAAAACAGCGCGAGCCCGGTCATCGGGACCACGCCGATCGCAAGCCGGATCAGGCTCATCACCATCAGCGCGAGCAGAAATTCGATCGGCTTTAGCGGGCTCATCATCAGGTTGCCGAGATTGCGCGCCCACATCTCCTCGAGGAACGAGATCGAAAAGCCGAGCTGGCCGCGGAACAGGATGTCCCACAGGATCACCGCGCCGATCAACGTGCCGCCGGCGCGCGCGAAGAAGCCCGCATTCTGCGCGATATAGATCTGCAGAAAGCCCCAGGTGATGACCTGCAGCGCCGGCCAGTACAACAGCTCCGCAAGCCGCGGCCACGACGACATCAGCAAGTACCAGTAGCGCAGGATCATCGCGCCGATGCGATGGAGTGCGATGCCCCGATGCATCATGAGTCGCTCATGGCGCCGTCTCGTTGACACGGCCGCGCGCGACGTCGAGGAACACCTCTTCCAGCGTCGCGCGGTTATAGCGGGCCATGATCCGGTCCGGGCTGTCGTCGTCCTCGATTCGGCCGCGCTTCATGATGATGATGCGATCGCACAACCGTTCGACTTCGAACATGTTGTGCGACGCCAACAGGATCGTCGCGGCATGCGTCTTGCGATAGGTCTCGAGGTGCGCCCGCACCCAGTCGGCGGTATCGGGATCGAGCGATGCGGTGGGCTCGTCCAGCAACAACAGCTCGGGCGCATTGATCAGCGCCTTCGCGAGCGCCACCCGCGTCTTCTGTCCCGCCGAGAGCTTGCCGTTGGGACGATCGAGGAATTCATCGAGATCGAGGTCGGCGGCAAGCTGCGCGATGCGCTCGCGCAGGTGTTCGACCGCATAGAGCCGACCGAAGATCGTTAGATTCTGCCGCACCGTAAGCCGCATCGGCATGTCGACATAGGGGCTTTCGAAATTCATCCGCCCCAACACGTCGGCAGCTTCCTCGGGCATCGGATGACCCAGCACTTGAACGCGCCCCGAGGTCGGCAGCACGAGGCCCATGATCATGGCGATCGTCGTGGTCTTGCCGGCGCCATTGCCGCCGAGCAGGCCGGTGATGCTGCCGCGCCTGATCTGAAACGAGATGTCGTCGACGGCACGGGTGGTCTTGTAGATTTTTGTCAGATGCGCGACCTCGATCGCCGCCGATCCCGCCGGATCGGCCGCGATCGATTGCGGCGGAGCTGCGTCATTTTGTGCCATGAAGGCCGTTCATTGGGCCATTGCGGCGTCAAGCGCAAGGGTGTGCGCGCGGCCTGTAAAAACGGCCCGTCGATTTGTGATCGCGATCTTGTGCGGCTAAGCTGATCCTATGACCGACGTCGCTGCCTCCGAGTTTCGCCATCCGCGCCGCTATGTCCGTCTGGATACGATCCTGCGGCTGCGCTGGCTTGCCGTGCTCGGGCAGCTCGCGGCCATTTTCATCGTGGCGCAGGGTCTGGAATTCGACGTTCCAATCGTGCCCTGCATCACCATCGTCAGCCTGTCCGCCCTGCTCAATCTGGCGCTGCAGG
>VAZG01000442.1 GCA_005885285.1 Alphaproteobacteria bacterium | reverse complement strand
ACAACGGCATCTACCAGATCACCGGCGCACAGCCGACGCCGGCGGCCACAGTGTCGGATCTCGTGGCGATCGCTATCGGAAGCGGCCTCATCAACAGCGCCTGGGCGGCAGATGAAGAGGACTTTGAGCGCCTGATCGATCAATCCATGTCGGCCTCCGGCCCGACCCTGATCGGCGTACGCATCGACGACAAACCGGGCGTTGGGACCACCCGGCGCGATCCCGTGCAAATCCGCGAACGCTTCATGCTCGGCCTCGGCGTGCGGCAACCGTTGTAGCGCCTTGAGGAAAACTGCATTAACTAATGGCATCGCAAGTTCGCGTGAGCGGCTATCCGGCCGATCAAATTGTGCTATCCGCAGGGAATGACAACCCCCCTCCGCCTCTTCGCCTGGCTGCTCGCCGCTGCCGTGACGTTCGCAACGCTCGGGCCAGCATTCATGCGGCCTCACTCCAACCTCGGCCAGGATGGCGAACACGCGCTCGCCTTCGTCCTGGTTGGGATTGCTTTCGGCCTCGCCTACCCCCGGCATCGGATGTTCACCATGGCTATGTCGGTCGTGGCGATCGGCGTCCTCGAACTCCTGCAGCTTTGGGCGCCGGGCCGACATGCACGGCTGGAGGATTTTGTCGTCGATGCGCTGACGGCTTGTGTCGGCTTCGTCATTGCAGCAGGATCGGATTGGATGGTTGCGCGATGGCGCGAGTCGGAACAAAGCGCGCCCTGATCATCCTGCGCATGCGGGATATCCACTATGCCGCGGCATTTCGGTTCTATCACTGATGTCTCCGGAATATTGGATGCCCGCGTTCTCGCGCGATGATGACTGGGAGATATCACGCGACCCGATTTCTCGCGCGTTCTCTTCCCGCGGCGCGGATCGCGTCCGGATTGTGCAGGAATAGTTTGCCCAAAAATAGAGGGCGCAGGGAAAGCCAGGTGCTCGTTGCACCCGCAGCCTCGCACGCAAACAAAAAAGCGCACGAGCGTAGTCGCCACAGGTTCACCGAAACAGTCCGGCCTTCCCTGCGCGATGGTTTTAACGGCTTATAGCGCGCTCTCCTCGGCGACGAATTCGTCTTGTCACCGTCGTTGGCGAATTAGCGGCAAAGTCTGCACCCGGTTGGGCCGACTTGCCTCCGCCAACTTGACACCAGCAACGGGTGCCAGGACCACACGGTTTTGCCGTCCGCTGCAACATCTCTCGTCGGCGCGCTTTGTTGTCGCTCACGGAAAACCCGCCCTGCGAAACGTCGCGCGCGAAACGCTGCCGCGTCCACCGCATCCCACCCAACGTTCGTGACGATGGCCAACGCCCCTCTCTCGGGTGAGACGGGGGAATTTGTAAGAGTGATTTGCCCGACGAGCCAAGCGAAAAATATTTGTCGATGGGACTGGACGACCCAAATCAGCTTGAAAAAGCTCATAAAATTCGTATTTATGCGCACGCGATTTGCGCGCTTGGGGCGTTTGCGCGCGGCGCGCAGCGGCAAACACGAACTGATTTGCCCTGACGTCGGGAGAAGAATGAAGATGACACTGCTGAGCTGGCTCGCAAGCTTTCCTCTCCAGGTGAGAAGATCGAAGTTGGGTTTTAGCTAAATAACGATGACAGTCGTGGATTCTCGCCAAGTTCGATGGTGGAGAGCACAATTGGCAAAGTAAGTTCCAACGACACGCGTTCAATAATCGTGAGGGGGTATCCGGCGTTCGATTCGTGGTATGCGATCCGGATGACAACCCTCCTCCGCCTCTTCGCCTGGCTGCTCGCCGCTGCCGTGACGTTCGCAACGCTCGGGCCAGCATTCATGCGGCCTCACTCCAACCTCGGCCAGGATGGCGAACACGCGCTCGCCTTCGTCCTGGTTGGGATTGCTTTCGGCCTCGCCTACCCCCGGCATCGGTTGTTCACCATGGCTATGTCGGTCGTGGCGATCGGCGTCCTCGAACTCCTGCAGCTTTGGGCACCGGGTCGACATGCACGGCTGGAGGATTTTGTCGTCGATGCGCTAGCGGCTTGTGTCGGCTTCGCGATTGCAGCCGGATCCGATTGGATGGTTGCGCGATGGCGCGAGTCGGATCAACGCGCGTCCTGATAACAAGAACGCCGCCATAACGCCCGCGCGGTCAAGCCGCCGCAATTTCGTGGCTTGCCATCATTTCCAGCGCACGCACCATCGCGGAATGATCCCACGCCCGGCCGCCATGCGCGGCGCAGGAACTGAACAATTGCTGGGCGACCGCCGTGCTCGGCAGCGAGATTCCGAGCGCCCGCGCGCCTTCGAGGGCAAGGTTGAGGTCCTTTTGATGCAACTCGATGCGGAAGCCGGGGTCGAAATTCCGCTTCACCATGCGCTCGCCATGCACTTCCAGAATCCGCGACGACGCAAAGCCGCCCATCAGCGCCTTGCGCACCAGCGCCGGATCGGCGCCCGCACGTGAAGCAAACAGCAACGCCTCGCCGACCGCCTCGATCGTCAGCGCCACGATGATCTGGTTGGCGACCTTGGTGGTCTGGCCATCACCGCAGCCGCCGACCAATGTGACGTTCTTGCCCATCTTCTCGAACACCGGCTTCAAGGTGTTGAACGCCCGCTCGGGTCCTCCGACCATGATGGTCAGGCTTGCGGCCTTGGCGCCGACCTCGCCGCCGGAAACCGGCGCGTCGAGATAGTCGGCGCCCAGCGCCTCGATCTTTTTCGCAAATTCCTTGGTGGCGAGCGGCGAGATCGAACTCATGTCGACGACGATCTGGCCTTTCGATATCCCCTCCGCAACGCCGCCCGGACCGAATAGCACCGCTTCGACATGCGGCGTATCGGGCACCATGATGATGACGGCATCGGATTCCTCAGTGACCTCTTTACCGGACTTGCAGACGATGGCTCCCCCAGCAACCAGTTCGGGTGCGATCGGGCCCACGTCGTGGAGATACAGGCGATGGCCGGCTGCCTGAAGATGGCCGGCCATCGGACGCCCCATCGTCCCGAGGCCAATGAACCCGATATCGATCATGCGCTGTTTCCTTAGGTGTCGAGGGTCAGTGCGGCGTGCCAGCCGAGGCCATCGAGCGTGTTCGTCCTCGGCTTGTACTCGCATCCGACCCAGCCGCGATATCCGAGCGCGTCGAGATGCCTGAACAGGAAGGGATAGTTGATTTCACCGGTGCCCGGCTCATTGCGGCCGGGATTGTCGGCAAGCTGGACATGGGCAATGCGCGAGAGATGCTTCTGCAAGCTTCGCGCGATGTCGCCTTCCATTACCTGCATGTGGTAGATGTCGTATTGAATGAAGAGATTGCTGGAGCGGACGTCGCTGACGAGTTGGGCTGCCTGCTCCGTCCCGCACAGGAAAAAGCCCGGGATGTCCGTTGTATTGATCGGCTCGATCAACAGGCGGATCCGCTCGCGTTCCAGCGCGTCCGCGGCAAACCGCAGGTTCGCCACCAGCACCTCGTTCAGCTCGAACACCTCCGCATCGGCTGGTGCGATCCCGACCAGACAATTGAGCTGCCGGCAATCGAGCGCCTTGGCGTAATCGATAGCGTGCGCCACGCCGTCGCGGAATTCGTCGACACGATCCGGCAGAATGGCGATGCCGCGCTCGCCGGCCACCCAATCGCCGGCAGGTAGGTTGTGCAAGACCTGGGTCAGCCCATGCCGATGCAACTGTTCGCGCAGCTCGGCCTTTTCGAAATCGTAGGGAAACAGACATTCGACGCCGGTGAAACCGGCGGCCTTGGCCGCCGCGAAGCGATCGGTGAACGGCAGCTCGGCGAACAGCATGGTAAGATTGGCGGCAAATTTCGGCATGATGTGATGTTCTCAGGCCGGCAGCAGCGCATCGGTGCAGGCTGGCGTCTCATCCAACGGCAGATCGAGCAGTTCCTCGAACTCGACGATGTTGTCGATCTCGGTGCCCATCGCGATGTTGGTGACGCGTTCGAGGATGAACTCGACCACCACGGGCACCTGATAGCGCGCCATCCATTCCCGTGCGGTCGCGAACGCCGCCGACGCGTGGTTGGGGTCGGTGACGCGGATCGCCTTGCAGCCGAGGCCTTCGGCCACTGCGACGTGATCGACGCCGTAGACGCCGAGTTCGGGCGCGTTGATGTTTTCGAACGACAACTGCACCTGATAATCCATGTCGAAGCCGCGCTGCGCCTGGCGGATCAGGCCGAGGTAAGAGTTGTTCACGACGATGTGCATGTAAGGCAATTTGAACTGCGCTCCGACCGCAAGCTCCTCGATGAGGAACTGGAAGTCATAGTCGCCCGACAGCGCGACGATTTCGCGGTCCGGATCGGCGGCGCGCACGCCGAGCGCGGCCGGCAGCGTCCATCCCAAGGGGCCCGCCTGCCCGGCATTGATCCAGTTGCGCGGGCGATAGACGCCGAGGAATTGCGCGCCGGCAATTTGAGAGAGCCCGATCACGCTGACGTAACAGGTATCGCGGCCGAATTCCTTGTTCATCTCCTGATAGACACGCTGCGGCTTGATCGGCATGTCGTCGAAATTGCTCTTGCGCAGCATCGTGCGCTTGCGGTCCTGGCAGGTCGCAGGCCAAGCCTGACGCTCCCTGAGCTTGCCGGATTTGCGCCACTCCTTTGCGACCGTGACGAACAGTTCGAGGGCCGCCTTGGCGTCGGAGACGATGCCGAGATCGGGATTGAAGACGCGCCCAATTTGTGTGGGCTCGATATCGACGTGCACGAAGGTGCGGCCCTTGGTGTAGGTCTCGACCGAACCGGTGTGCCGGTTGGCCCAGCGGTTACCGATGCCGAGCACGAAGTCGGATTGCAGCATGGTGGCGTTGCCGTAGCGATGACTGGTCTGCAAGCCGACCATCCCCGCCATCAGCACGTGGTCGTCCGGAATGGCGCCCCACCCCATTAGCGTCGGCACCACCGGAACGTTGACGGCCTCCGCAAAGTCGACCAAGAGGTCGGACGCATCGGCATTGATGACGCCGCCACCTGCCACGATCAGCGGACGCTCGGCAGCATTGAGCATGTCGAGCGCCTTTTCGATCTGCTTGCGGGTTGCGGCCGGCTTGTAGACCGGCAGCGGAGAATAGGTTTCGTCGTCGAACTCGATTTCCGCAAGTTGGACGTCGAGCGGCAGATCAATCAGCACCGGACCGGGCCGGCCCGACCGCATGACGTGGAAGGCCTGGCTGAACACGCGCGGCACCAGCGCCGGCTCGCGCACGGTGACCGCCCATTTCGTCACGGGTTTTGCAATCGCTTCGATATCGACCGCCTGAAAATCCTCCTTGTAGAGACGCGCCCGCGGTGCCTGTCCAGTGATGCAGAGGATCGGAATTGAATCCGCGATCGCCGAATAAAGCCCGGTGATCATGTCGGTGCCGGCCGGGCCCGATGTGCCAATGCAGACGCCGATATTGCCGGCCCTGGCGCGCGTATAACCCTCCGCCATGTGCGAGGCGCCCTCGACATGACGCGCCAGGATGTGGCGGATCGAGCCGCACTGCTTGAGCGCCGAATAAAGCGGATTGATCGCGGCACCGGGAACGCCGAAGGCGCAAACCACGCCTTCCTTCTCCAGGATCCGCACGGCGGCATCGATCGCCCGCATCTTCGCCATTTCGCACCTCGCTAGCGTTGCTCGACGTGAGCATCACGGGAACAACAACCGATCTCAACGGAATTGAATTTGTTTCCCGCGATGTGGCATGATGAGTGAAAAGGATGCCGGATCAGATGGTTCGGTCGACCGCACGATGAAATCATGCGATGGCGATGGGTGTGCCGCGGGACTAGCCGGCTCGCCTCCGAATGCGGATTCGTCATCGGGTGACAAGAACGAATCCACTCAAAGTCAAAGCAATGCTTAACGGAGAAATAAGCAAACCGATTTGGAAAAATGATCGGAGAAGTCCGACACAAATTGAATACAAGAGGAAATGATAGCTTAAGAATTCACGATCTAAAATCGGCGCCCGCATCGTGCCCAAGCAACCCAAAATTTTCTGTCGAAGGGGGCAGTTCGGTGAGCGCAGATTGGCCGCGTGGCCTTATCATCCTGATCACTTTTTTGACTATACTGACCATGTTTGTTTGGGGTGCCATCGAAAACAACCGGAACCCCAACTCTGAAAGGCTCAAGGATGTCACGATATCTTTCGTGGTGCTCTACGCAGTCTTTCTGGTCGTCGCCCGCGTTTTTGAATAACTGAGACGTTTCGGTAATTCCTGGGCAGTCTGACATCACGTTGGCGACCGAGACGGTCGTCAACTCGGCCGGCGGCGACCTCGCGGAAAATTAGCGCGGTGCGAACTTGTAGCGGAACGTGCAGCTCGGCGCGCCCTGCATGATTGTCTGAGCGCGCTCCAGACTGACCTCGCCTTCGCCGACCGACGCGATGTCGAAATCCGCCTCGCAAATCAGGAGCGCACCGAGCTCGGGCTCACCGAGCGCGCGGAAGAACTCGGCGAAGCGGCAGCGCGTCACGTCGATGTCCAGCGCCTCCTGGTCATGGCGCAGAATCTCGACCTCGACCTCCTTCCCGGAGACCTCGCCCCATGGCTTTTGGATCGCCGCCCATTTGCGCCGCGGGCTCCCTTCGATGCCATCGCCGATCGCGGCGAACAGTTGCTTCGACCAGTCGCGCAAGGCGTGCTTGACGATGGCGTCGGCCTTGTCCTTGCCCAGCTCGGCCCGCAGCGCGCGAAGCACCGGCACCAGGACTTGAGCCTGCATGCGCGTCTTGTCCAGGAGAGAGACCCGGGGATCCACGAGGTAGTCGTCGATAACGCCGCTCATTTTGTCCTCACAAGCGAATGTCGCAAGTCTAAAGCGCGATGAGATTAAGTTAGATCGTCATCGCGCTTTAGGTTTTTGATTGAGCATGATCTATTCGGAAAACCGGTGTCCACTTTTCCGGATCATGCTCTAGCGGCTTGTTGTAGCAGGGGCAACGCGACGGGGCGAAATCGTTCAGCTTTGCTTGCAGTGTCTGCAGCGTTGCAGCAAAGCTGTCATATCGATCAGCTATCCTGTCGGTCTACCACGACGTCGACACGGTCGATGACCAACTTGCCAAGGTGTTGAACGCCAACGGCACCGACCTCGGCGAGTTCCGCGAGCATGGCGGCGCCGCAGACAAAATCATGGCTCGCTCAGGAAGATTTCGCCTCCGGCATGACGCCGCCAAGCGTCAGCTCAGCCGCCACCTCGCGCACGGTCTGGCCGAGCGCCGGCAACCGCGCGGCGGTGACGCGGCTCGTCATGCCGGAGACGGAGATCGCCGCCAGCGGCTCGCTGCTATCGCTGTAGACCACGGCGGCGACGCAGCGCAGGCCGATGCGCGCTTCCTCGTCGTCGACGGCGTAACCCTGTCGCCGGATGGTCTCGAGTTCCCTGAACAGCGCACCGGGCCGCACGATCGACTTCTCCGTCAATCGCGGCATGCCCTGGCGGCGGATGATGGCATTCACGTCGTCGTCCGAATAGGTCGCCAGCACCGCTTTGCCGACACCGGAGGCTACCATCGCCACGCGGCCGCCGACCTTGGTGAGCGAGCGCATGATCTCGCGGCTTTCCATGCGGGTCAGCACGATGATCGATTCATCGTCGACCACGGCGAGATTTGCGGTTTCCCGGGTCTGGTCGCGCAGCTTGCGCAAATACGGCATGGCCTGTGTCGCAAAGTTGCGGCGGCGGACGAAGGTAGAACCCACAACAAAACTTTGTGCGCCGACATGCCACTTCGATCCGTCGCGGTCGAATTGCACAAAGCGGCGCCTCTCCAGGGTCGTCAGCAGCCGATGCGCGGTCGAGGTCGATAATCCCGTTCGGACCGCAAGATCGCTCAGCCGATAGCCCTCGTCGTCCTCGGCGAGCGTTTCGATGATCAGCAGCGCGCGATCGACGGATTGGACGCCGCCATCGCGCGGCTCGGGATCGTGGTCTGGATCAGACCTCGGCCCGATGGCCTTGCGCCGGAGCACATTTCGCTTCATCGCGACCTGCATTCATCCGTGGGGTGAAGCCGTATTCGCCGATCTACGAGCAGATTCCGCTTGCTACGATTAGTAGGCCTGATGCCGCCTCGGATATCCTCATCCGAAGCGGCATGGTTCGTTTATCAGAGCAGGCCCGCGCCGCGCGCCCATTTATACTTGGCGCCGAGCACCTCGACCGGCAGTTCGGTCGAATAGGCATAGGCCGGGATGCCGTTCTGATAGAGATACTCGGAAGCCTCCTCGACCTCGACGTCGCCGGCGAGCGAAGCGACGATCGGCTTCACAAAGCCCTTGGCCTCCATCTCCTTCTTCACCTCGACCATGTTGCGGGCGAACACCATCGGCGGCGTCACGATGGTGTGCCAGTAACCGAGGATCAGCGAATGGATGCGCGGGTCGGAGAGGCCGAGCTTGACGGTGTTGACATAGGTGATCGGCGGCTCGCCGCCGGTGATGTCGACTGGGTTGCCGGCCGCGCCGAACGGCGGGATGAATTTGCGGAACGCCGCGTCGAGGTCCGGCGGCATCGTCATCAGCGACAGGCCATTGTCGACCACCGAGTCCGACAGCAGCACGCCCGAGCCGCCGGCGCCGGTGATGATCAGCACGTTCTCGCCTTTTGGCGTCGGCAGCACCGGCACGCCGCGCGCGAACTCCAGCAATTGCCTTAAGCTGCGGGCGCGGATCACCCCGGATTGTTTGAACACGTCCTCGTAGATCTTGTCATTGCCGGCGAGCGCGCCGGTGTGCGACGACGCAGCCTTCGCGCCGGCCGCCGTGCGGCCTGCCTTGAGCACCACCACCGGCTTCTTCTTGGAGACACGCTTGGCGGCTTCGGCAAAAGCGCGGCCGTCCTTCAGATCCTCGCAGTGTTGGGCGATGAGGTTGGTGTTCGGGTCCTGTTCGAAGAAGGCGAGCAAATCGTCCTCGTCGATGTCCGACTTGTTGCCCAAGCCGACAATCGCAGAGACCCCCATCTTCGCCGAGCGCGAGAAGCCGATGATCGCCATGCCGATGCCGCCCGATTGCGACGACAGCGCCGCGTGGCCCTTGACGTCATAGGCGGTGCAGAACGTGGCACAGAGATTGGCGGGAGTATAATAGAAGCCGTAGATATTCGGGCCCATCAGGCGGACGTTGTACTTCTTGCCGATCTCGACGATCTCGGCCTGCAGTTCAGGCGCGCCCGCTTCGGCAAAGCCGGAAGGGATGAGAACGGCGCCCGGAATTTTCTTCTCGCCGCATTCGACCAGCGCGCCGGCGACGAATTTTGCGGGGATAGCAAACACTGCGGTGTCGATCACGCCGGGCACATCCTTGACGCTCTTGTAGGCTTTGTAGCCCAGGATCTCGGCCGCCTTCGGGTGGATCGGATAGATCTCGCCTTTGTAGCCGCCGTTGATCAGGTTCTTCATCACCGAATTGCCGATCTTGCCGTCTTCGGCAGAGGCGCCGATCACGGCAACCGCCTTCGGCTGCATGATGCGGTTCATCGCGGTGACGATTTCCTCGTTCGAACGCGGGGCCGGGCGCGGCTTGAAGTCGAAGTCGACGACGATGCGTACGTCGGCGGCGATCGCGTTCTGCTTGGTGGCGAACACCGGATTGAGATCGAGTTCGACGATTTCAGGAAAATCGCTGACGAGCTGCGATACCTTGACGATGACATCGGCGAGCGCTTCGCGGTTGACGGGGTCGCCGCCGCGGACACCTTTAAGCATGTCATGGGCCTGGATGCCGTCGAGCATCGACAGCGCATCCTGCTTGGTCGCGGGCGCCAGACGGAAGGTGATATCTTTGAGGACTTCAACCAGAACACCGCCGAGGCCGAACGCAACCAGCTTGCCGAACGAGCCGTCGGTGATGGATCCGACGATGACCTCGGTGCCGCCGGCCAGCATCTGCTGGACCTGAACGCCTTCGATCTTGGCGGCCGCCTTGTACTTCTTGGCGTTGGCGAGAATGGCCTCGTAACTCTTTTCAGCCTCAGCGGCGGTCTTGACGCCGACCACGACGCCGCCGGCCTCGGTCTTGTGCAGGATGTCCGGCGAGACGATTTTCATCACCACCGGGAAACCCATCCCGGCCGCTATCCTGGCGGCATCAGTCGCTGATTTGGCCACGGCTTCCTTCGGAACCGGGATTCCATAGGCGTCGCACACCAGCTTGCCTTCCGGCGCCGTCAGACTATTGCGTTTGTCCGCCTTGACCCGATCGAGTACGTTGCGGACCGCGTCTTTGGAATTCGACATTGGATTTTCCTCCTGAGGCGCCTATTTTATGGCATTT
Source organism: Alphaproteobacteria bacterium (assembly GCA_005885285.1). Classification (GTDB taxonomy): domain Bacteria; phylum Pseudomonadota; class Alphaproteobacteria; order Rhizobiales; family Xanthobacteraceae; genus Bradyrhizobium. The sequence goes on along the minus strand of VAZG01000442.1, from coordinate 3,853 downwards.
GGTATGCCAGAGATGACGTTGTCAAGACAAGCCATTATTTGGAAACGCCGGAAACAAGGGCAACTTGACAGTCTGGCATCTGGTATGCCAAAAATTGCATAGCTATTTTGTGTCAAAGGACGTCTCCCTAAAGGAGAGTAACGTCGTGCCCCTACAGAAACTAACCAAGGCGTTGCCCACCATGGCCGAGGCAGACATCGCAATCGTCCGCATTGCCCCTGAGACGAGCTTCAAGAACAAGGCCTATGAGGCCTTGAAGGAAGCGATCCTGAAGATGGACATCTATGCGACGCCCGATCCGGTGATGCTCGACGAGCGCGCGCTGTCGGAGCGCCTCGGCGTCAGCCGCACGCCGATCCGCGAAGCAATCGCAATGCTGGAACAGGACGGCTTTGTCAAAACGGTGCCACGCCGCGGCATCATCGTGGTGCGCCGGACCAAGAGCGAGATCGTCGATATGATCCGCGCCTGGGCCGCGCTCGAGAGCATGGCGGCGCGGCTGATCACCACCATCGCGCGCAAGAAGGACATCTCGGCGCTGCGCGACTTCTTCAAGGACTTCAACAAGGACCGCCTGCCGCAGGATCACGTCGAGGAATATTCCAAGGCCAACATCGCCTTCCATCAGGCGCTGATTTCGCTTTCGGAGTCGCCGGTGCTGGTCGACATGACCAACGAGATCCTGCTGCATGTCCGCGGCTACCGGCAGCTCACGATCGGACGAACAGAGCGCATCGCGGCCTCACTGCCGGAGCATCTGGCGATCATCGAAGCCCTCGAAGAGCGCGATACCGAGTTGGCCGAGAAGCGCGCACGCGACCATACGCTCGGCCTCGCCGCCTATGTCGAGACGCATGGCCAGGAACTGGTTTAACCAACGCGAATTTCACGACACAAGACGATCAACTCGTCCTCGAAGAGACGATCAGGGAGAACAGGCCCATGCTGAACACCGCGACCAAGACTGAGGCACCGGCTGACCAGCAGGAACTGACAGACGGCTTTCATCTCGTCATCGACGCGCTGAAGCTCAACGGCATCAACACCATCTACGGCGTGCCTGGCATTCCGATCACCGATCTCGGCCGCATGGCGCAGGCCGAGGGCATCCGCGTCATCTCGTTCCGTCACGAGCAGAATGCCGGCAATGCGGCGGCGATCGCGGGCTTCCTGACCAAGAAGCCCGGCGTCTGCCTCACGGTGTCGGCGCCCGGCTTCCTAAACGGCCTGACCGCGCTCGCCAACGCCACCACCAACTGCTTCCCGATGATCCTGATCTCCGGCTCGTCCGAGCGCGAGATCGTCGACCTGCAGCAGGGCGACTACGAAGAGATGGACCAGCTTGCGATCGCAAAGCCGCTCTGCAAGGCGGCGTTCCGCGTGCTGCACGCCGCCGACATCGGTATTGGGCTCGCGCGCGCGATCCGCGCCGCGGTGTCGGGACGACCGGGCGGCGTCTATCTCGATTTGCCGGGCAAGCTTCTAGGCCAGGTGATGAATGCGGAGGCCGGCGCCAAGTCGCTGGTCAAGGTGATCGATGCAGCGCCTGCGCAAATCCCCGCTTCATCCGCGGTCAAGCGCGCGCTCGACGTGCTCAAGAGCGCCAAGCGTCCCCTCATCATCCTCGGCAAGGGCGCGGCCTACGCACAGGCCGATGATGATATCCGCGCGCTCGTCGAAAAGAGCGGCGTGCCTTTCCTGCCCATGAGCATGGCCAAGGGCTTGCTGCCCGACCTGCATCCGCAATGCGCGGGTGCGGCACGCTCGACCGTGCTCAAGGACGCCGACGTCGTGATGCTGATCGGCGCCCGCCTCAACTGGCTGTTGTCGCACGGCAAGGGCAAGAGCTGGGGCGATCAACCAAAGAAATTCATCCAGATCGACATCGAGCCGAAGGAAATGGATTCCAACGTCGAGATCGCGGCCCCTGTGGTCGGCGACATCGGCTCGTGCGTGACCGCGCTGCTCGAGGCCATGGGTGCGAACTGGCCGGCGGCGCCGACCGACTGGGTCAACGCCGTCGGCACCAAACGGGAGGAAAACATCGCCAAGATGGCGCCGCGGCTGATGAACAACAAGTCGCCGATGGACTATCACGGCGCGCTTGGCGCGCTTCGGACCATCGTCAAGGAGCGGCCCGACGCGATCCTGGTCAATGAAGGCGCCAACACGCTCGACCTCGCCCGCGGCGTGATCGACATGTACAAGCCGCGCAAGCGTCTCGATGTCGGCACCTGGGGCGTGATGGGCATCGGCATGGGCTTTGCCATTGCCGCCGCCATCGAAACCGGCAAGCCGGTGCTCGCGGTCGAAGGCGACAGCGCCTTCGGTTTCTCCGGCATGGAGGTCGAGACCATCTGCCGCTACAACCTCCCGGTCTGCGTCGTGATCTTCAACAATGACGGCATCTATCGCGGAACCGACGTCAATCCGACCGGTGGTCGCGATGTCGCGCCGACCGTCTTCGTCAAGGGATCGCGCTACGACAAGATGATGGACGCCTTCGGCGGCGTCGGCGTCAACGCGACCACGCCGGATGAGTTAAAGCGCGCCGTGAACGCGGCGATGGATTCCGGCAAACCGACCCTGATCAACGCGGTGATCGATCCGGCGTCCGGCTCCGAGAGCGGGCGTATCGGCAATCTCAATCCGCAAAGCGTACTAAAAAAGAAATAACGGACACATCCCGCGGGGTCAGGCCCCGCTTTCATTCCTTCCTGCACGCGCAGGGCAGACACGATACGGAGCAAAGACGATGACCAAGGCGCTGACGGGCGTTCGCATTCTCGATTTCACTCACGTCCAGTCCGGACCGACCTGCACGCAGTTGCTGGCCTGGTTCGGCGCCGACGTGATCAAGGTCGAGCGACCGGGCGTCGGCGACATCACGCGCGGGCAGTTGCAGGACAAGCCCAAGGTCGACAGCCTGTATTTCACCATGCTCAACCACAACAAGCGCTCGATCACGCTCGACACCAAGAACCCCAAGGGCAAGGAAGTCCTGACCGCGCTGATCAAGAGCTGCGACGTGCTGGTGGAGAATTTCGGACCCGGCGTGCTCGACCGCATGGGTTTTCCCTGGGAGAAGATCCAGAGCATCAATCCCAAGATGATCGTGGCCTCAATCAAGGGTTTCGGCCCCGGGCCTTACGAGGACTGCAAGGTGTATGAGAATGTCGCGCAATGCACCGGCGGCGCGGCGTCGACCACCGGTTTTCGCGACGGGCTGCCGCTCGTCACCGGCGCGCAGATCGGCGACAGCGGCACCGGGCTGAATCTGGCGCTCGGCATCGTCACCGCACTTTATCAGCGCACGGTGACTGGCAAGGGCCAGAAGGTCACCGCTTCCATGCAGGACGGCGTCCTCAATCTCGCGCGCGTCAAACTGCGCGACCAGCAGCGCCTCGCCCATGGCCCGCTCACGGAGTATAGCCAGTTCGGCGAAGGCATTCCGTTTGGCGATGCCGTGCCGCGTGCCGGCAACGATTCCGGCGGCGGTCAGCCGGGCCGCATCCTGAAATGCAAGGGCTGGGAGACCGATCCCAACGCCTACATCTACTTCATCACCCAGGCGGCGGTGTGGGAGAAGATCTGCGACGTCATCGGCGAGCCCGGCTGGAAGACGCATCCCAACTACGCCAAGCCCCCTGCCCGGCTGTCGCGCCTCAACGAGATCTTCGCGCGCGTCGAGCAATGGACGATGACCAAGACCAAGTTCGAGGCGATGGAGATCCTCAACAAGGACGACATCCCTTGCGGACCGATCCTGTCGATGAAGGAGTTGATCGAGGATGAGTCGCTGCGTGCCACCGGCACCGTGGTCGAGGTCGATCACCCCACTCGCGGCAAGTAT
>VAZG01000441.1 GCA_005885285.1 Alphaproteobacteria bacterium | reverse complement strand
GGAGAAGCTCGATCAGCTTGCTCGGCAACGCTTCGGCAAGCGCGTCATTCACCTGGCGGTGCGCTGGATGCTCGACCAGGGTATCAGCACGGCCCTATGGGGCGCGCGGCGCCCCGATCAGCTGCGGCCCGTCGACGAGGTGACTGGCTGGTCGCTCGATGCCTCGACCAAGGCCGAGATTGATCGGATCCTGCGCGAAACAATTACCGATCCAGTCGGCCCCGAATTCATGGCGCCGCCGTCACGCAATGTCGCGGCATGACCTCGTCTTAGATCGGGAGAATTGCAAATGGATATGACGGCGCTTCTCCTGTCGCGAATTCAATTCGCCTTCACCATCACCTTCCACATCATCTTTCCATCTTTCACGATCGGGCTGGCCGCCTGGCTCACTGTCCTCGAAGTCTTATGTCTTGCGACCGGCCGCCCGGTCTACCGCGTGATCTTCGAATTTTGGCTGAAGATATTCGGAGTAGCCTTCGGATTGGGTGTCGTGTCCGGGATCGTAATGGCTTTTCAGTTCGGCACCAACTGGAGCGCGTTGGCCAAAATGTCCGGGCCGATCCAAGGCCCGCTGCTGATGTATGAGACCTTCACGGCCTTCATGCTCGAGGCCAGCTTCTTCGGCGTCCTCATTTTTGGCCGCAGCCGCGTGCCGCCATGGTTCTATCTGTTTTCAACCGCGATGGTCGCGCTGGGGACCACGTTTTCGGCGTTCTGGATCATGGTCAACAACAGCTGGATGCAAGTGCCGTCCGGCTACGTTCTGCAAAACGGCGTCTTCGTTCCGAACGATTGGAGCAAGATCCTCTTCAATTCGGTGGTGTGGTCGCGATTTCCACACATGCTACTCGCATCCTACTTGACCGGCGCTTTCTGCGTTGCAGCGACCGGCGCGTGGTACATGCTGCGGAAGCTATATCACGCCGAGGCGCGTATCATGCTGCGCATGGGGCTTGGTCTCGCCGCCGTGCTGATGCCGATCCAGCTTCTATTCGGACATCTGACGGGTGAATACGTCAACACCTATCAGCCTTCCAAGATGGCTGCGATCGAAGGACGCTGGAACGACGAGAAGCCAGGTTCCGAAGTACTGTTTGCCTGGCCTGATGTGGAACATCGGCGCAATCTGTTCGCGATTGCGCTGCCGCCACCGTTCGGCAGCCTAATCGATTCCGACAGTCTCACCGCGGCGGAAACGGGGCTTAACAGTATTCCTCCGGCGAATTGGCCACCGGTGGTCGTCCCGTTCTTCGCCTTCCGGATCATGGTGGGATGCGGGCTGGTGATGCTGGGACTCGCCTGGCTCGGCAGCTATCTGAGTTACAAGCATCGCCTAGCGTATAATCGCTTCATGCTTTGGCTGACGTTCTTCAGCTTTCCGCTACCCTTCATTGCCATCATTACCGGCTGGTTCACCGCCGAAGTCGGCCGTCAGCCTTGGGTTGTCTTTGGCGTGTTGCGAACCGCAGATGCCATGACGCCATTTCTCACGACGCGCCAGGCGACGGTTTCGCTCGCGATCTTCTGCGCGGTCTACGCCTTCATCTTCCTGTTTGGCACATTTTACATCTACCGGCTGATTCGCACAGGTCCGGCGAGAAAGCCGTTCGAACTTCCGCATATCATGGTTCCGAACCGGCCGATGTCACTGGCCGATGATGAGCCGATCACAGAACCCAGCCACGTCATTGCCGGAGAATAATCATGGTCATGTTCTGGGTCTCGCTTTTAGCCATCAGCATTCTTCTCTACGTGCTGCTCGATGGTCTCGACCTCGGCGTCGGCTTGCTGTCCGGCCTGGCGAGCGGCGAGGCCAGGCGTGGCGCGATGTTGAGCGCGGTCGCGCCGATCTGGGACGGCAACGAAACCTGGCTGGTGGTCACCGCCGTCATTCTGTGGGGAGCGTTTCCGGTCGTCTTTGCGAATTTGCTGTCGGCGTTCTATCTACCTCTCATCGTCATGCTGCTAGGTCTGATCTTGCGCGGCGTGGCATTCGAGTTTCGCTACAAGACACAGCGGCTGCGCTGGATCTGGGATTTGAGCTTTGCTGGCGGATCGCTGATCGCGACCTTTATACAGGGGATGACGGTCGGAGCCCTGGTAGAAGGATTGCCGTTCACGAACGGCGAATATTCGGGCGGTGAGGTCGGCTGGCTCACGCCGTTCGCTGCGCTATGCGGCGTCGGGCTCTGCTTTGGCTATGCGCTACTCGGCGCCTGCTGGCTGGTCAGAAAATGTGAGGCCGAGGTTCGCGAGGTCGCGCGCCGCCAGATTCCCATGCTCGCGATCGGTGTCCTGGCGTTCCTCGTGGCTGTGTTCGCTTACGCGCTGGCCGAACACCTTCCAATCCTGCATCGCTGGATCGATCGGCCTTATCTGTTCGTGTTCCCCGTGATCGGCGCGGGCGCTGCAACCGTGCTCGCGCTCAGTATCCTCAACCACGACGATTACTTGCCATTCTATATGGTCGCGATGGTCTTCGTAGCGGCATTCGGCACGCTCGCGCTCTCCTTCTGGCCTTACATGATCCCCTCTGTCATCACCATCCAACAAGCCGCCGCGCCGCCATCCAGCCTTGCCTTCATGTTTTGGGGTTGCGGGTTGATCGTCTTTCCACTGATGTTGCTCTACACGGTCGTCAGCTACAGCGTCTTCAGGGGCAAAGCCAGGACGACGGCCGGGTATCATTGAGTTTCGTGCAAAACCGCAACAGGTGAGGGGCTTGCTGGCAACGATCCGTATTGTATCAACCCGCACTGATGGCGGGTTGGCTGACACCGAACCGCCTTTCGAACTCCAGCACGTTGACAATGCCGCGGCGATGGGTGCCGTCGCCTATCTTGCGATCGCGGTCCCAAGCCTCGACCTCGAACACCACGCTCTTGGGGGTGATCTGGACGACACGAGAAATCGCGCGGACCGTACGGGCCACGGGCGTTGCCGCGAGATGGCGGACGTTCACGTCCATGCCGACGCTCACGAAACCCTTCGGCAGATGCGAAGCGATCGCGGCGCCCGATGCCATTTCCATATGCAGGATCATTATCGGCGTAGCATAGACCTGCGGCATGCGGGCAACGAAATGACCGACCGTCATTTCATAGGTCACGGTCACGATCTTCTCTGCTGTCATGCCAAGTCTAACGTTGTGGAGCGCATCCATATCTGCTGGTCCGTGCTCTACGCCTCGGGCATGACGCCCGGGGCATTGTCCGGCCATTTCGCGATGGTCGCTTCCTCGATATTCAGATGCTGGGCCACCAATGCCGGCGGCGTATGAGTGAGCCAGTCGGATAAAGAGACCTCTTCATAGCGGGGAGCCCTGAACACGGCGATAAACGTCATATCGGTGTCGCCAACGTTCTCAACGTAATGTCCAAAATTACGCTTGACGTAGCCAACGTCTCCCGGATTGAAATCCATCGTCAGCGCGTTTGGGCCGGTATTGAACACCGTCATGCGCGCGTTGCCCTTGATGTAATACTGCCACTCGTCCGCGTTCGGATGCCAGTGCATCTCGCGCACGCCGCCGGGATGAACCGTGACCAGCGCGGCCGCAATTCTCGTCGAGACGGTGAAGTTGCCGCTGTCGGCGATCCGCACGTCGCCGGCTTTGGATTGTTTCGTCGGCGCAACCGCGCCAAGCCGAAAGATGAAGGGATGCGGTGGAACACCCGCGGTTTTGCTGATGGCAGTACGGTCAGATTCCAACTCGCCGGGTAGTTTTCCCTGGAAGATCCAGAGATTTTGCAGGGGGATCTTGGCGAAACTCTCTGCCGGAACACCAAAATTCTTGGCGAGCACTTCTGGGGGCGTATGGGCGAACCAGTCTGTCACCAGCAGCGTATTGAACTCGCTGGCGTCGCCATCGTCGAAGCAGATCACAAATTCACAACCGTCCGGGCCGAGACCCTGCAGCGAATGGGGCTGGCCGGCCGGGAAATACCAGAGGTCTCCCTCATTGACGTCGGCGACATATGGCCGGCCTACGGCATCGAGAACCGTCACGCGGCAACTGCCGTAAGTCATGATCGCCCACTCGGCGGCCTGGTGCCAGTGCAATTCCCTGATGCCGCCCGCCGTCAGCCGCATGTTGACGCCCGTAATCGTGTCCGAGATCGCGAAGTCTCGCTGCGTCACTTGGCGTGCCCAGCCGCCATTCTGGACGCGCTTGGGCGCATTGTTGAATGAAGCCCAGTTCATCGGCAAGCCGCCGACGTCGGTCGCCGGCGGAAACTGTGTCGAAGGAAATTGGTTGCCGATGGCGGGGTTTTGCGGGCCGGGGTCCTTGAGATTTCCAGGACCTTTGGCGTTGATCGCGCCTTGCGGCGGCTGGTCCGGATTACCGAAGGAGGCTGCGCGCGCCGCGCCCGCACTCATCATGGCGCCTGCAGCGGACACCGCCAGCACATCCCGTCTCGAAAACATGATTGCTCTCCTATCCAAAATCGACTGGGGCTAAATCAGAGATAGCCTCACGACTGTCGTGAGCCATTAAATTAACATTCAGAATGCGGATCGGACGGGCTATCGCGGCACGTCAATTCCATGACGCGCGATTGGTATTCAGATCCGACGCCGACGGTCGATTCGGTACACGAATTTCGACCACGCCATCGGTAATTTTCCATCGCGGCAACCACGATTCCGCGGCGCCGGCGGCTTGCAACTTCTGTCCCGATCATGCACGCATCGGCAGGCCGGTAAGCAACTTGTCGAGCGTGATCGGGTAGTCCCGAATCCTGACGCCGCATGCGTTGTAGACAGCATTCGCAATCGAGGCCCCGGCGCCGCAGATTCCAAGTTCGCCGATGCCCTTGCTCTTCAGCGGATTGGATTCGTTGTCCAGCTCGGCAAGAAAAATGGCGTCGATGGCCGGAATATCGGCGTGCAGTGGTACGAGATATTCGGCGAGGTCGCGATTGACGAAATAGCCGAAGCGGGCATCGAGGGTCATCCCTTCATGCAGTGCCGCGCCCACACCAAACACCATTCCGCCGATCGCCTGCGACCGCGCCGTCTTTGCGTTCAGGACGCGGCCGGCCGTGAATACACCCAGCATACGCCGCACGCGCACCTCGCCGGTATCTTGATCGATGCCAACTTCGGCGAAATGTGCGCCGTAGGATTGTTGCGAAAAATCCTTGTTGTTGCGTCCTGGCTGGATTTCGCCGTCGGCGTCAAGGCCTGTGCCGACAAGGTCCGTCAGCCGCATGGACTTTTCTCCCGACGCGATATTGCCGTCGGCAAAGCGCGCGGTTGCCGGATCAATGCCGGCGATCCGCGCGAGCTTTTCACGCAATGCGTCGCAAGCCTCGAACAGCGCAGATCCCGAACTGCCGGCGCCGAACGAACCGCCGGAACCTGCAGCTTCCGGAAAGCTGGTATCGCCGAGTTCGACCACGACGCGTTCCATCGGCAATCCGAGCATCTCGGCTGTGATCTGCGCCAGGATTGTATAGGTGCCGGTGCCGATATCGGTCATCGCCATTCGCACGGTGGCCTTGCCGTCGGCATCCAATCGGACATTGGCTTTGGAGAGCCGAAGCGGATTGCCCCGTGTTCCCGCGGCCATGCCCATCCCTACCAGCCAGCGTCCGTCATGGACCTGGCCCGGTTTCGGGTTGCGCTTGTCCCATCCAAAGCGGCGCGCGCCCTCCTGCATGCAGGCGACCAAATGACGGCTGGAGTAGGGAATGTGCTTTTCCGGGTCCTCGCTTGGCTCGTTGCGCATGCGCAGTTCGATTGGGTCGAGGTTCAGTTTCTCGGCCAGTTCGTCCATCGCGCATTCCAGCGCCATAAGTCCCACGGCCTCGCCGGGCGCGCGCATCGAAGATGCAACCGGAATGTCGAGGGGCACCAGACGATGCCGGGTCAGCCGATTGGGCCCCGCGTAAAGCGTACGAGTTTGGAGAGCGGCGTCCTCGTAGGTTTGCTCGCTGGGCAGATTGCCGGAGAACACATCGTGGCCGATCGCGAGGATACGGCCCTCGCGATCGGTGCCCAGGCGGACGCGCTGAATCGTGTCGGAGCGGTGCGTGGTGACGTGAAAAATCTGCTGCCGCGTCAACGCGATTTTTACAGGTCGCTTGAGCTGCCGCGCCGCGATCGATGCCAGGATGGCGTCGGCATTGACCCAGAGTTTGCCGCCGAATCCGCCGCCGATGAACGGGCTGATCAGGCGTATATTCTCCACGGGGATTTTCAGGGTTGTCGCGATGACCTGCTGACCCTGGTTGAGCATCTGGTTGGCGGTGTGCAGGATCAATTTGTTGCCGTCCCACATCGCAAGCGTGGCATGCGGCTCCATCATCGCGTGACTTTGCAATGGGGTGGTATAGGTCACGTCAATTTGCACGGGGGCGCTGGCGAACGCAGCCGCGAAATCGCCCACGGCGCTGTCGGCTGCCGGCGCGTCGTTTGGCTTTGGGACGCGCGCTTCATTGACGTTGGCACGGAGCGCGTATTTCCCGCTTGACCAATCATATTTCACATCCACCAGGTAAGCGGCCGCCCTGGCCTCTTCAAAGCTCTCAGCAACCACGAAGGCGACCGGCTGGCCGTACCGCGTCACTTGCGGTCCGGTTAGCACCGGGTGCGCTTCGCGGTGATTGCCGGTGCCCTGCGTGGGCGTGTTGCGATGGGTGAGAACCAGCACGACGCCGGGCGCCTTCTCCGCTGCTCGCGTATCGATCGATCGGATCGTTCCTTTTCCGATCGAGGCTTCGACCACAAAGCCGTACAGCACGTTGTCCTGCTGCATCTCGTAGGCGTAACGCGCGCCGCCGGTAACTTTTAATCGGCCGTCCACGCGATCGATCGGCTTGCCGACGATCCCCGGGGCATCGAGTGCATTTGGGCCGACGGGTGAGTTCATTTCCATCTGTATCTCCCTTAGGCCCCGGTCGTCTCTGCCAGAACACTGTGCAGGGTCCGGCGCACCAGCGGTATCTTGAAATCGTTGTCGCCGAATCCGCGGGCGCCTTCGAGAAGCGCGTTTGCCGCTGCATTGAAAGTGCTCGTGTCCGGGGCGGCGTCGACCAATTGTTGCTCTGCCTGCGGCGATCGCCACGGTTTAAGCGCCAGCCCGCCGAACGCCAGACGCGCCGAGCGGATCCGGCCGCGCGCGCTATCGACGATGGCGGCGACTGAAACCAGGGCAAAAGCGTACGAGGCGCGATCGCGGACCTTGCGGTAGACCTGCACGCCGGGAGGCGGCGGAGGCAGCGTTACCGCGGTAATGATTTCGCCTGGCTTGAGCGATGTTTCAATCTCGGGGGTGTTGCCTGGAAGACGATGAAACTCGGCGATCGGAATGGCCCTGGTGTCGCCCTGGCGATCGACCGTCTCTACATTGGCGTCGAGCGCCCGCATCGCCACCGCCATGTCCGACGGATGCGTCGCGATGCATTGCTCGCTCGTGCCAAGAATGGCGTGAATGCGGTTGAAGCCTTCGAGTGCCGCGCAGCCGGAGCCGGGGCTGCGCTTGTTACAGGGTTTTGTAATGTCATAGAAATAGTAACAGCGGGTTCGCTGCAGCAGATTGCCGCCGGTCGTTGCCTTGTTGCGCAGCTGCGCGCTGGCGCCCGCCAGCAATGCACGGCTCAGGACGCCGTAACGCTGCCGCACGCGGGGATCGGCCGCGAGATCGCTGTTGCGAACCAGCGCACCAATGCGCAAGCCTCCTTCGGATGTTTCTTCGACCTTGTCGAGTGGCAGGTGGTTGATATCGATTAGCTGAGAGGGCGTCTCGACCTGCAACTTCATCAGGTCAAGCAAATTGGTGCCGCCGGCGATGATTTTTGCGCCAGGTTTTGCGGTAGCCGCGGCGGCATGGGCCGTCGTATTGGCGCGCTGATAGGTGAAGGCTTTCATGTCGGCATCCCCGCGACTTGTTTGATGGCGGCCACGATATTGGGGTAGGCTGCGCAGCGGCAGATGTTGCCGCTCATCCTCTCGCGAATCTCTACATCGGTGAGGTCAGCCGCCGCGCGCATCAGGTCTTGCGTCACATAGCTCGGCATGCCCTGCCGGCTCTCGGCCAGCATGCCGATGGCGGAGCAAATCTGGCCGGAGGTGCAGTAACCGCATTGAAAGCCGTCATGCTCGACAAAAGCAGTCTGGACGGGATGCAGAGTCTCGCCGTCGGCGAGCCCCTCGATGGTTGTGATGGATTGGCCATCATGCATCACCGCAAGCGTCAGGCATGAGTTGACGCGGCGTCCTTCGATCAGCACCGTACAGGCACCGCATTGGCCGTGGTCGCAGCCTTTCTTCGAGCCCGTTAGCTCGAGGTGCTCACGCAAGGCATCCAGCACTGTTGTGCGGGGATCAAGCGTCAGCGAATGGAGTTGGCCGTTGATCCGAAGGCCGATCGTCACAGGAGGCGGGGGTGGTTCTTTGTCTTCGATCGAACCGGCGGCAAGCGCGGCATGCGGCAGTGCGGTCAACAGCAGCGCTGTGGTTCCGGTCTCGATCACCGTGCGGCGGGTGACCTCAATTTTGTCGAGCTCAGGATCGGATTCTTGCTCGTCCATGATTGCTCCGTTGGTTCATGGCCAGTGAAACTACTTGCAGGAAGACATCAGGCTTACGGCCCGGTGTTGTCCTGTTGCCCCTCCGGACGACATCCGGCTTACGGCCAGGTGTCGTCCGGAAGGTTGACAACGATGGGTGTCGCGGTGCTGCGCACGACCACCCATCGAAACGGTTCCTCTCTCGAAGGATTGATTTCCATGTGCGGCAGGAAGGCGGGGACATGAATGAAATCGCCGGCCTTCGCACGCGCGACCGAGTCTCCTCGCTCGCCCCAGCGGATTTCGCAGACGCCGGATAGGACATAGGCGATCGTCTCCTGCTCTCCATGATGATGGATGCCCGTGCGCGATCCCGGTGCTACCTCGAACAGGCCGCCCCAAATTGCCGACGCGATGCCGAGCGCCGGCGCGATGGCGGCGCGACGTTCGGAGCCCGGGGTCTGCGCTGTTGTCCGATCGAATTCAGCCGGGCTGACGATGTGGATTGCAGGAGGAGAACTCATGGCGGCCCGGATCAACTAGATTGGTCACCTGCAGTTAAGCAGTGGCCGATGGGAGGGCCACTAAATTGGAGTTTAGAGAATCCACTTGGTATTGAGTTGGCGTATCCCGGAAGTAAAGCGGCCTCGCGTCGCTTCGCGTCAATGATAATGACTACGCAATTCGACACAGGTCGCATTGCATCAAGCCACCAGGACGGTGCCCGTCAAACACCGGTCATTCGGCAGGCGCCTGTACGACATCGCCAGAGGCCGCTTGCTTCTTTTCTCCAAACAGCCATGTCTGCAAGCGATCGAGATAGATATAGACGACTGGCGTCGTATAGAGCGTGAGAACCTGCGACAGTGCGAGGCCGCCGACGATGGCGTAACCGAGCGGCTGACGAATCTCCGATCCTACACCGCTGCCGAGCATCATCGGAACGCCGCCAAGCAGCGCCGCCATCGTGGTCATCAGGATCGGCCTGAAGCGCATGATGCAGGCTCGATAGATGGACTCCTCGGCCGTCAACCCCTGTTCATGCTCGACGTGCTGGGCAAAATCGACCAGCATGATTCCGTTCTTCTTGACGATGCCGATGAGCAATATGATGCCCACGATCGCAATCACGCTGAGATCGTAGTGAACCGCCATCAGTAAGAGCAGCGCGCCGAGCCCGGCCGACGGCAAGGTCGAGATGATCGTGATCGGATGAATCAGGCTCTCGTATAGCACGCCGAGAATGATGTAGATGACGAAGAGCGCGGCAGCGATGAGGATCGGCGTGCTCGACAGCGATTGTCCGAACGCCTGGGCGTTGCCCTGAAAGCTGGTCTGCAGCGAAAGTGGCTTGCCGAGGTCTTTCTCGATCTTCTGGATTGCGCTTGTCGCCTGTCCGATTGCGGTGCCCGGCAGCAGGTTGAAGGAGATCGTCACCGATGGGAACTGACCCTGATGGTTGACCACGAGCGGCGCGACCTTCACCACTGAATCGACCAGCGTCGATAGCGGCACCTGCTGTCCGCTCGACGACTTGACATAGATGCCGTTGATCGCTTCGGGCGAGTACTGGAATTTGGGGTCGACCTCCATCACGACGTGATACTGGTTCAAGGTCGTGTACATGGTCGAGACGATCCGCTGCCCGAAGGCGTCATCGAGCGTGTTGTCGATCGTGTAGGGCAGGATCCCGTAGCTCGAGGCGACTTCGCGCTTGATCGTGATGTCAAGCAGCGGCCCCGCGTTGAGCTGATCGGTAGCGACATCAGTGATGCCGGGGATGGCCTTGATCTTGTCGAGGAATAGCCCTGCCCAATGGTTGAGCTCACCGGGATCGGCGTCGTTCAGTGTATACTGATACATGGTCTTGGATACGCGGCCGCCGATCGTAATGTCCTGCGCGGCTTGCATGTAGAGCGTGATTCCCTGGATCTTGGCGAGATTGGTCCGCAGCCGCGCGAGCACTTGGTCCATGCTGCCGCGCTGACTCTTGGGCTTGAGCGCAATATAGACGCGGCCGTCATTGACCGTGGTATTGCCGCCGCCGGCGCCGACTGCCGAGCCGATGGAGGCGACCGCGGGGTCCCGCATCACAGCATTGAGCAACGCTTGCTGGCGCTCGGCCATGGCCTGAAACGAGATATCCTGTGCCGCCTCGGAGAGGCCGATGATCAATCCAGTGTCCTGTTCCGGAAAGAAGCCCTTCGGAATGATCACATAAAGATATCCCGTCAGCGCGATGGTGCCGAGCATCGTCATCAAGGTGATGAAGCGGTGCCGCAGCACGATCTTGAGGCCTGCCTCATAGAGGTTGAGCAAACCATCGAAGCCGCGTTCGGAAACCCGGTAGAGCCATCCGTGCTGCTTGCCCTCCGGCTTCAGCAGGTACGCGCACATCATCGGCGTAAGCGTGAGCGAGATCAGCAGCGACAGCACCAGGGAAACGCTGACGGTGACGGCAAATTCGCGGAACAACAGACCCACATATCCGCCCATCAGAAACAGCGGAATGAAGACGGCGATCAGCGACAGCGTGATCGACACGATGGTGAAGCCAATCTCGCCGGCACCCTTCAGCGACGCCTCGAACGGCGAGGCGCCTTCCTCCATATGGCGCACGATGTTCTCGATCACGACGACGGCGTCATCAACCACGAAGCCGACCGCGATGGACAGGGCCATTAGCGAGAGGTTATCGAGACTATAGCCGAGCTCGTAAAGTACGGCAAAGGTGCCGATCAGCGACAGAGGAACAGTGACGGCCGGAATCACCGTGGCCCAGAAATTTCGCAAGAAGACGAAGATCACCATCACCACCAGCGCCACCGTCAGCATCAACGTGAATTGCACGTCGCTGACCGAAGCGCGGATGGTCTCGGTGCGATCGGAGATGATGTTGACCTTGACCGCCGGCGGAATCGAGGCCTGAAGCACCGGCATCATCGCCTTGATCCGGTTCACGGTATTGATGACGTTGGCGCCGGGCTGGCGCTGGATCGCCAGGATCACCGCGCGCTTCTGGTTGAACCAGCCCGCGATCAGATCGTTCTCCGGCGCGCTTATGGCCCGGCCAACATCGCGTATGCGGACCGGCGATCCATTGCGATAGGCGATCACCAGATTGGCGTAATCGTCGGCCTTCAGCAGTTGATCGTTGGTGTTAAGCGTGTAGGTTTGACGCGGGCTGTTGAGCGTGCCTTTCGCGAGATCGACATTGGCTTGGCCAAGCGCCGTCCGCACGTCCTCGAGGTTGATGCCGCGGGCCGCCAGCGCCTCGGGATCGAGTTGCACGCGAACAGCGGGCTTCTGCTGACCGCCGATACCCACGAGACCGACTCCGGGTATCTGCGATATCTTTTGCAGGAGGATATTTTCCGCGTAGGCGTCAACGGTGGTCAATGGCAACGTGTCCGAGGTCAGGCCGAGCACCAGGATCGGCGTGTCGGCCGGATTGACCTTGCGGATCGTCGGCGGGTACGGCATGCCTGTCGGCAGGTACGGGGTCGCGGCATTGATCGCCGATAGCGTATCGCTCACCGTTCCATCGATCTGACGGTTCAAATCGAACTGTAGCGTGATCTGGGTGTAGCCGAGGGCGCTCGCCGAAGTCATCTGGGTCAGACCCGGGATCTCACCAAATTGCAATTCAAGAGGCGTCGCCACGGAAGACGCCATGGTCTGCGGATCGGCGCCCGGCAACTGGGCGGTGATCTGAAGGGTCGGATAATTGACATTCGGCAGGGCCGCCACCGGCAACAGCGGATACGCGACCAATCCCCCGACCAACAGTCCGACCATCAGAAGCGCGGTAGCAATCGGCCGATGGATAAACGGTGCGGATATGTTCATGGGATGGGTGCCTGCTGCGCGCTTTGTGCGATGGCTTCCTGTGCTGCCTTGCCGTGCAGCATCGTGACGCGCGTGCCTGGCTGCAGCTTGTATTGTCCGTCGACCACGACCTGTTCGTTAGCCGTGAGACCGGAATCGATGAGGGCTTGGCCGCCGCTGATCTGCGCGACCTTGACCGGCCGGGTCTCGACCGTGTTGTTGGGGTTGACGACGTAGACATAGGCCCCATTCGGACCTTGTTGCACAGCCGATGCGGCGACGGTCAGGCCGTTTTGCCTTGTATCGACAAGCAGCCGCGCGTTGACGAGTTCGCCGGGCCAGAGCTTGTGCTGCTTGTTGGCGAAATTCGCCTTGAGCTGTATCGAACCCGTTGTCTGCAGGATTTCGTTGTTGACGAGACCCAGCACGCCTTGATCCAGCAGGGTCGTATCGTCCTGGCTGTAGGCGAGAACCGGGAGCGGGGCCTTGGTCTTTTCCTGCTGCTGCTGGATTTGCGGCAAGACCGTCTCCGGCAGAGTGAAGATCAGCGAAATCGGATTGATCTGCGTCACGACGACAAGTCCGTTCGTGCTCGATGGGCTGATGATATTGCCGACATCGATCTGACGAATCCCCACTACGCCATCGATCGGCGATGTCAGCCGCGTGAAACTGAGTTGCACTTTCGCGGCATCAATCAGCGCCTGGTCGGCCTTGATGGCCGCCTGCAGCTGTCCGACTTGCGCCTTCTGGGTCTCGAGCAATTGCGGCGTGGCCCAGCCTTTTTCTCCCAACGTGGTGTAGCGCGTGAGATTGGCCTGGGCGTTGACGAGCTGAGCTTGATCGCGTTCCAGGTTTGCGGCGTATTGGTCGATCAAGGCTTGATAGGGACGCGGGTCGATCTGCGCGAGCAGGTCCCCCGCATGCACGGTCTGGCCTTCAGTGAAATTGATGCTGATGATCTGTCCCTGGATCTGGGCGCGAACGACGTCGGTGTTGTACGCGATCACCGTGCCCACACCGCTAAGATAGATCGGCACGTTGTGTTGGACGACCGTTCCGGCGACGATCGGCACCGCGGGCGGCGGGGCGGGCGCGGCAGCGGCCCTCTCCAACGGCTGGAAGTGCGTCAAATAGACACCGCCGGCCGCAATAGCAGCAATCAGTAAGGTAGCGGTGACGATAACTCTCTTTTTCATGGCGGATTTCGCTCCCAGATGGGAAATTGTTTCAGTTGTTAGCTGCGTTGAATGATCGCCGCCCAGTTGGTTCTGATGGTCAGGCTCGGCTCTTTGTCATGAGCCTGCACCCGTCGGCGCTAGTGTTGATCCGCTCGGGTTACGCCCCGGAAGAGTGCTCCCGGAAGCGGTGCTTGCCGTCGGAGATGAAACAGGCGGTGGAGATGTAACAATGGGCATTGTTGGCACCAACGTTGTGGTGCCCACAGTGGGTAAAACGCCCATCGTCGGTACCGCCGCCGCGGAACTGACCCCAAGGTTGCCGATCTCGGTAGACCCCAACGGGATTCCGGTTCGAGCGCCGCCACCTGGCACGGTCGGTGACGTTGAGGTCGGAGTCGATGAAGAGGCGATGCTGCTTGAACCCGAGCCGCACATCCCTGACATGCCCGAGGTTTGCAGCATGCCCGAGGTCGTCGACATTCCCGACATCCCTGATGACGTCGTCATTGCCGAAGAGGTCGACATTTCCGGCGATGCCGCAGTAGCGGGAGCGGCTGTCCCGGCTGCGATTCCGCCGCCGTCATAGGTTGCGGTCGAGCCGTACATCCCAGATGGCGACGTCCCCAGAGTCGAGCATGACGTGCCGCTGCCTGGCATTGAAATCGTGCCCGTTACGATAGGCGCTGGACTGACCCCTGGTGATGCGATCTCCGTAGAACCAAATGGGATGCCGGTAGGAGAAACCGTCGACCCCGTTGTAATGCCGAGCGGCGAGGTTGCGCCCATGCTGGGGGTCGGGCTGACGATCCCGCTGACCTGCGCGTTGGCGGCGTTGCAGACGACGAGCGCTGGAAGGACCGCAGCAACTAACGCTGCTCTCGCTCGCAACCCCCTTTTTGGTGCGTAACTATCGGACAAAGGCCGGCCTCCGTGTGGCGCGTGAGCGCTTTGAAGATCAGCAACGGCAGATGCTCAAATTGTCATCCAGCGCGCTGTCCAACTTCCTCTGCTTTGCATCGAATCTCGAAAGCCGCTTTTGCTCGGCTCGGCTCGCCGCTGAATGCGGAATGAAATCCTGCGCTCGTGGTTGAACGTGAACGGTTGTCGGGGCGGCGGCGGGCAACGGAGCTGTCTCCATCGGCCCGGCCTTGGCGGCGATGCTGCTCGAAATCAGAATGCTAGCGAAGATCATAGCAAGTAGGACACGCATGGTGGTTCTCGTTTTGCTTCGGCTATTTTTTCCTCGCCTGAGGATGGACTGCTCGCCCGGCGTGTTCAATTAAATACGCGTTTATTGTCCTGGCACCGATTAAGTCGTGCGCTCGATGCGCCGGTTGCGTGACCCAATTCCGTGCACGCTTGGTGTCTAACAATACTTTTAATTGAGCGGCTCTCGTTCGCTCCCGATGTCTCTCAGATCATCCCGTTGGAAACATCCGAGAATATCGCGACCATGGAGAGCTCGATGAGCAAAGACGATGTCGTGGGCGTCGACGACTACGATGGCGCTGCCGCGGGCTGGGGCGCACTGAAAGCCGTTGCGGACGCCGTTCGCGGCCAGAAGGCTATCGTCAAGGAGACGCACGGCCTGCTCACCATGAACCAGCCGCACGGGTTCGATTGCCCGGGCTGCGCCTGGCCTGATCCGAAGCATACCTCGCCGTTTGAGTTCTGCGAAAACGGAGCGAAAGCAGTCTCATGGGAGGCGACGGCCAAACGCACGACGCCGGAGTTCTTTGCCGCGCATACGGTCAGCCAACTCTGGAAATGGAGCGATTTCGATCTTGAGAATGAGGGGCGTCTCACCCATCCGATGGCCTACGACCGCGCAAGCGATCGATACCTGCCGATTTCGTGGGACGAGGCGTTGAAGAGGATCGGCGCGGCGCTCCGTGCGTTACCGCATCCCGATATGGCCGAGTTTTATACGTCCGGCCGCGCATCCAACGAGGCGGCTTTCCTCTATCAGCTGTTCGCGCGGGAGTTCGGAACCAATAACTTTCCCGATTGCTCAAACATGTGTCATGAGGCAACAAGCGTCGGCCTGCCGGAATCGATCGGCGTCGGCAAGGGAACCGTGACGCTCGAGGATTTCGACCATTGCGACGCGGTCTTTTGCATCGGTCACAATCCCGGGACCAATCACCCACGCATGCTGACCACGCTGCGCGAGGTGTCAAAGCGAGGCGCGCCGATCATCGTCTTCAACCCGCTGCGCGAGCGCGGGCTGGAGCGGTTCACCTCGCCGCAACACCCGGTCGAGATGCTGACCTTGGGTTCGACGCCGATCGCTTCGATCTATTATCTGGTGAAGGTCGGCGGCGACATCGCGGTGCTGAAAGGTATCATGAAGAGCCTCATGGCGCTTGATGCCAAAAGGAAGCTTCCGGGCTGTCGCGATCGGACATCGAGTCCGCCGCCAACATCTATGCCAAGGCGGAGCGCGTCATCCTCAACTACGGGATGGGGATCACCCAGCATCGCCACGGTACAGGCAATGTGCAGCAGATTGCCAATCTGTTGATGCTCCGCGGCAACATCGGGCGCCAGGGCGCCGGCATTTCTCCGTTGCGCGGACACTCCAATGTGCAGGGAGACCGCACGGTTGGCATCACCGAGGTTCCGAATGACGAGCTCCTGAATGGACTGGCCCGCGTGTTCGGATTCGACCCGCCGCGCAACAAGGGCCACAATGCGCTCGCGGCTATCGAGGCGATCCGGGAGGGCTGCTCGAAGGCCCTGGTCTGTCTCGGCGGCAATCTTGCGGTTGCGATGTCCGATCCGGAAGTGACGTTCAAGGCGATGCGGAATCTCGATCTCGCAGTGCATATCGCCACCAAGCTCAATCGCTCGCATTTGCTGCTCGCGAAGCAATCCTTCATCCTTCCCTGTCTTGGACGTACCGAGATCGATGTTCAGGCCACTGGCCCCCAGTCAGTCACCGTGGAAGATTCCATGTCGATGGTCCACGCCTCGCGTGGCGGCCTGAAACCCGCCTCCGAGCACCTGAAATCAGAGCCGGCCATCATCGCCGGCATGGCGCTGGCCACGTTGCAGCACACCCGGGTTAATTGGGCGGATCTGATTTCCGATTATGGCAAGATCCGCGATTGCATCGAGGCGGTGTTTCCAGACTTCGCTGACTTCAATGCCCGCATCCAGAAGCCCGGTGGATTTCGGCTCTATGTTGCGGCATCGGAGCGCGAGTGGCGAACACCGACGAAAAAGGCCAATTTCCTGGTCTATCCCGGCGTAGACGAGGATCCCCACGTTGGGGATCGCGACGCTCTCACGCTTACGACGATCAGAAGCCACGATCAGTACAACACGACGATCTACGGCATGAATGATCGTTATCGCGGAATTGCCGGCCGGCGTGACGTGGTTTTCGTCAACGAGCGCGACCTCGCGAGCCGCGGCCTGAAGCACGGCGATCTCGTTGACATCACGGTCGTAGCTGATGCGGGATCGAAGGCGAACAAACGGGTGATGCGCAATCTGACGGCGGTCGCCTACAAAATCGCGCAGGGCTCGATTGCGACCTACTATCCGGAAGCGAATGTCCTGGTTGCGCTGGACCATTACGACGCAAAATCCGGCACGCCTTCCTACAAATCGACCCCGGTTCTGCTGCACTCTTCGCCCAACCATGAGGTGCTGCGCAGATTGCTGGAGACGGCCAGCAAGTAAAGCCGAATAGGCAACGATTGCATAACGCAAATGCACCGGTCGCGAGAGA
Organism: Alphaproteobacteria bacterium; assembly: GCA_005885285.1. Taxonomy (GTDB): domain Bacteria; phylum Pseudomonadota; class Alphaproteobacteria; order Rhizobiales; family Xanthobacteraceae; genus Bradyrhizobium. The sequence goes on along the minus strand of VAZG01000441.1, from coordinate 3,737 downwards.
GCCAACGCAAGTGGGCGGCGAACGAGCTTCACGACACATGAACCCCCGCTTGGCTAAGCGGGGTCGATCAGTGTCAACAGCTCTGGGTTAAAAGCGCGATTCTCGCGGATCGGATGTTGTTGGTTCAAGCGTGCGAGGCCGCCAACACCGCCAACGCCGCCGCCGGCGCCGGTGTGGCGCGGGCCTTGGCGGCTTTCCGCACTTTCTCGAACGCGCGCGCCTCGATTTGCCGGATGCGCTCCCGTGATACCTTGAACTTTATTGCGAGTTCCTCGAGCGACAGCGGGTCGTCGGCCAAAAGACGTGCCTCGAAGATGCTCCGTTCCCGGCCGTCCAGCACCTCGATCGCCGCGCTCAGCGCCTTGCGATGGCGTTCGGTCTCATCCTGTTCGACGACGATGGCTTCCGGAGAGGGGGACTGATCAACGAGATAATCCTGCCATTCATTCGCATCGCCGTCATCGTGAATTGGCGCGTTGATCGATTTGTCACCGCCGAGGCGCCGATTCATATCGACGACATCCTGGTCCGTGACCTCAAGACTCTGTGCGATCAAGGTCACCTGATCGGGACGAAGGTCGCCGCTTTCGAGTGCAGCGATTTTGCTTTTCGCCGAGCGCAGCTTGAAAAAAAGCCTCTTCTGGTTTGTGGTCGTGCCGATTTTCACAAGTGACCACGAACGCAGAATGTAATCCTGTATGCAAGCCCTGATCCACCACATCGCGTAGGTGGCGAAGCGAAAGCCCTTTTCGGGCTCAAAGCGGTTCAATGCCTGCATCAGGCCAACATTGCCTTCTGAGATCATTTCCGCAACGGGGAGACCGTAGCCGCGGTAGCCCATGGCGATTTTCGCGGCGAGCCTCAGATGGCTTGTGACCAGCTGATCCGCAGCATTTCGATCACCGTGCTCGCGCCAACGCTTGGCGAGCTGATATTCCTGATCCCTTTCGAGCATAGCGAAACGCCCGATGTCGGAGAGATACCCCTTACCGCGTCCACCTCTGACAAATGCCGGTTGAAGCCGGGTTCGAACTGCGAGGCCTGCGAATTGTCCCTCGATGCCCATGGTAATCGCTCCGTCGTGAAATCGTGGATATCTTCTGCCGCTCGAAACTCGAGCGGATGACCAGAGGATAAGCGTGGGGTGCGGGGGAGCCATTAAATTGAGGTTTAGGACTTTAAATTCGAATTCAGTCGGAGTTGGCTGTCGAATTGGCGTTGCTTGGGTAAGCGGACGCTGTGCTTGCCGCCGAATGAGTTGGGCCCACCCGGAAGCGCCGGCGCTGGTGGCCAACGTTCCAGGTGAGCCCATTGAAGCCGCGAAAGCCGCGCGTCGGCGGCTTTCGGATCGGCGTAACATTTAGTAGGTGCAGTTGTAAGGCGGGTTGTAGGACAGGTAGTACGGACAATCGGGGCCGTAGTCGTAAAAACCACGTCCGGCGAAATGACGCCTTCCAGCGCCGAAGTGATCACCGCGGATGCCGGCGATGTGGCCTCCGCCAATGCCGCCGATGTGGGCTCCGCCAAAACCTCCCATGTGACCGCCGCCGAAGCCACCGATATGACCTCCGCCGAAGCCGCCGCCCATGTGGCCGCCTCCAAAGCCGCCACCACCAAAGCCGCCACCACCATGTCCGCCGCCGCCGCCGCCACCGCCGCCGCGGGCTTGTGCCCCGGTGGCAACAAGGCTGCCGGCAAGCAGTACGGTTGCCAAAACCGTCATCAATCGTCCTCTCATGATATTTCTCCATTGGAATGGGCGGACGTTCCGCCGCAGGACCTTCGTCAGCTGTCGACGTGTCTGAGCAAGACAAACGCCGACGTCGCTATGGGCTGGAGATGGACATTCTCGTCCACCGTCTCTAGTAAATTCGCTTTCAATGATCCGACATTGCAAACCCGGTGCGTTCAAACAAAAGGTGAGCGCGCGTGAGATCAACGGCCGGGCGCCTCAGGGAAGCGCGCAGCGGCGCGGTTTCCGAAAACTAAATTCGTTTTTAGTTGAGAAAGCCAATCACTTCGCGACGTCTACTCTCCATGATGGAAGCAGCCCGGGTCGTTGATCGCCAGATATGGCGCCATGCCGGTCTCAGTTCCGGCGCTCGCTCGATCCCGGAAGAGACCGCGGTGGCGCTCACCTATAACGGTGGGACCTATGCAGTGATGATGACGACACCGCAGGACCTGGAGGATTTTGCGATTGGCTTTAGCCTGAGCGAGGGCGTCATCAGCTCTCCGGCTGATATAGATTCGCTGGACGTCGTGGGTCTTGATGACGGTATCGAACTGCGGATGTGGCTCAGCAAGCCGAAGGCCGATCGCCTGCAGGAGCGACGGCGGCATATCGCGGGACCAACGGGCTGCGGATTATGCGGCATCGATTCAGTTGCGGTAGCCGTGCGTCCCGCGGCCGTCGTCGGCCCCGGCCGGCAATTCTGGTCCGAGCAGATTATGACGGCGATGCGGAACATATCATCGCGCCAAAAGCTTAACATCGAGACGCGCGCGGTTCACGCAGCCGCGTTTTGGGATGTCAGCGGAGGCATCGTTGCCCTGCGCGAGGACGTTGGCCGTCACAACGCGCTCGATAAGCTCTCGGGTGCGCTGGCGCGCGCGTCGGTCGCGGCCGGGGAGGGGATGATACTTCTCACCAGTCGCGTGTCAGTGGAGATGGTGCAGAAAACCGCAGCCATCGGTGCGACCGCAATGGTGTCGGTATCAGCGCCGACGGCGCTGGCCGTTCGCATGGCGGATGCGGCAGGTATTACTCTTGCGGCCATCGCGCGCGCCGACGGATTCGAGGTGTTCACGCATCCTTACCGAATTCGCTTTGGGGCGGTTGCCCAAGACGCCGGCCGGCAAAGACTATGCTGACGTCATGTGATTTTGCGAAAGGGACTTGATCATGAAGATTGGAATCGTCGGCGCCGGAAGAGTTGGCTGTGCATGTGCGCTCGCGGTCGTGGTCCGCGGCAGTGCACGGAACGTCGTCATTGTGGATCGAACGCGCAAACGCGCCAAGGCGGTCGCGACCGATCTTCGCTATGGAGCACCGCTTTGCCCGAAGACGACAGTCATCGACGGGGACTACGACGATCTGGCGAATGCAGCATTGGTGATGATTACTGCCGGCATCAACGAAAAGGCCGGCGGTGCCACGGACCGTAACGATCCCCAAGGTCGATTGCGCCTTTTGGATACCAATGCCGAAATCTATCGCGACATTGTTCCGCGCATCGTCCGCGCCGCACCGCGTGCTGTCATTTTGGTTGTGACCGATCCGCCAGATCCTCTCGCCGATGTTGCCCGCATCAGCGCGGGGCATGACCGCGTCCTGAGCACGGGTACCTTCCTGGACAGCTTGCGATTCCGAGTTCACCTGGCAGAACATTTCGAGGTCGATGCCAATCAGGTCGAGGCGCAGGTTGTTGGGGAACACGGTGTGTCGCAGGTGTTCCTCTGGTCGAGCGCCCGCATTGCCGGTGTGCCTATCAGCTCACTTGTCAGAGAGCGCGGCGAGACCCTCGATAATGTGCGCGAGCAAGTCGAGAATAGCGTGCGGTATGCCAATATCACCATCATCGAAGGCAATGACGCGAGCCAGTTTGGCATCGGTATCGTGACGGCACGGATCGCGGAGGTCGTTCTTCGCGATGAGCGGGCGGTACTGCCAATAGGGAGCTACAACGATAATTTCGGCGTTACGCTCTCACTGCCAAGCGTTGTCGGCCGAAATG
>VAZG01000440.1 GCA_005885285.1 Alphaproteobacteria bacterium | reverse complement strand
ATCCCGGAGATCAACGAGCTTGTGGACGGGCGTCGATGGCTTCGCAACAATTTCCCTGGTGGCCGCGTTGGTAAGATTCGATCAATAATCAAGCGCGCGTACGGAGCATTGCCGATGGCTACATGCACCGAGAAACACCATGCCAACCACACTCACAAGCACGGGCCGGGTTGCGGGCACACCGCAATTCGCCATGACGGCCATGTGGATTATCTCCATGACGGCCATCTCCACCATATGCACGAGGATCACGTCGACGAACATGTGATCGCGGTCGACGCAACGAATCCCGCGAAATGTACGCCTCAAGTCCACTGTTCACACGCACACGGTCCAAGCTGCGGACATCAAGCTATGCCGCATGGTGATCATGTCGACTATCTTGTAGATGGCCGACTCCATCATCCGCACGGCGATCATTGCGATGATCACGGGCCCGTGCAGTTAGCCTGAGGGCGTCCGCAACGGTGATTGAACCGCGTGAGCTGGCTCATTTCCGAGTTGCGCCTGTCCGCCGCTATATCTTCTGCGAGATGCCGACAAAGTAACCACGACGTGGCCCGAACTGGGGCGCGAATACGCCGATGCCGGACCCGTCCCGGATTTCGTAGATCTTGTCGAACACGTTCACCACATCGAACCGCAGCGTGGTCGGCTTATTTGGCGCCACGATAAAGAAATCGTGCGATACGCCCATATTGACCTGGGTGTAGGACGGCAGGTGATCAGTGTTGGCGAAGCCCGAACGAAGCCCGCTGCCATAGATCATCGAAGCGGAAAAGCGCGTATCTTTCCACAAGTAGGAAGCCCCGGCCGATGCGGTCAAGACCTGGCTGTGGTCGGTGTAGATGTAGTGGGTGGCAATGTAGGCCAGTTCGTCCGCGCCGAACAGGAACTGGTTGGAGACGACATTGGTGCCGAGCTGGCGTGCCCAAGCAACGTTGCCGTACATCCGAAGATTGCCCATTGCATAGAGCGCCTTGAATTCGAGGCCGAGATTGTTGGCCTTGGCATAGTTGAATCCATCGAGGACATAGGCTTGGCCGAATTGTCCGTCATCCAGCAGATCGCGCGCGAGCTTGAGATAGCCATCAAGGCCGACTTCGAGACCCGGAACCGGCCAGACCTTCTGCACCACGCCCGCATCAAACACATGGGCGCGTTCCGGCAGCACCGGATCGTTCTGGGTCACCTCGGGGGCTATCACCGTGCCCTGCGTGAGTGCGATATTGGTCGGCGCGGCAATCACCTGCTGCGGCGGCGTGAAGGTTCGGGCATAGCCGGCGTGGACGGTGGTGCCCTCCTGGGGCACCCACGTCAGGCTGATGCGCGGGCTGAACTGGTTGGCGTCGACATATTGCCACATCTGGTCGAAGCGCACGCCGGCGTTCAGGGTCAGATTGTTGGTGATTTTCCACTCGTCCTGCACATAGCTGCCGAACAGCCAGCCGAGCTTGGAGCTGGAATCGAAGATGGTGACAGGCGGCAGCGGGACGCCGGTAGTCGGATCGAACGCCTGGCCGTTCACCGGATCGCCCGGGAAGGTGGTATTGATGCTCGTGACGAGCGAGCGCTCGGCGCTCGTGGTGAATCCAAACCGAAGCGTGTGCGCGTCGGCTACGCGCCAGGCGGTATCCTCCTGGATGCCGTTGACATAGCTCTGACGGTACACGCTGGATGACACGCCATTGATGAGCAGATCGCCGATCGGGTCGGGCCAGAAGTGAAGCTGGCTATAGCGGTTGAAATAGGAAATCTGGTAGTCGATCCCTTCGGCTGAATGCTGATAAGCGACAACGTTGAAGTGATTGATCTCCTGCTGCCGCTCATTGAGCAAGGCGGAATCGAAGGTGGACTGAGTGGGCGTCGCAAAGCTGGTGGGCTGTCCCGGATTGTTGGGAATCTGATACAGCGAGTTCGATGTGCCGCTGATCCAGGTCAGCCGGCTCTGCGGATCGAGCACGGTGGAGAGATAGAGGAATCCCTTTTCCTGCTGTGTCCGGTCGTGAATGGCTTCGTTCGCGGGTGTCGGATTCTCGATGCCGAGGTTGTTGTAGAGATAGCGGCCCGACACATAATACTGGGTTTGTCCGACCGTTCCGCCGTACTCGGCGAACGGCGTGATGGTCTGATGGCTCCCGCCATAGACGCTGACTTTGCCTGTATTGTCGAACGCGTCCGTCTTGGTCTGGATGTCCAGCACGCCGGCGGTGCGCAAACCATATTGCGCCGGCAACGCGCCGGTGAGCAGCGCCATCGTGCCGACGATGCCGGTGTCGAGGATCTGGCCGAAGCCGCCGACGCCATCGGGCAGCATGATGCCGTTGATGCGATATTGCAGGTTGGCATGTTCATTACGCACATGCAGTTCGCCACTCGCCGCCGAATCCTGCGTCACGCCGGGGAATTGCAAGAGCGCTTTGTCGAGCGCCGTGTTGTTTCCCTGCGGCAGCGCTTCGATGTTCTGATGATTGACTTGATATGAGTTGGCGCCGATCGGCGAGTCGATGGTGCGCCGCGCCTCGTCCAGTTTCTCGTTCTGGCCGGCAACCACCTGCTCCGGCGTCTGCGGCGGCGGAGCGGCGGGCGTCTCGCGGCGTTTTCCCGTGACCACCCGCACCTTGGGTCGGCGCGGCGGTTGTGCGCGCTCTGGCCGTACGACCGTGATGCTGGGCAGGTTGGTGGTGCCGCCGCCGGCCGTCTGCGACATGGCGGTACCACCCAGACCGAGCAGCAGTGACGCCGAGCTGGAGAGGAGAAGCGTACTTCTTGCAAAGAGCGTCATTGTCCAGATCCCGATAAAGCAACTGCCGAAGCGCCATCAGCGAATTCGGAAACTGCCTGCCATCGTCGTGCGACGGCTCGATTCCAAGGGGCCCGTCGCTCACCGCGCTTGGCGAGGCGATCAGGCGTTGATCGAACGATGTCAGGAGGCGGGGGGAGCGCGGGGCTGGAAAGCTGTGCCCGCCGATTTCAGATGAACGAACTCGGCGTCGGTGGTCAGGTACAGAAATTCGACCGCCTGCGGGAGCAACAACAGCGGCGGTGTGGCGAACATCACCGTGCTCGCCATCGCGACGACGGCACAGATCGCGCAGACGTCGCCCGGCTGGTGATCGCGATCGTGATTGGCGGGTGACGGCTGTTGCGCGGTTGGGCCGCTGGAAGCAGCGAGGCCTTTGGCCGAATCTGCCTGGGTGAGGCCCGATTGAACGAGCGGCGCCGCCTCACTTGCCGGAAGCCAGTGAAAGTGTCCGAACGACAGCGTGAGCTGAACGGCGAACGCAAACAGCGCGAGCCGCGCGCCGTGCCTGATGTTCGACCGGAACCACTTCATAACCCGCACGCCCTCACAACGAATGAGCAAAACTCTGGTCATCCGATGTTACAACATAACATCGCAAGGATCGACCGATGATGTCAACCGTGTGGCGGCTCGCAGCGTGCCAGGTTTGGCAACGCTGTGATGTAAATGCAACGCGCGTAGCGCGAGGCGACCGATCAGCGTCCCTCGCGCAGCCAGGTCGCGGCGAAGGCGCCGAGCAGCAGCAGCAGGCCGATCAGGCCGGCGAACATCGGCAGCACGCCGACGCCTTTGACGACGCTGGCGTCGCGCATCTTCATGCCCATCCAGCCGTCGCCATGGAAGACGCTCGACGCACGCACCGGCACGATGCGCGGAAGATCGATGCTTCCGCCGTCGACCACGCGCCGCGCGTCGCCGCCGGTCGCCTGCGCCAAGGGCTTCAAGGTATCAGGCGTGGAGGTGACTTCGGAAAATTCCTTCGGATTGGTTGGGCCGACATTGATCAGGGCTTTCAGCGTGCCGTCGGTCGCCTGCCACAGGCCGAGCTCGTTCGCAGGCAACGTTGCGCGCCATTCGCCGGGCTCGCCCTCGCTTAAGGTCAATTCGCGCGTGGCGCCGGAAGGAGATGTCACCGTCACCGGTGCGACGCGGTCGGCCATGGTTTGCCGGACCACAGCGAGATCTTTGCCCTGCACCTGCATCCGCAGCGCTTCCTCGTCAAGGTCGGGCTGTTTCATCAGCCAGTGCGACATCCGCCGCAGCAAATCGAGATGCGGTCCACCGCCTTCATAGCCGCGCGCCCACAGCCAAATGTGATCGGATAACAAGAGCGCAACACGGCCCTCGCCAAACCGCGACAACAACAGCAGCGGCTTGCCGTCGGCGCCGGTCATCACCGGCGGGTTGGTCGCGTTCTTGGTATCGACGGTGCGGAAGAACCGGCTCCAGTGCGGCGGCTCGGAGGCGGCGCCTTCCAGCCCGCGCGTCACCGGGTGGCGTTTGCCGACGTCGCTAAGGTGCGCGTAATACGGCTTCTCGGTAACGCCGACCGGTTCGGCCGGCAGCACCGAATCCAGCGGCGTGCGCCAGATGCTGGTGGTCGAGGCGTAATCCGGGCCCGCCGACACCAAAACCGCACCGCCGGAGCGAACGTACTGCGCGATGTTGTCGAAATAAGCGATCGGCAGCACGCCTTGGCGCGCGTAGCGGTCGAAGATGATCAACTGGAATTCGTTGATCTTCTGCTGGAACAATTCGCGGGTCGGAAACGCGATCAGCGACAATTCATTGATCGGGGTGCCGTCCTGCTTTTCCGGCGGCCGCAAAATCGTGAAATGCACGAGATCGACGCTGGCGTCGGATTTCAACAGGTTGCGCCAGGTGCGCTCGCCGGAATGCGGCTCGCCGGAGACCAGCAGCACGCGGAGTTTGTCGCGCACGCCGTCGATCGCGACTACCGCCCGGTTATTCACCGGCGTCAGCTCGCCTTCCAGAGGCGAGGCCTCGATCTCGACGATGTTCGGTCCGGCATGCTTGATGTCGATGTCGACACTGGCGGTCTGGCCGCTCGAGAGCGTGCGCTCGCTGATGGTCTCGCCGTCACGGCGTACCGTGATCCGGGCGCGCTCGCCGGTGACGCCCTGATCGTCCAGCCGATAGGTGATGGTTTGGGTCTGCCCGACAATGCCGAAACGGGGCGCAGCGGTAATCGCGATGCGGCGGTCGCGCTCGTCCTTACGCCCGGTGATCAGCGCATGCACCGGAGCCTGGAACCCGACCGCGGCGGCATTCGGCGGAATGTCATGCACGCGCCCGTCGGTGATCAGGAAGGCGCCGGCGACGCGATCGACCGGAACGTCCGAGAGTGCAGAGGACAGCGCGCCGAACAATTTGGTGCCGTCGGTCTCGCCGTCGGCCTGTCCGGCATCGACGACGCGCACCTCCAGCCCCTTGATCTTCTTTAAGGCATCGACCAGCCCTTCCTGCGCCGCTGCGGTCTCCTTGGTGCGATTGCCGAAATTCTGGCTGGGGCTCTTGTCGATCACGACGGCGGCGACCGAGGAGAGCGGCTCGCGGTCCTCGCGGGTGAAGGACGGATTGGCGAGCGCCAAGGCGATCAGCGCGAGCGCAGCCACGCGCACCACCGCGCCGCGCGAGCGGCCGAGCAGCAGCAATGCCGCGATCACGACGATGGCTGCGACCGCGAGCCAAAGCACCAGCGAAGGAACAAGCGGCGTAAACGCGATGCCGTAATTCATGTCTTAGCCTTATTGTCCGAGCCGTTCGATCAGCGCCGGCGCGTGCACCTGATCGGCCTTGTAGTTGCCGGTCAGCGTGTACATCACGATGTTGACCCCGGCGCGGAATGCAAATTCGCGCTGCTTGGGCTCGCCGGGAGTGAGCGGCAGCATCGGCTGGCCGTCGGGCCGGATTGCCCAGGCCCCGGCGAGATCGTTCGAGGTGATGATAATCGGCGAGACGCCGTCACCGCCGCGGGCCGGGCGTTGCGAGGCGGTCTCTTCCTCATCCTCGCGCGGCAAGGTCTCGACCCAGGTTTGTCCGTTGACGAAGCGCCCGGGGAAATCGCGCAGCAGGTAGAACGTTTTGGTCAAGACATGCTCGCGCGGCACCGGCTCGAGTTCGGGAACGTCGAGCGAGGACAGGATATCGCGCAGCGCCTGCATGCCTGGCGTCTGCGAAGCGCCATTTTCGCCCGGTCCAGACTCGACGGCGTCGCGGGTGTCAAACAGCACGGTGCCGCCCTGTTTCATGTAGGCGTCGATACGGTTGATGGCGTCTTGCGGCGGTTTTGCCGCGCCCGGCACGATCGGCCAGTAGATCAACGGGAAGAACGCCAGTTCATCATGCGCGGGATCGATACCGACGGGATCGCCTGCTTCCAGCGCGGTGCGTTGCGCCAGAAACAGCGTCAGCCCTGACAAGCCGGCTTTCACGATGGAATCCACATCCGCATTCCCGGTGACGACATAGGCAAGCCGGGTTTGCGACACGGCCTTCAGCGCGAAATCGTCACTGCTTTCGGCGCCCTCGGCGCGGAGTTGCGAGGGCACTGCCATCATCGCGGTAAGGGTGAGGGCAAGCGCCAAGGCCGCCGGGGCGGCGCGCCGCCGCAACAGCGCGGCGAGGCCGCCGCCGAGCAGTGCGACGATGATCGCATCGATCAGGAATAGCGCGAGTGACGCCGACAGCAGGATGCCCCTGAGATCGCGCGGCTCGGCATTGGTGTAGCTCGCCCGCCTTGCCTTGAGCGGTGAGATATCGAGCGGCGCGACGCGATCGGCTGCCGCCAAGGCATTCACGGCCAGCGGCCCCTCCGCCGGGCCATAGAAACCAGGCGGATGATCCGGCGTCGCGCGGTCGCGGAAATCGGCCGATAACGGCTTTGCGGTGGCAGGCGGCGGCCCGAACACGCCGAACCCGTCGAGGATGTGCAACGGCGCTACGGTTTCCGCGTTGGACTGCGTTGCGACGCCGGCACCGGGGTTCGACGTATAGCCGGACATATCCACGACTCGCCGCAGCATTTCGACGAAGGTGCCCGACAACGGCAGATCCGACCAGCGCATATCGGCGCTGACATGAAACAGGCTGACCATCCCCTTGCCGCGGTGCTCGCCCGTCACCAGCGGCGTACCATCTTCCAGCGAGGCCCAGCTCTTGGTCGCGAGCACGGCATCGGGTTCGGCGAGCACTTGCCGGTTGATGGTGACGTCCTTGGGCACCGCAAGGCCCGCGAACGGACCGTCGGCTGCGAAGGCGGCCAGATGCTGCGGCTTTTCCCAGGTCAGACTGCCGCCGAGGCTGCGTCCGCCGCGCCGCAGCTTCACCGGCACCAGGTCGTCGTCGGCCTGCGCCAGTCGGGGGCCGGCAAAACGCACCAGCACGCCGCCCTGTTCGATCCAGGCGTTGAGCCGCTCGCGGATCTCCGGCGACAGCGTGCCGACGTCGGCCAGCACGATCATCGGCAGTTTCTGATCGAGAAATTGCGTGATCGCCTGTTGCGGGGCAACCCCGCGGTCGCCGAGCCGCACGTCGGCGAATGGTCCGAGCGCACGGGTGAGATAGAAGATCGGTGCGAGCAGCGGCTGCGCGGTGTCGCTGGTCGCGCCGCTTGCAATTCCGATCGCCCGCCGGCGCCATCTTTTGTCGAGCAATTGCACGGCGCCCGCCGATCGCTCGCCCGCGATTTCAAGGCGCGCGATATCGTTGCGCAACTCGACCGGAAGGTCGAATGAGGCTTCGGCCTCCGGAGCCTGGGGGCCAAACGCGTAACGCGCTTCCCCGATCGGCGAACCCTTGGCGTCGATCGCGCGCACGACGCCGGCGGCAAGGCCGGTATCGGTGCGCAGCACCTTCACCGTCATCTTCGCCGCAGCGTTTTCGGCCGCGACCAGCGCCAGCGGCGATGACGTGCCGCCTTCATAAACCGTCAAGCTGCGATCCCCGATTGTCTTGCCCAGGGCTTCGATGAATTCTGGACCACGCCCGGTATCGACGCCATCCGACAGCCAGACGATCTCGCAGTCGCCGGTTGCTTTCAGGAAACGTTCGAGGGCAGGGATAGTTTCTATTCGTTCGACCGCATAGGGTTTCGGCGCAAGCTGGCGCAACGCCACCCGCGCGGCGCCCGCCGGCATGATGGTGACGTCACGCGCAGGCTCCGAGAGCGGGACGATGGCGACGCCGCGCCGGTCGCTGTCGGCATTGGCGATCAATTCATCCGCGGCGCGCAGGCGCACGTCCCAGCTCGAGGCCGAGCTCCAGCCGTCATCGAGCAGGATCAGAAGCGGTGTCGTCTTGCCGGCAAGCCCCGTCTGCGGATTCCAGACCGGGCCCGCCGCCGCCAGGATGACGAGCGTGGCGGCCAGCAGCCGCAAGGCGGTCAGCCACCATGGCGTGCGCGAAGGCGTCTCTTCCCTGGGCGCGATATCGAACAAAAGGCGGGTCGGCGGAAATTCGACACGCCGCGGTCGCGGCGGCATCACCCGCAGCAGCCACCACAACACTGGAAGGCTGAGAAGGCCCAAGAGCAGCAGCGGTTCGGCGAAGCTTAAGGGGAGGCCTGCGATCATGCGCTCCGCCCCGCTTTGACGCTGATGTTGCCGACGCTGGTCTTGCTCACCATCATGCCGCCATGCAGGAACAGCAACAGTTCGGCCGCCGAGCGGCTGGTGGTATGAGTTGAGAACAGCCAGTCGAGCTTGTTGGTTTCTTCGCGGATTTGGTCGCGATGCAGCGCGACGCGAGCAACGTAATCGTCCAACCAGCTTTCGGCGCGGCCTGCAGTGATGATCCCGAAACCCTCCGGCTCGACGAATTCGATTCGGCCGGAATAAGGGAATTCCTCTTCGGCGGGATCGACGACCTGCACCAGCGTGCCATGCGCCCCCGATGCCGATAGACCCGCCAGCATGGTTTTGATCTCGGGGATGGGCGACCAGAAGTCCGACAGCACCACGATTTCGGCCAGCGCCGAGGGCACGAAGGACGGCGGCAGGCTCGCGCGATCGGCATCGTCATGCAGCATCGCCTGCGCCATCTTGTCGATGACGCTGCGGCTCGCGGTCGGGTTCATCAGGCCGGGAATGCCGACGCGCTCGCCGCCCGCGACCAGGAGCTCGGCGAGCGCAAAGGTCACGATCAGGGCGCGTTCGAGCTTGCTGTCGCGGGTCTGTTTCGATGCAAAAGCCATCGACGGCGAACGGTCCGGCCACAGCCAAACGGTGTGCGCGGCCTCCCATTCCTGCTCGCGGACATAGAGATGATCGTCACGCGCCGAGCGCCGCCAGTCGACATTCTGTGACGGCTCGCCCGAAACGAAGCGGCGGTATTGCCAAAAACTTTCGCCGGCGCCGGCCCGACGGCGGCCATGCAGGCCGTGAATGACGTTGGCAGCGATACGGCGGGCCTCAAGCACAAGACGCGGCAGCGATGCGGCGAGCGTTCGGCTTTCGCCATCGGCACGTCGGATTGCTGTGATCTCCTTGTGCCTGATCTCTGCGGCCATCAACCAATCCGCGTCTTCAATTGCCGGATCACGTCCGGAATGGTGCGGCCTTCGGCGCGCGCGGAGAACGTCAGCGCCATCCGGTGCTTGAGAATAGGTTCGGCCAGATCCAGCACGTCGTCGATCGAGGGCGCGAGGCGTCCGTCGAGCAACGCGCGGGCGCGGACCGCAAGCATCAGCGACTGGCTGGCGCGGGGACCCGGTCCCCAGGCGATCAGCTTGCCGGCTTCGCCGCCTTCAGGGCCTGGACGCGCGGAGCGCACCAGCGACAGGATCGTCTCGACGACGGAATCGCCGACCGGCAGCCGCCGCACCAGGCGCTGCGCTGCGATCAGGGCGTCCGCGTTCATGGCGCTCTTGGCCAGCGTCTCCTCGGCGCCGGTAGTCTCGAACAGGATGCGGCGCTCGGCGTCGCGATCGGGATAATCGACATCGATCTCCATCAGGAAGCGGTCGAGCTGCGCCTCCGGAAGCGGATAGGTGCCTTCCTGCTCGAGCGGGTTTTGCGTCGCCAGCACGTGAAACGGCTTCGGCAGGTCGTGGCGCGCGCCGGCGACCGTGATGTGCTGCTCCTGCATCGCCTGCAACAGCGCCGACTGGGTGCGCGGGCTGGCGCGATTGATTTCGTCGGCCATCAGAAGCTGCGCGAAGACCGGCCCGGAGATGAAGCGGAACGAGCGCTTGCCGGAGCTGCTCTCGTCCAGCACTTCGGCACCGAGAATGTCCGACGGCATCAGGTCGGGCGTGAACTGGATGCGCTTGGTATCCAGCCCGAGCGTGATGCCGAGCGTCTCGACGAGCTTGGTCTTGGCAAGGCCCGGCACGCCGATCAGAAGCGCGTGGCCGCCGGACAGGATCGTCACCAGTGTATTTTCGATTACGCGTTCCTGACCGAAGATGACGGTCGCGATCGCTTCTTTCGCGGCGCGAATCTGACCCGAGACCTGTTCGGCCGAACGGACGATCACATCCTCGAGCTTTTCTACGCTGTCCGCCATCCGTCACTCCTTGAAGCTTACAACGCCCGATTGCGTCGTCAGTCGCGTGAAAGCCATGCTAAACTTATGCGAAAGCCATATATTCGATGAATTAAACTATCCCCACTTTACCGGCATTTCGGGGTATGAACTGCATCACGATATGGCGACCCGACCCGGTATTTTCACGGGAACTCTTCAGGTATCCACGGAATAGGTCTTGCAGCAATCGTGCCAGATGGGAGCGATCAAATTGCAGCGATCAAACGTCAAGGCAAACAATGGCGAAGCAAGGGCAGACCACAACCAATCTTGAAGGCCTGACCACCGCCGCGCGGGAAGCGACCAACGCTACGCTTGCCGGAAAGGCGTTGCCTCCGGTGCATCTGTGGAATCCGCCGTTCTGCGGCGACATCGACATGCGAATCGCAAGCGATGGTACGTGGTTTTATATGGGCACGCCAATCGGCCGGCCGGCGCTGGTCAGGCTTTTTTCCACGATCCTCAAGTGCGAGGACGGCAAGCACTTTCTCGTGACGCCGGTGGAAAAGGTCGGCATCCGTGTCGACGATGCGCCGTTTCTTGCGGTCGAGATGCGCAAGGAAGACGGCGAACGCGGCGCCCTGTTGCGTTTCCGGACCAATGTCGACGACTGGGTGCCCTGCGATTCCGCGCATCGGCTGCAATTCAAGGCCGCTGCCGATGGGGGCCTGACGCCGTATCTCCATGTCCGCGCCGATCTGTGGGCCAAGGTAACGCGGCCGCTCTATTACGATCTGGTTGACATGGGCGAGGAGCGGGTGGTCGATGGGCGAGCGATGTTTGGAATCACCTCGTCAGGCGAATTCTTTGCGATGGCCGATGCGGAGCAGGTGAGGGCCGCGCTTTGAGCGAGCCGAAGGTGAAGACCGCCCCCGCCGAGATCGGCTCGGACGCGTTTTTCGAGCGCGCCCGCGCGCGGCTCGGTTTCGACGTCCCGCCCGGCCTGGTGGATCCCAACATCGTTCCGCCAAGCGGCGATCCCGGCACCGATCGGATGCTTCAAATCATCGCGAGAGAACAGCCGGTCCGTCCCGCAGCCGTCCTGATTCCGGTCGTCGACCATCCGCAGCCGACCGTATTGCTGACGCAGCGCTCGGTGCATCTTGCCGAGCACGCCGGCCAGATTTCCTTTCCGGGCGGCAAGATCGATGCGACCGACGCTTCCCCGCTCGATACCGCGCTGCGCGAGGCGTTTGAGGAAATAGGCCTCGGCCGCGAATTCATCGAGCCGATCGGCTATCTCGATCTCTACGGCACCGGCTTCGGATTTCGCATCCTGCCGACGCTGGCGCGGGTACGGCCCGGCTTCAAGCTTGTCGTCAACCATTCGGAAGTCGACGATGCATTCGAGGTGCCGCTCGCGTTCCTGATGAATCCCGAGAACCATCAGGTGCACAGCAAGGAATTCCGCGGCATGGAGCGCTCGTATTACGCCATGCCGTTCGCCGAGCGTTATATCTGGGGCGCGACCGCAGGCATCTTGCGGGTGCTTTACGAACGGATTTATCTGTCATGATCCGCCCGGCGTTGACCGAGATCGGAATTTTCCTAATTCCATTTGCGGTCTATGCGCTGTTCCTGATCGCAACCCGTTCCGGGCTTCTGGTGCAATCCTCCTGGCCGATCCACCTCGTCGCCAAGCTTGCGCTCGGTTCGCTGCTCCTCGTGGTTATCAGCTTCATCCTGCTTGCGCATTTTTCCGGTGGCGCGCCGAATTCGACCTATATTCCCGCGCATATCGAAAACGGCAAGTTCGTTCCCGGAGCGGAAAGATGAACAAAGCGCGTGTGCTCGGCAACGCGCCCTGGCTCAGATCCGGTCCGGCTGCCCGCGTGCTCGAACTCTTGAGCCGCGATGGCGAGGAAGCACGGGTGGTCGGCGGCGCGGTCCGCAATTCGCTGCTCAACCTTCCGGTCGGCGAAATCGATATCGCGACATCGGCGCTGCCCGAGGAAGTGATCCGGCGTGCCGCTGCTGCCGGCATCAGAAGCGTGCCGACCGGCATCGACCACGGCACCGTGACGCTGGTCATCGACGCGGAGCCGCTCGAGGTCACCACGCTGCGCGAGGACACCGAGACGTTCGGCCGCAAGGCCAAGGTTGCATTCGGCCGCGACTGGGTGGCCGATGCACAGCGGCGCGACTTCACCATCAACGGCTTGTCGGTCGATGCCGATGGCATCGTGTACGATTACGTCGGCGGCCTTGAGGACATCGCGGCAAAGCGCGTGCGCTTTATCGGCGATCCGAACCAGCGGATCGCCGAGGATTACCTGCGTATCCTCCGCTTCTTCCGCATGCACGCCGCCTATGGTTCCGCCGAGCCCGACCGCGCCGGATATCTGGCCTGCATTGCCGGACGCGCGGGCCTTGCGGCGTTGTCGGCGGAGCGCGTGCGCGCGGAGCTGCTCAAGCTCTTGGTCGCGGACGGCGCGGCGGCTGCGATATCGGCGATGGCCGATACCGGACTACTGCAATTGATTCTCGGCGGCGTTGCCTACACCGGGCCGCTTTCCGGCATGATCGCGGCGGAGCGTTTGCTCGGACTGAAGCCGGACCCGATCCGCCGCCTGGCTGCGCTGGCGGTTGCCGTCACCGAAGATGCAAGACGCGTCGCGGCGCGGTTGCGGCTCGCCAATGTAGAGGCCAAGGCACTCGATTCGATGGGCCACCGCTGGTGGCGGCTCGCTGGCATGGACGAGGCGAGGGCGCGGCGGCGGCTCTATCGGCTTGGCGAGGACGGCTATCGCAACCGCCTGTTGCTGGCGTGGGCGCGCGCAGGAGAGGATGCCGATGACGCGCACTGGCGCGAGCTTGCGACGTTGCCGCAGCGCTGGAGCGCACCGAAATTTCCACTCAAGGCGGCCGATTTCATGGCGCGCGGAATTGCCGAAGGCCCGGTGCTCGGGCAGGCGCTTGCTCTCGCCGAAGACGCCTGGCTCGCCGCCGACTTCCCGCGCGACGAAACTGCGCTCGCCGCGATCGCCGATCAGGCCGTGGCGCGGTTAGGCCGCGATAACAGGCCGTGAGCATTCTTTGAGTATCCTTCTTTGAGTACCTTTGCAGGCTTTGCCGCCATCTCGCCCTTGCAACTTCTGTTGGTTGCCGGCGTGGCGTTGTTTGCTTCCGTGGTCGGAGGCCTTGCCGGCTACGGCACCGGGGCGCTGATGCCGCTGGTGCTGGTGCCGCTGATCGGCGCCGAACCGGTGGTGCCGATCATTGCGATATCAGCGATCTTTACCAATCTCAGCCGCACCGCCGCCTATTTTCGCTATGCCGACCGCCGCCGTGCGCTGATCGTGATTCTCGCTGCTGCGTTCACGACCGCGCTCGGCGCTTACGGCTATACGCGGCTGACCAATGCCGGGGCAGCGCTGGTAATCGGCTCGATGCTGATTTTGAGCGTGCCGCTGCGCCGCCTGCTCCGGCGTCACGATGTCCGGATCGGCGACACCGGACTTGCCGCCGGCTCAGTGGGTTACGGCGTTGTCGTCGGCGGCACGTCGGGCTCGGGCGTGATCCTGCTGTCGCTGTTGATGGCCGCGGGGCTGGAAGGTGCCGGCGTAATCGCGACCGACGCGATCATCTCGGTGGTCACCAGCCTGATCAAGATTTCGGTGTTTGGGCTGGCCGGCGTCGTCACCGCGCAGGTGATCGCCTTTGCGCTTCTGATCGGCGCGATCGCGTTGCCCGGCACCTTCCTGGCCAAGGCGTTTGTCGAGCGCATG
>VAZG01000183.1 GCA_005885285.1 Alphaproteobacteria bacterium | reverse complement strand
CTTGATTGCAAGCCCCTGCAGCATGGGCCCACAGACCCCGACAGTCGCACGGCGCCATGCCTGTCGGGTTTAGGCCGACTTCGGATCGTTGTTGAGATGCACAAGAGCGCGCCTGCCGACGTAGGTCAGCTCCTTTAAAGTCTTTTTTCCAGCTCGCGCAGCGTGAAGAAGTTGCTCGGCAATGTATTTTCGGCTCTCGTGATCGCCTCCGTTCGGCAGCTCGGCACAGACTTCATCGAGGACAACGTCCATATTTGCTTGGGTGCGCTCGTCGAATTCGCTCATGCTATCTCCGCGGGATCGGGTGCATCGAAAATGCTACCCTGATCTTTGCGTGCCGTTCAACGGGAGGGTTGGCAAATGGTTTATATCCGTCCGCACCATTATGTTCAAAAGTGAAACCAGCATTAGCTTTAACGAGGCGACGAGCCGCCCTGATGCATTCTATCGGCAGCGCCGACGCATGAGCACCGTCTCCGGGCGGCGGCGAGCCTAATCTGAGAGTGGCCGTGCGGTGAAGCGCGTCGGCGCGATACCAGCGTAATCATCTAGTCAGGTGTCTCAGCATGCCCTGGCAGGCTTCTTCGGGCTCAGCGAGCGTTTGAAGGGCGAGCCGCCAGCCGGTCCGAATGGCGCTTAAAGTAACGCAACTGTCCAGGCCGCATGAAATCGAAGCAATGCCATCAGCAGTTCCTCGTGTGCTGCAGGCGTGCTGGCAGCGACGGGCTTGAGCGGGGGTAAAGGGACAATGGATAGAACTGGCAGAGGCTTGGATATCGATACCCCGTTTTGATATCCCGATTTTCGCGTGGGACACGTCGGTCGCCGGACATTACTGCGGCCAAAAGTACCGTAGTTGTACGGGTCCCCCGTCATCGATGCGTTTACGTTCCCGTGCAACGATCAGCGCGATGAGCATGGGGTATGATTGTCGAGCAGAGGCAGAAGCGGCCATGAAGTTGGCCGCTGCCGCAACTTGTGAGCACGACCGGTTGAAGTGGGTGCGCGTGGCTTCGGTATGGCAGGATCTTGCCCGCTTTCATGCCGAAGGCCGGATCGATCACCGGTACCGTGAGCTATCGCCGGGTTGAAACTGAGAGGCATCATCGGACCTCACCGGCTGTCTTCGGCGCCGTCATCCATTGAAGTTTGAGAACGTGCGACCTTGGCACCTTGCTGCCGAACGGCGCGTACAGGCATGACGCCTACTAAGCCTCGCACTTTGCAGCAATCGCGCAATTGCCAGACGTCAATGTCCGCTATCGGGGGCGGCCCGGAAAATATGCTCGTACTGAGTTCTTCTCAGTTTGACCCATTCCGAACGTCGAGCCCAATCGGAGTCTGAGGCCGTCGTTTGCCACGGCGTGGCCGCTCGCGGCACGCGCGCAGCAAGGGTTGCGGCGCATCGGAGTGCTGATGGGCTTTCCCGAGACCGACTCGGAAGCACAGGCCAATATTGCGGGGTTCCGGGAGGGACTTCAGAAGCTCGGGTGGATGGAGGGCCGAAACATCCGCTTTGATACTCGCTGGACCTCAGCTGGCAACGTGGAGGAGATGCAGCGATTCGCGAAGGAACTCGTCGCGCTGAAGCCCGACCTTATTCTTGGGCATACCACAACCGCTACGACCGCGCTGAGGCAGCAAACACGTACCATTCCCGTCATTTTTGCATTCGTCTCCGACCCGGTCGGCAGCGGCTTGGTGGCGAGCTTTCCACATCCGGGTGGCAACATCACTGGTTTCATGGTTATGGAGCCAACGATGGCCGGCAAGTGGCTGGAGCTGCTCTAGGAGATTGCGCCACGCGTCGCCCGCGTCGCGTTCTTGTTTAACCCGGCAACCGCAACATATGCCGAATATTATCTGAAGCCCTTCAACGCCGTCGCTACGTCCCTCGCGGTGGAAGCGATCGCATCACCGGTTCATGACACGTCCGAGCTCGAATCCGTAATTGCCACCCACGCACGCGAGCCCAATGTTGGTCTTATCGTCATGCCGGATACTTTCAACGACGCCCATCGTGCGGAAATCACATCGCTGGCGGCTCGCTACCGCCTCCCTGCCGTCTGTCCGTTCCGCTTCTATGCTAAAGTCGGCTGCCTGCCGTCATACGGAAATGAAGCGATTGATAATTTTCGGCGCGCGGCACAATATGCCGATCGCATCCTCAAGGGCGAAAAGCCGAGCGACCTTCCCGTCCAGGCCCCTGTTACGTTCGTGCTCACAATCAATCTCAAAACTGCGAAAGCGCTCGGCTTGGACGTGCCGGCGCAGCTCCAACAGCGCGCCGACGAGGTGATAGAATGAAGTCTACTCAGCCCGAGACACGACCGATTCATCACTCACCGGTCTTCTGGATCGGCATAGTTCTGTGCTTAGCGGCGATTGCGATCTATCTGTGGTCCGACGACCTTTCGTGGCGGCTGGCGACTACCTCGAAATGAGACTCGGCCGGCGGATAGCTTGTCATGTCGCCTGATGGGCACCTTTGAGACATAGCAACCGGCTCTGAAGATGTCTGCTTAGGCGAAGACCGGAAGTGGCCGGCGCACGGTCAAGATGACGCGATTGACCCTGGCTGTGTAAAAACGCTGAGCTGCTGTTATGATTCTCCCGTGATTCTATGGGGGAATCGATGAGGCGCTTCGTTGAGCAGGCAGATCGTGGGCAATGGACACTATTGCCCGAATGCCTCGATGATTTCATTGACGAGAGTAATCCTGTTCGCGTGATCGACGTGTTTGTCGATGCGCTCGATTTAGCTGAGATGAGCTTTGAAGGGATTGAGCCGGCGGCGACTGGTCGGCCGTCGTATCATCCCTCGGTTCTGCTTAAGCTTTACATTTACGGCTATCTGAACCGGGTTCAGTCGAGCCGGCGGCTCGAACGAGAAGCCGGACGCAATGTCGAGGTCATGTGGCTGCTGGGTCGGCTCGCTCCTGATCACAAGACGATCGCGGACTTCCGCAAAGACAATGGCCTGGCGCTGCGCAAGGTATGTGCGCGCTTCGTCGAACTCTGCCGTGAGATGGGTCTTCTCGCGATGGCGAGCGTTGCCATCGATGGCAGCAAGTTCAAGGCCGTGAACAACCGGGACAAGAACTTCACACGGGCGAAGGTGGAACGGCGGCGCGCTCAGCTGGAGGAGAGCGTCGCGCGCTATCTGAGCCAACTTGACACGGCCGACCGACAAGAGCCGACCGAGGCACTGGCCGCGAAGGTGACGAGGCTTACCGAGAAACTGACGAAGCTGAAGGAGGAAATGGGCAAGCTTGCCGTTTACGAGAAGCAGATGCTCGCTTCGCCTGACCAGCAAATCTCTCTGACCGATCCCGACAGCCGTTCGATGGCAACCAGCGGGCGTGGTTCCGGCGTCGTCGGCTACAACGTGCAGGTCGCCGTGGATACCGAGCACCATCTGATTGTGACGCATGAGGTAACGAACAGCGGCTCAGATCGGGCTCAACTGGCCAATGTGGCCAAGCAGGCGAAGGCTGTTCTAAAGACCGAGACGCTCGAGGCCGTGGCCGATCGCGGCTACTTCAGCAGCCTGGAGATCCTCGCGTGCCACGAGGCCGGCATCACGGTAACTCTGCCCAAGCCGCAGACGTCGGGTGCCAAGTCAGATGGCCGTTTCGGCAAGCAGGACTTTGTCTATTTGCCGGAGGAAGAGGCCTATCGCTGTCCGGCTGGGGAGCAACTGCCGTATCGCTTTACGAACGAGGAAGATGGCAAGCGGATAAGGCGCTACTGGACCACAGCCTGTCAAAAATGTTCGCTCAAATCGCAATGCACGACAGGGCCGGAGCGACGGATTCCACGATGGGAGCATGAGCATCTGCTCGAAGCCGTGCAGCAGCGCCTTGATGCAAATCCACAAGCCATGCGCCAGCGTCGCGAGACCGTCGAGCATCCCTTCGGCACGATGAAGGCTCGCATGGGGGCGACGCACTTCCTGACCAAAACGCTTCCAAAAGTAGCCGCTGAAATGGCTCTCTCGGTCCTCGCCTATAATCTGACACGGGTCATGAACATCGTCGGGATCAAGCCGCTGATCGCTGCGATCGCGGCCTGAGACCGAGCCGGTCCTGGATTCTCACCAACTCCCCGGGAAGGGTGTTTTTACACGGCCAAGACCCGAACCGGTCATCGGCCGCCACCTCAACTACATGTCATGGACGCCACTCGTAGCCCTTCCAGGGTGCTATAGTCTCACCGTTGCGGTGCTCGGGGTTGTACACATGAGGCGGCGCCAATTCCTCGGTATGCTCGGCGGCGTGGCGTTTGCGAGTGCTGCGGTATGCCCCAATGGGGTGAGAGGACAGCAGCCGAAGAAGGTCGCTCGGATAGGTTTCCTAGCAACAGGATCGCTTGATTCTGCTCAGACGCGCACAACTCTCAACGCTTTTTATCAAGGGTTACGCGAACACGGCTATGCCGAAGGAGAGAACGTGATCGTAGAGGTCAGAGCGGCGGACTCGAAGATCGAACGCTTTCCGGCTTTGGCCAGCGAACTTGTTGGTCTCGGTCTCGACGTCATCGTGGCTTCAAATTCGGAAGCCGGTCGTGCCGCACAGCAAGCGACCACAACGATCCCGATCGTTGTTCCGGTGATGGGCGATCCAGTCGGTGACGGACTTGTCGCTAGCCTCGCGCGACCCGGCGGAAACATCACTGGACTAACCTTCCTTGGCCGGCAATTAGTCCCAAAGCGTCTATCTCTGCTCAAGGAAGCGCTCCCCATGGTTGCTAGAGTAGCGGCCCTCTTGCATCCCGGCGCATATGGAACGCGCACGATGAATGACATGATAAATGAGGCAGAAGGAGCAGCACAGACCCTGGGCTTGCAGCTTCAATTCTTTGGTGTCCGGGGGCCGGACGAATTGGATAAGTCGTTCTCCGCGATCGCGGATGAGCAAGTTGATGCTCTTTTCGTATTTCCCAGCCCGATGCTTTTCACTGAACGAAAACGCATTGTCGACGTCGCCGCAAAGCTCCGGCTGCCCTTGATCTCCATGGGCAAGGAGTTTGTGCAATTGGGGGACTCATGTCCTATGGAGCGGATATCATCGACTCCTTCCGGTTGAGCGGTGCCTACGTGGACAAGGTCCTCAAAGGTGCCAAGCCAGCCGACCTGCCGGTCGAGCAGCCGACCAAGTTTGAATTATTCATCAACCTCAAGACCACGAAGGAGCTTGGCATCGAGATTCCAGCCACGGTGCTCGCTCGTGCTGACCAGGTGATTGAATAAGAGGTTTTTGCCGCAGGGCTTAGTTTGCATCTGGCCCTTTTGGGACATGCCGATCCCTACAATGAATGTCGGTTTTCAAGGGGTAAAGCGGAAGAAGCGCAGACATCGCCGAACCGCTTTTTGACCCGGAGCAGACCTCGGGCCGATTGGCCCGAGAGCAACGCTGAGTTTGCGAAGCCATGCGCCTAACGCGGGAGAGTAAGTCGGAACTTGCCGGTCTGGCAGCATATAGGCCTCCGCATCGCGGCGGGCCAGCGGTCTTCATCTCTGCGCCGGAAAGACTTCAATCCGATGAATTTCCATCTTCTGGCCGATGCCCTTCAAGTTCTCGTAGTCGCGCGACGCCGGGCGTCCCTTGACGATGTCACTGACACCGGGCGCCTCCATTACCGCTTCTGTCAGGCAAACTTCGTTGACACCGGCGAGACCTTGCACGCGGGCGGCGATGTTCACGTCTTGCCCGAAGTAGTCGATCCGATCGTTGAGCCTTACGGCAATGGCCCTGCCTCTGTGCACACCGACCTTAAGGCCGAGCGGCCGTGAAGCGGTTTGGTTGAACCGCGACAGCTCTTCGATCATTTCGATGGAGGAAAGGACGGCATCCTGTGGACGCTCGAAGCCAGCCATGACTGCATCGCCGATCGTCTTGACGATGGTACCAGATCGCTCCCGAATGATCTTGTTCAAGATGTCGAAGTGCTGGCGAACGAGAAAATAGGCATTCACGTCGCCAACGCTTTCATACAGCGGAGTCGAATCCTTTAGATCGGTGAACAGATAGGTAATGTCGGAGACTGCCAGGCTCTCCCGCTCATCCACCAGTTGTGTCTTATAGAGTTCGCCGAAGCACGGGGTTAGCAGCAGCCGCCTGCCGGAAAGAAACGGTTCATACTTGACCAGATGGGGCTCGAACTGGGAAGGGTACTGGAGGAACCAGAAGCGGCCGCGATCGCTCGTGCGGTTCTCAATCTGAATGGTGTGCTTGCCTGGACTAAGATCGGCCGTCTGTCGAAACGCAAAGCGCCCGTCGCCCAACACCATTTCTCTCGGCCCAGTAGGCCGATCCGGAACTATGAACCGTCCGGACTCGAGCCGGACCTGCGTCCCTTGGGGTTCCGTCGGTTCACCGTTCGCGAAGAAGACCAGAAGCAGCTTATGGCTGAGATCGAGCACCTCGAAACGGCCGGCTGTGACGTCAAATTCGAAGCTCCTCTGCCGATCAGCCTCGATATCGGCAAATCCCCGCGAGAGTGCCGCGACGAGTTGCTCGTGCGTCATTCCGTGCGGAGCCTTGAAGTCCTTGGAGAAGTTATAACGCAGGTAGTAGTCCGCGACGGATAGCATCTCAGGATGATGAAATACGATGTCCCGGATGGCACTCGAGACCGTAAAGGTGACCTGGATGTAGTCGTCAAGCGCCACATCGTTGAGCGCGTTGCAGAACTCGCACTGGAAGCGTGGATGAACCTGGTCTAGCTCTCGAAAACTGCCTGCGACCTGCGGGCAATAGGCGCAGATGAGCAGCCACTGCATTTCGAACAAGCCCACCTTCGCGGCGTGCACAAACAGCTCGATTCCTTCGGCCTCACTCAGGCCGTTAGCGGTCGCGTATTGGATAGGATTGACGCGAAAGAGATCATAGTCGCCAGCGGTGCTGATAAAACGTTCGAGGCCCGAAAAGATATGCGGCGCCCAGCTCGCTATCGACCCGAGTTCGGTGAGGCGCTGCCTCAGGAGGTTCTCGTTGACTAGAGACGGCTCTTTCATCTCAGTATGTTACCTCGCTCCCTCTCAGAAATGCTACACCGCAGTTGGTCAAGCCATTCGACTGGCCACGTGACAATCCGACGCTGATCTCCTTCGCGATGGTGTGAGT
This sequence comes from Alphaproteobacteria bacterium, assembly GCA_005885285.1. Classification (GTDB taxonomy): domain Bacteria; phylum Pseudomonadota; class Alphaproteobacteria; order Rhizobiales; family Xanthobacteraceae; genus Bradyrhizobium. Next base: position 35,787 of record VAZG01000183.1, on the reverse strand, counting down.
CGAGTCGAAAAGGATGGGAAAGTCACCCTTGTGGGCCCTGTATCAGCCAGCAATGCCACTTTGGCGGAGCGTGCACTTACCCGCTTAAAATGCGGGCTTCCAAGCCCCTCACGGTGAGCACTCAGCCTCCGCCGCTGACTACGCAATCGAATGCAGTCGGTTTGACTTAGCCACGGCCTTATTGGCGCGAGAGGTAGCGAATATACGCCCGTTTCGGACATGGCAGGAAGCCTGTCCACATCGTACAGGTGCGGGACCTTCTATCTTGCCTCGTCATCACCGAAAACGGCGAACGATGTCCGCACTTGGGACGAAGCTGCCGAACCGGGATGTCTGCTAGGGTCGCTACCGGGAGCAGACCGGACACGATGCAGATAACTCATTCGGTGGAGATTGACCCAACAGCGACATCGGCTGCGCGCAGCGGCAATGGTTTCGGCCTCTAGCCCCGCCGCTTCCCGCGGGGTGAAGGGAGATGAAACTCCCGACGATCACTTGCGCTTCAGCCCATCGCGGAAGGCAATCGATTCGAGTTCGACGCGAACGGCATCATCAATGGGAATAACGGGTCGCGCTTCGAAGACAAAAGCAGGAAGCATCGAGCAGAACTTGTGAACGGCCGTCGGATCGTCGCAGTCCAGCAACATATACCCGCCCCAGTCGCCCACGCGGATAACGAACAGCTCGATCTTGAAATTGCCGGGTGCCTTCCATTGCGTGAAAACCTCGAGGATACGCTTTTGCGCGTTCTCGTACTCCATCGGCGATCCCTGCGGACGTTCTGTCCAAGTAAGCATGTATTTCATCTGCGGCTCCCTGTTTGCCCCAAAAGCGATTTATTCTGAAACAGCCTTGCGCGGCCGGGCGTCGTTGACAAGGCGGTTCTTGGCACGAAGCTGCCAATCCGGGATGTTAGCTATCCGGTCGCGAATGGGGGGTAAACCGGACATGACACGGGCAGCCCAATTTGCTCGAAGATGACCCCAAAGGGACATTCAGAATGAGAATACGCTATATGTGCCCGAAGCCATTCAAGAGGGCTAGCTGGTGGACGAAGACATTCTGCGCAAACTCGAGATTCGTCTCGGGTCGCTCCATGCCCGGCAGCGATTAGGGATTGAGCGGGATCACGAAGCCCAAGTATTCGGTCAGGGCCTCACGTTCTTTCACCTTGAAAATTTGTCTTGGGCCGAATGGATCATTCGAAATGGCTTGAAGGCGACGGGGCTCTACTGGAGAGCACGACAGAACGCAGAACGCATTCTCGTCAAACGAAACGACGTGAGGTTCAAGACACTACCAGTCCTCTTTGGCGGCTTCACTATTCTCCACATTAGCGACCTTCACGTGGACATGAACGAAGTTGCCATGGAGAACCTTATCGAGCTCGTTGGCGGCATGCAGTACGATGTATGTGTCCTAACTGGTGACTATCGGGGTCGGACTTTTGGGCCGTTCGAGCCCGCGCTGGATGGTGTCGCCCGAGTGAGGTCTCATCTGAAACAGCCAATCTATGCTGTGCTTGGCAACCACGATACCATCCAGATGGTCCCCGGGCTCGAAGCCATGGGCATTCGCGTGTTGCTCAATGAATGCGAAACAATCGTTCGCGAGGACCAACGGATCTATCTGGCCGGAATCGACGATGCGCATTTCTTCAGGGTGGATAACATCGAGAAAGCCGCCCTCTCGATACCCCGTGGTGAGTTCTCGATCTTATTATCTCACACACCGGAGGTCTACCGTCAGGCTGCCCATGCCAACTTTGATCTGATGCTGAGCGGACATACCCACGGCGGTCAGATTTGTCTCCCCGGATCCATTCCCATCAAGCTCGAGGCGGTGCTACCAAGACGGATGGGGGCTGGGCCTTGGCAGTATAATGATATGACCGGCTATACTTCCGTTGGTGCCGGCTCAAGCGTCGTTCCCGTGCGCCTCAATTGCCCGCCAGAAATCACCCTGCACCGTTTACGCCGCAGCTGACGTGACCTAATACGGTTCATCACGTATATGAGCCTGAAACAAAAGGCGGGAGAGGATTAGCTCGCCGACTAAAAATACCCCAACGCCAAGCGCGACGTCTGTATTGGTCAATGAGAGGGCATCGCGGCAGGCTAGCATTGGAAAGAGGGACTCGGGTATTTGATCCAACCCTGGTGCCTGGCTGCTCGGAGGCAGGTTCAATCGGCGTTTGCTAAAACTTGAGAACAGGTCGCCTGCCATGGCTGCCGCAGCCACTATGGCGCCTATCGTGAGACCCAGGCCAAGAAGAAGTGCGCCAGCTGTTGTGAGGAGAAACGACGCCAAAATACCGCGTACAGTTTTCGATGGCCCAAAAAGCGGTCGATCATCAAAAAAGAGGGCGCCAGCGTCTAACGGGGAGGAAAAGTGGGAGCCGAAAATCTTTTTTGTGACGATTGGTCCGCCATTTGCCAGCGTCACTAATACCAATATTTGTGCGATCTGAATAAGATGCATCACAGCAACCTATCTTAGCACTTTCTTGCGGTCACCCATGACCACTATTGGCACTTAGTTGAGTTGCCATTTTGATGGATGACCGATGTGCGTCAGAAGCGATGGAAGCTGCTTAAACGAAGCCGAGCCGAGCGCGCTATCGGCTCGGCTCAAACCGAGCCTGGTTAAAGAATGCCTAGAGCGGCCGCGTTATCGCGATCGGCCTGCTTCTGCCGAATGATCGCGAGCGCCCGGCTGCAAGCGACAAACTTGGTCGTGCCTGCGCCCATACCGAACATTTCGCAGAATCCGTGATCCTCATCTGCAATGGCCCCCTCAAGTTGCTGCTTGTCAGCCACGCGCATGGCAGGACCGGCGATCAAAAGCACGTGCAGCCCAAGGGCCACCAGCACGGCAAGGAGCAGTAGATAGATGAGCGCAGAGCGCGACATTTCATTGGGTGTGCGGGAATTGATCTTGATTTCTGCCATATCAGTTCCTCTTTTAATAACGAAAAAAATTTTTTGAAGAAGGCAATTGCGGAAGGGTTCACCATAGCAGACAAACGTGAGCGCCTTCCCCACAAGTATAATCGCAAGGATGACGACCGCAATGACATAACCGCGTGTAGCCAAAAGGTGCGTACTATCGATCCCGATAAAATGGGCGTTTCTCTCATTTCTTCGAGGACTCCCTCTCCGCCACTACACTCCTGTCCGGCCCGGAGACATGGGTAACAGAACGTACCTAAGACATGGGTGACAACCTTTGTATCCGGCACGAGCAAAACTCAAAACAAGCGATATTGATGACGTAATTAGACGAGCTAGCGCACACACGAATACTTGAAGGCTACATCGATCTTCACCGTACTCGACTCGGCATTCACCACCTGATTAGTTGCCGTCGCTCAAGGGTAAACCGAGATGCGGTCGCGACTCCTGAAATATTTGCCGATCTTCCTGCTCGCTCTATTGGTGCAAATCTTTGCACCAATAGGCGCATCTTGGGCAGCCGCGGTCGCCGCGTCCGATCCGCTGAGCGCTGCTGCAATCTGCCACAGCAGCGGTTCGGCTGCGGATCAACAACCCACCGATCAGGGCGGCCGGCCTAATGAACACGGTAGCGGATGCTCCATCTGTTGCCTTGCGAACACGAGCGCCAACGGATTCATCGGTACACCCGCTCCGGCGGCCTTCGCGGCCCCCTATCGCGAGCTAACACGCGTGGTCTGGCAAGGCCAAACGCCGGACCTGTCAGCCTTCCGTATCGGCTCCAACGCGCAGGCGCGCGCCCCGCCATTTTCTTCCTGAGTAGTACTTGATCCACGGGCGCGGCGAAGCCGGGCTCTCAGATTCATAAGTTTGCGGCTAGCGCTTAAGCGTTGCCGCCGGGAAGGTCCTTAAAGAAATGTCACGCATTCACGCCCTCTGCGGTGTGAGCGCTGTTGCCGTCGGGCTGGCGCTTGTTGCGCCGGTGCGAATGGCCGCTGCTCAAGACGCAGTTCAGACCCTGCCGCCCGTTACGGTGGAGGCGCCAGCCCCAGCCCGCGCTGTGACCAAACGCGAAGCTGCAACCAATATCGCACGACGAGCAAAACGCCGGAGCATTGCCGCGGCTAGGCAACCGCGTTTACAGCGGCCAACATTTGGTTCAGGCAGCGTCGGGAAGGATCCGACAGCCTATTCCGTATCGGATAGCGGCATCGGCACCAAAACCGACACGCCAATTCTTGTCACGCCCGCCAGTGTCCAAGTCGTGCCGCGGCAGGTGCTCAAAGACCAGCAGGTCATCAGCCTGGATCAGGCATTAAAGAATGTGAGCGGTGTTGCCACCGGCGGCGGTCTCTCGAACGGCAACGGACAATCTTACTCCTCGGTCTTTCTGAGGGGGTTTCCGACCGACACGATTTTCCGGGACGGCACTCGTCTCGATGGCTTCGGCAATAGCAATCTTTTTCTCCAGCAATTCGCCAATGTCGACAAGGTCGAGGTTTTGAAGGGGCCAGCCGCCATCCTCTATGGAGCCGTCGAGCCCGGCGGAATTGTCAACATCGTGAGCAAGCAGCCGCAAAGCACGCCGGCGTACTCACTGGAACAGCAGTTCGGCTCATTCGGACTGGAACGCACCACCATCAACGCGACCGGCCCTGCCTCAAAGGAGGGGAGTCTGCTCTACCGGCTGGATACGTCGTATGACAGCAGCGGCTCGCAGGTCGAGGATGTCAAGAACCGCAACTTTTTCATCGCTCCCGTGCTGCAGTGGAATATCGACGCGGATAACCAGATAAAGGCTGAATATAATTACCGATCATCCGTCTTTGGGCAGAACTACGGTCGCTTGCCCACGCTGAACGGCATCCTCATCAATACCAATCCGAGCGTCAATTATTGCGGCTTTTCCCCCGCGAACGAGATCAACAATTTCGCTGCGCTGACCTGGATGCACAGGTTCGACAACGATTGGTCGATCAAGCAGAGGTTTGTTTTCAGCCAAGTCGATGACAACAGTGCCGGCTCTCTGCCATTTGCGCCGGGAGGTGGCTCGATCGTCTTCGGCGCACCGACACCCAGCGGCGCGGGCGTCGCTGTCGGTATCAATAACGTTATCAGCACGGATCGAAACTACAACGTGACCACCGATCTGACCGGCCATTTTGACACGTTCGGAGTTGCCCACACGCTGCTGCTCGGCACCGATTACGGCCGCTTTGCGAGTAACGGCGTCATCAACCAGGCGTGTCAGATCGATGCGAATTGTTCCTTCGTGGATCTCTTCAACCCGATCAGTCCCGGTACGCCCTTCACGGGTCCGACAACTCTCGAGCTCTCCAGTTCACAGTTGACGCAGACCGTCGGCGTTTATGCCCAGGATCAGCTCAAGCTGCCGGCGGGTTTCTATTTTTTGGGCGGCGCTCGATGGCAGTACCTCAAGCAGGAATCCGACGCGAGTTTTCCGGCTTTCGGACTCGTGAGTAACTCGGCCGTGGAAGCCACCGCGCTGACTCCTCGCGCTGGAATTCTGTGGCAACCGCGGGAATGGCTGAGCCTCTATACATCTTATACGACCAGTTTCGGACCAGCGAAGCCGGGCTTGATAGAATCAAACGGCCAGAACGTGCCGCCAAGTTCAGGCAAGCAGTGGGAAACGGGTGTGAAGTTTGCATTCTTTGGCGGAAAATTGACCGCAAGCGCGGCCTATTTCGATCTGACGAAGACCAACATACCCGTCACGGATCCCGCGAATCCTATGTTCGTAACGGTCGTCGGCGAGGCGCGAAGCACCGGCTTCGAATTCGATATGCAGGGAGAAATCAGCCCGGGTTGGAAGATGATCGCAAATTACGCGCACACCGATGCCCGCGTCACTGAGTCCGGGCCGTTCGAGGTCGCGCCGGTAGGCTCGCGTTTTGGCGCGGTGCCCATCGATTTGCTGCACCTGTGGGCGACCTACGACTTTCAGGCAGCGGTGCTGCGAGGTTGGAAAATCGGCGGCGGCGTGACCGCCGCCGGACCGACGCCTTACACGCCGATAAGTTCCTACACAGGCCAGATGCTTCCCGACCATGCGGTGTTCGATCTGATGACGGCGTATCAGTTCGAAACTGTCGGGAAAAAATGGACCTTTCAGGTGAACGCAACCAACATTTTCAATCGCGTTTACCTCAACGAAGTACAGTTGCCCAATTCCATCCCGTCGCCAGTTGCGCCATTTAGCTGGATCAACGGCGTTTATGGGCCGCTGCGGACCATCGTGGGTTCGTTGAAGGTTGAGCTATGACTTCTCGCTCGACCAAACGAGTCCGGCTGTACGCCATGCGTCGGGTCGTCTTACTGGCCCATCGCTACGTTGGGCTGGCATTGGTTCCTTTTCTGATCGTGCTCGGCCTGACCGGAAGTATCATCACGTTCAATGTCGAGCTGGAAAGAGTGATCAGCCCACAACTTTTTGCGACCTCTCGTCCAGGAGACAGCCCGCTCGGTCTTGCAGTGCTGGCAGAACGCGCCGAGGCCGCCGAGCCGCAAGCGCGGCTTGCTTATATCGTCCTGCGTCCCGGCCAGGCGATCGCAAGAATGAAGCCACGATCTAACACCTCGGGCAAAACCTCGCCGATCGATTTCGATCAGATTTTTCTCGATCCGTTTACAGGCGCAGAATTGGGTAGACGGCGCGAAGGCGATCTGTTCCAGGGATGGATCAATCTGATGCCGTTCATCTACCGACTGCACCGAGAGCTCGCTGCGGGGCGCACGGGAGTCTTGATCCTGGGCGGGGCCGCGCTGGTTTGGACGCTCGACTGTTTCGCTGCCCTTTATCTCACCTTACCGCTCACCGTCGTCCGATTTTGGCGACGGTGGTCCCGCTCGTGGCGGGTGCGAAAATCGAAAAATTCCTTCCGTCTGAATTTCGATCTGCATCGCGCCGGCTCGCTATGGTCGTGGCCGTTGCTGGTCGTCTTCGCGTGGTCCAGCGTGATGATAAATCTCACTCCCGTCTACGACTTCGTGACCGGCAGTTTGTTCGACTATAAGTCGGTATTGGAGGAGTTCACCTCGCGGTCGCCGCATCCTAACGAACACCCCCGCTTGGGGTGGGGCGAGGCGGAGAAAATCGGTGCGAGGATCATGTCCGAGCAAGCAGCGATCCGTGGCTTCACCCTGGGGCATCCCAATGCACTGGGATATGCTCCGTCGCTCGGCGCGTACTCGTACGGGGCTGCCTCCGGGCTCGACGTGCGGCGGAGGAGTTCGGACACCGGCATCTGGTTCGACGGAGATAGCGGCGAACTGCGATGGACATTCTTTCCGACCGGAGAGCACACAGGCAACACCATCAGCAGTTGGCTCTGGGCTCTACACTTTGGCGACGTGGCGGATTTTACACCCTATCGCCTGCTGGTCTTTTGGCTCGGCCTATGGGTTGTCATGCTCTCTGTGACCGGTGCTACAATCTGGCTGCAGAAGCGCTCCACATGATCGACCGGTTGACACACCCTCGTTGCTGATCTCGATCTGGAAGATTTCGGACAAGCCCGCCCTGCCAGACGACGTGAGTTGGAGTGCACGGCTGCCCGACACATGTTTGAGCCATCCGAGCTCCAATAGACGATCCAGAATCCGAGCTCCGACGAGTCCCTTGAGGTGATAACGACGCTCGCTCCAGTCGAGACAAGGCTGGCAGAAAATCCGCCGAGTCCGCGGCCTCAGATCAACCCCGAACGCGGAAAGGAAACGCTCGCCCGAAGACGTGACCTCACCGCCTTCATCGGTGAGCACGATGTACCCCATGGCCACAAGCGCATCGGTAACAGCGACTCCTACCTGGCCAGCCAGGTGATCGTAGCAACTTCGGGCAAAACGGAGTGCATTGTCGTTTGCTGACCGCGGCTGACGGCGGGGTGGCACCTCGATGGCGGCGACGACCTTGATGCTCTCCAGCATTGTCGCGACCAGCGGGGACGCGATCCGATAATAGCTGAAGCGGCGCTTGTGAATGACACTCAAAAGCCGCGCGGCAACCAGCTTGCCCAGGTGGCCGCTCGCCGTCGAGCGAGAGACATTGGCGCAGTAAGCAAGCTCAGTGGCCGTCAGCGACTGGCCGCCCATAAGGGCGCTAAGCATCGTCGCTCGCGCAGTGTCACCCACGAGAGCGGCCACTTCCACCAGATTTGCCGCCGCGACCATCCTTAATCCTATCGCTGATACCGGAAGCATTCAATCGCAGACAGTTCGGCATAGGCCGAACTGTTCCCGCGAGACAATTGCGAACCTCGCAGCAAGAATGCGCTGCAACTTGGAGGCTAGAACCATTCGATCCGGAGACCAGCGCGAAAGCCTGAGCAGGGAATATGATCCTCCAGGAGTTAAACGTCATGTTGATCCGCACCCTTTATTTCGAGCAAGCGAGTATCATTGCTGCCGTGGTTTGCAGCCTGATCGTCGCCGGCCTCCTGAAGGGGATAATCGGGGTCGGCATGCCAGTGGTCGCGCTGCCGCTGCTGTCGCTGTTCGTCGACATCAAATCAGCGGCCATGCTACTGAGCATGCCTTTGATCTTCAGCAACGTGCCGCAGGCGCTGGAGGGCGGAAAGACTGGACGATGCCTCATGCAATTGATGCCGGTTTTTCTCCGCATTATTCCCGGCCTCTTCCTTGGACTTCGAGTCCTGTTGGCGCTCGATGCGAACGTTGCAAAGATTATCGCAGGCGTAGTGCTTATGGGTGTCGCCGGCGTCACACTGCTCGCGCCGAAGCTGCAGCTTCAGTCTCGCTTGGTTTTACCAACCGGCATCACATTCGGATTTTTCGGCGGGATTCTGGGAGGCATCGCAGCGATGTCGGGACCGCTTGTTTTCATATTTCTGCTTGCAAAGGGACTGAGCGGAAAGGCGTTCACAAAGGAAGCATCACTGTATCTCGTCGTTTCTTCCGGCTTGCTGGCAATTCTCCTGACGGCCAGTCGCCAGTTCAATTGGCTTGACGTTTTGGTCTCGACGGCTGCGATGTTGCCAGTCGTGATCGGCATGTACGTCGGACAACATATGCGCGATAAAATTGCACCTGAGACATTCAAGAAGCTGGTGTTGATCGCGGTCATTGCCGCGGGTGCCGATTTGCTGCGACATGGTTTCTTCGGTTGACGGGCTTGCCGGGGCCGCTGCGGCTCCCTGTTCAACCCAAAGCCATCGCGGCCAACGCATCCTCCCGCGAGGGCCACCCACGGACCATGGCGGCGCTATTCTCGCGCCGTTGTCAGGAAAGACGTATCCCACCGTCGCAGACGATCGTCTGTCCGGTCATGAAGCCGTTGATAATCAGGAAGGAGATTGCTTGGCCAATTTCCTCAGGTGTTCCCACGCGACCGACGGGGGTCTTGGCGGCGAAATCGGCGAAGAGCGCGGCTTTCTCGTCGGGTGCGACCCAATTCCACCAGGGCGTATCGATGACGCCCGGCGCCACGGCGTTGACGCGCAACGGTTGCAGCTCCCTGGCCAAGGTCGGAACCATGGTTGCAATAGCGCCGTTGGCCGCCCCGATGCCAGCTGCTCCCGGCATCGCGCCGAAGGCACTCACCGCGGAGAGGAAGGTGATGCTGCCTCTTGGGTTCAGGAATTTCTGGGCCGCCTGGGCGCAGCCGAACTGCGGAAAAACTTTTTCGGCGAAGCTTAGTCGCAGATCTTCGGCACCGATCGTGGCAAAGGGGCCGAGTCCCTTATTGCTGCCGAAGGCGAGCACGAGATGATCGAAGCTCCCCAGACTGTCGAAAAGCCCGGCAACCGCAGTCGCATTGGCCGCGTCGACAGCAACGGCTTTCGCCTGGTTACGCAGCCTGTTGCCCGCATTCGCCAACCGTTGCGGATCACGCCCTGAAATGGTTACCTTAAACTTCTCACGTATCAGAATCTCCGCCGCCGCTAGGCCAATTCCGGACGTCCCGCCGATGATTACGACGTGCTGTTGCATCAGTCTTCCTCTCCGTTGTCAAAAGCCACATGGCCATGAGCTACGCAGGAAAGCGTGTATCATCTGCGCCGACTTAAACAGTCTTCGTGCAATCCTATTATAGAGGAACACCACGATGGACATGTCACGCCCCGATGCCGCCAAGCGGCGTGAGTTTGGCGCATTCCTGCGGTCGCGGCGAACGCGCTTAACGCCGAAGGATGTCGGTCTGAACGGGAGTTTCCGCAGGCGCACGCCAGGCCTGCGGCGGGAGGAGGTCGCTCTGCTGGCCGGCGTCGGAGTGACCTGGTACACGTGGCTCGAACAGGGGCGCGACGTAAGGGCATCGGGCGAGGTGCTCTCCGCACTCGCTGAAGCGCTGCAGCTCAATCGTGCCGAGCGCCAGTACCTTTTCCATCTTACCGGTCACCAGACTCCTGAAACCGGTCGGACACCCAAACCTGAGGTTGCGCAGCCCCTGCAGCGCATGCTCCGTACCCTATCCGACCAGCCTGCCTATATTCTTGGCAGACGCTGGGATGTGCTGTGTTGGAATCGCGCCGCTGAGGTCGTATTTGGCGACTATTCCAAGCTCGTCGGTGACGAGCGCAACAGCATCTACATGCTCTTCGGCAATCTGGATCACCGTCACCTTTTGGTCGACTGGCACGATCTCGCGCCGATTGCCCTGGGGATGTTCCGCGCGGAGAACGCGGGGCATGCGGGAGATCCGGAATATCGTCGCCTCATCGGCACGCTCATGACCTGCAGCCCGGAGTTTAGACATTTTTGGCAGAAGCACGAGGTGTCGCCCTACACTCCAATCAATAAACGAATCAATCACCCGAGAGCAGGCCGCATGGTTTTTGAATACAATAGCCTTACGGCCGACGATCAATCCGGGGCGAAGCTTGTCATCTATACTCCCCGGGGCGAGGAGGATACACAGGAGAAGATGAGAGATTTGCTACGCGGCAGCTCGCGTTGAGCATAGCTGATTTTCAAATTGAAGTTTCGTAAACGCCGTTGTGAAGGGCCCTGCGAGGCAGGAGGAAAATACGGACAAAACTTTCGAATTGAGAACAAGAAACGGAGTTCTCAATCCACGGCCTCTTAAGCTACCTGTGGGCGGCAACTGCAGGAGGACACAAATGAGGTTGGTGCGATTTGGCGGGGCGCGCACAGGCATTCTTCTCGAATTGCCAACTGGTCCTCATGTCTTGGACGTCGTCGCAAGTGTCGGCGCCCTGTCGCCAGGAGATCCGATCAGCAATGGAATTCTGAATGGCATCCTCAAAGACGGCGGTACCTGGGGTCCTCTCATTCAGCATTGGGACAGCGCGCGTGTCGGACTGGGGAAGCTGGTCCAGATAGCATCCAGCACCCCGGACCATCCGGGTTTGGTTATCCATCGGTGTGCCGAGGTGGATGCTATGCCGAAGTCCACCAAGGCTGGCGAGATCGTTGCGCTTGGAGTAGCGGAAGGCCATGACAATTGTTTCTATTGCCCGCAGTCGTCGCGTGACTGCGAAATTGCGAGCTGCATCTATTCGGCCAGAGGCGGCTATAGAGGCTGATCTACGCTGGGTGCGCGTCCTGGCGCGCAACGCAGTGGCGAGATCGTCGCGCTTGGAATAGCGAAAGGCCATGACAATTTTTCGTACTGCTCGCAGTCGCGCGAGCCGTACAACATGGTTGGCCGCGTCATGTGTTAAATCTAATTTCCCATCTTCTTGCGGAGAAACGAGACGGTCGTCGGGGGCCAATTTAACGGTCCCGGCGGATCGTCGGCAGCCGGACGTCGGTCATGGGATTCTGGCTTCGGGAATGTGATCTTGCCGTGTTTCCGCTGCGGCCGGCCTCGGACGGAAAGCGGGTGGTTCAGGCTCCAAAGAAGTGCGATCGAAGGGTCAGACGCCGTCGGAACAGTCCGAGTGACGACCGTGGACCCAGCCATTTCGATTTGAGAGCAAGAACTGGGAGTGAAAGGGGACGACGGAATCGGGCCAATCCACATGCGAGGCTCAAGACCCACGAAGGAAGCTAAAATGAGCGCGAAATCGCAAGCTGCATCTATTCGACCAAAGGCGGCGGTTGAGGCTGATCCACGCTGGGCGCGCGTCTTGGCGCGCGACCGTTCAGCCGACGGGAAATTTTGGTACTCGGTTGCGACCACGGGGGTCTACTGCCGGCCATCCTGCCCTTCGCGAACCGCAAATCCCAGGAACGTTGGTCTTCACGGCTCGCTGGCCGAGGCGAAAGCGACTGGCTTTCGGCCGTGCAAGCGTTGCAATCCCGATGGTTCGTCAGCCGATGTCGAGAACGCGGCGATCGTCGCCAAGGCGTGCCGCTTGATCGAACAGAGTGAAGAAGTCCTGTCGTTGACGAGTCTTGCGAAGGTGGCCAATCTGAGCACCTGCTACTTCCATCGCCTGTTCAAAGGCGTAACGGGCCTGACGCCGAAGGATTATGCCGAGGCCCATCAGGCTTCCCGCGTCCGCGATGGGCTCGCCAGGGGTCACAGCGTGACCGAAGCCATGTACGACGCGGGCTTTAACTCGAGTGGCCGGTTCTACGAAAAATCCAGGAACATGCTCGGCATGACGCCCACGCAGTATCGCGCCGGAGGAGCGAACGAATACATACGTTTCGCGGTGGGGCAATCGTCGTTGGGGGCCATATTGGTGGCGTCAAGCGACAAGGGTGTGGCGTCGATTCTGATCGGCGACGATCCGGACGAGCTTGTGCGGGATCTTCAAGATCGTTTTCCGAAGGCACGGCTGGTGGGCGGGGACAAGGAATATGAGTCCATGGTCGCCCGGGTAGTTAGTTTCGTCGAGGCACCGGGAATCGGTCTGAACCTCCCCCTCGACGTGCGCGGCACGGCGTTTCAGCGGCGCGTGTGGCAAGCTCTGCAGGACATCCCTGTTGGGCAAACGTCGTCCTATTCCGAAATCGCTCGCAGGATTGGAGCGCCGAAATCCGTTCGCGCCGTGGCCAGCGCTTGCGCCGCAAACCACATCGCAGTTGCGATCCCCTGCCACCGGGTGGTGCGCAACGACGGAGCGTTGTCCGGTTATGCCTGGGGCGTGGAGCGCAAGCGCGAGCTTGTCGCCCGCGAGGCAACACTGGCGTAGTCGTTGCTTGGCGATGTGAAGGCTGGCTCAAGTCCGGCGTGCGACATGGAAGGACTTGGCTAAGGCCGTCGGCAATCCACCACCGCCGGATTTGAAAGCAGAATTCGGAGTGCGCGGCGATGGAAGGCATGTGCCTGTATTTCAAAGTCAGTCCGATTGGTTGGGAATATCCGCGAGGGGATCATCCGGTTGTGCAGTGGAGTATCTTGCTCACGGCAGCCTTTGGAAAACCGCTCGAGGTGGCGAGCGATCAAGGGCCTGGTGCGACACGGAGGCGTAGAACCGGCGGCCCGACACCGCACCCGGTCGCCTGGCTAACGCGCGACGCAGCCGACCATGACAAGAATCTCGTGGCCGCGTACATCAACAGTCTGGTCAGAAAAGGTCGCGCCGACCTAAAGATGCTTGGTAACGGAGATGTTGAGCTGCGTCTGAAAAACGGCCGGATCTTTCATCTTGACGACGAGGGATTGACGCGCGTCGCCTAAATCGCGTTTTGCCGCCCAACATCTGGCTCGCGTTCGGCGATACGCGCGAGGCATGCGTTGGTGTGGGCGGATGCCCAACCTGCATCATCGACACGCGATGCAGGATCGCCATCCGCCCGGTCGACTGGTTTTACCAGGATGGTCGCGACAGCAAATTCACCACCTCGGCCGCCACTCGCTTCGAAGAGGCGGGATTTTGACCTGTCACCAGATTGCCGTCCGCTACCGCGTGGGATCGGAAATTGTCGGCCTTGGAGTAGAGGCCGCCGTTCTGCTTCAGCATATCCTCGACCAGGTACGGCACCACCTCGGTCAATCCGCTCGCCGCTTCTTCCGTGTTGGTGTATCCGGCGACCTTTTTCCCGCGGACGAGCGGCGCGCCATCCGGCGCCTTGGTGTGGCGGAACACAGCCGACCCGTGGCAGACGGCCGCCACGGGCTTGTTGGCCGCAAACATGGTTTCGATCAGGGCGATGGACGCCGGATCTTCGGCCAAATCCCACATGACGCCGTGGCCGCCCGCGTAGAACACCGCGTCATAGTCGTCGGCGGAGATGCCGGACAATTTGACGGTGCTGGCGAGGCTCGCTTTGGCCACCGGGTCCGCGCGGAAGCGGCGGGTATCTTCCGTCTGAAAGTTCGGGGTATCGCTTTTGGGATCGAGCGGCGGCTGACCACCAAGCGGGGAGGCCAGGGTGACGTCGGCTCCCGCGTCCTTGAAAGCATAATAAGGCGCAGCGAACTCTTCGAGCCAGAATCCGGTTTTCTTGCCCGAAGCGCCGAGCTCATCGTGTGTGGTCAAGACCATCAATATGTTCATGTTGAATTCCCTTTTGGGTTAGCGGAAGGAGCTGACGAATTCCTCGTGATATCGATTGCGACAGCATCGACCATCTTTTCTTGCAGGTGCCACACCGTCGCACTCCGCTTCTTGCTTACGAACTCTCAAATCGATTCCGATTTCAGAAGAGTCGGCTGGCTGGAACTACGTCGTTGGGAGGCGGCGGCACGCATTACCCGCGCGCGAAGCGGTTATGTCGCCCTGGACCGCTCCAGATCCGCGCCCCTGTAGAGCGACTCTGATATTTGCGACAAGCGTGATGCGTGCGCTTGTCGATTGGAGAGGCCAAAGAACTTCTGAAAACTCATGATCAGCGGCCTCCATTTGTCCGGATCTATCTTGTTTGGGTCGCCGTCGACGAGGATGCAAGAATCCAAAAACACACGCTGAATGCGCAATTCAAACAAGATACGACGGCCACGGGAGGCTGGATCGTTCTCGGACATGTTGTAAGTGTGCTCAACGACAGCTTCCATCTGGATCGGGCATTCTTTGGCGCGTGGTGGCTCAACGGTTTCCGATGCAATGGGGGTAAGTCCTGCAGTTCCGAACTTGTCCTTTTCGACGCGGTAGCCGCGGGCCACCTTGTGCGGCGGCAAGATGTCCGATCCGGTTGTCAACGCGATACGGTCGACCGCCTCGACCTGCGCCTCGGACGGCAGATTGAGCACGCACTGATTTGTGCGCATGATGTTCGCGACAGTCTTCGACGTCCGGTCAAGACCGAGAAGGCAACGCCATCCGAGCCAAAAAGCCGACGACATCGGCGCGAGGTTTGGAGAGCCATCTTCGTTGCAAGTACTGAGCAAGACGACCGGCGTTCCGACATAAAGTATCGGCGGTTCGCTCCGTTGCAGCGTTGGCGCTGCGGCAACTTCAATATCTAGCATCGTGCCTTCTCCTGGTGCTCGGCGACGCAATTATTCCTTGCTAAGCGCGTTCCGTTTCTTCGGTTGGCTGAAGCTATCGAGCCGGAAACGGGCTGGCACTCCGCTTATTGCTTTTGAATTGAAGCGCGCCGCATCTTCGTCGGGCAACGAAAGATTTGGATACCCCGGCAAGAATCGGAGCGCTGCCGCGATGTCGTTTGTCTAGCGTCGACGCCGGAAGCTTGATGCTTCCTGTGACAAACGGCAACAAACAGAGAGACCAAGACATGTCTAAGGAAGATGACAACAAGGCGATCGTCGGTCGCTGGTTCACGGATTTCTGGGGCAAGACCTGCAACCTGAATATCGTGGACGAACTCGCCGCACCCGACATGCTGTTGCACTATTCGCTGCACGACCCCCGCCGCGGCCGCGACGACATCAAGGCCTTCATGACCGACTTCCGGAAGGCGTTCCCGGATCTCAATTTCTGGGGCGCAGCCGACCTGATCGCGGAGGGCGACTTTGTCGTCGGTCGTTGGGCGGGAGGCGGCACGCATACAGGCCCCGCTTTCGATGATTTCCTGATCGGAGGCCTGCCAGCCAACAGCGGTCGCAAGATGACGTTCACTGGAACGACCGTGCTGCAGCTCAAGGATGGAAAAATCGTTGAGGAAATCGGTCTCGACGACGGCGTCGCAGCGCTGACACAACTGGGCCTCCTCAAGAAAGCGGCCTAGTCTTCAGGTCGCAACGACGCGCCCACCGCATGGAAAATGAGGCGGCACCCCGGAGGGTGCCGCCTCAATGCATGGTACAAACAATTTACCGGCCGCTACCGCCGAAAGGGCGTGTAGCCAATCATGCCATGGAGAATTCGTTGATGTCATCGTCCCCCCTTATGTCAGGCTTCCCCTCGGCAGAATCCGACCAGGTGACGCTGGCAAATTGGCGAACTGCTCCCTACACCAAATGGGCATTTCAGCACGTGCGGGAAATCGTTCCATCGGCTGACATCGCGAATTCGCCCGGTGGCGTCTGGCGGTTGGAATCCGAACAGAAGGATTTGTCGTCGTTCTTATTCCAACACGGTGGCGCGACATATTCGCTCGATCGGTTCATTGCAGATACCGATACTGACGGCCTTGCGATCCTACGACGCGGCAAGGTGATCTACGAGCACTACGCCAACGGAATGACTTCGAACACGCCTCACATTCTCATGTCCGTGTCCAAGTCGTTGACATCAATCGTTGCTGGCATCCTCATCGACAAGGGCACCCTGGACCCGGAGCAAACGGTCGTATCGATCATTCCGGAGCTAAAGAACTCGGTTTATTCCGATGCGACCGTGCGTCACGTATTGGACATGCGCGTCGGTCTCGATTTTGATGAAGATTACCTCGCGACTTCAGGACCGATGGTTGAATACCGCAAATCGACCAATTGGAATCCGCTCGCTCCGGGCGACCGCCCGAGCGATCTCCGAAGTTTTCTTTCAAGCCTGAAGGACCGAGCAAGTCCCGATGGTGGATCGTTCCACTACGCGTCGACCAACACCGACCTCTTGGGATGGATCCTGGAGCGTTCAGCAGGCGCGCGATTCGTCGATCTCCTAAGCAATTTGCTCTGGCAACCGATGGGCGCCCAAGCCTCTGCGTATATCACGGTCGATCGTCTTGGCGCGCCCCGGTGCGCTGGCGGCGTATGCACCGCTGTTCTCGACTTGGCGAGGGTCGGTCAACTGATCGTGCAAGGCGGTCGCAGAAACGACAATGCGATCATACCGGCGGCCTGGATCAAAGACATGTTCGACAATGGCGATCCGAAAGCCTGGAGTGATGGCGACTTGATTTCGTACCTGGGCGACCGTCCCATGCACTATCGCAACCAGTGGTACGTTCTACGCGACCGCGCCATCGCCTTCGGACTCGGCGTTTATGGCCAGAACGTATTCGTCGATCGGGCGAACGAGATTGTCGTGGCCAAGGTTTCGTCTCAAGCCCCGCCGTTGGACAAGCGCCTGATCGATCTGACCATCGAATTCGTCGAAGCCGTGAGCGACCACATCACCTCACGCTGAACGTGCCTCGCAGGCCGCCTCTCCATCGGCCGGTTGCGCCACGACGCAGTCGGCCATGACCGCGCCCGGAAAGGCGCCGAATTCAGCAGCCGCTCGGACGGAACCCATCAGTTCGGTCACCGAACCGACTGATGGGCCGACCCTGTTGAATCAAAAACTGTCCGATTGCGTGACCTGGCGTTATTCAGCTTTGCTGCCAGACAGAGATCGCATACCGGGCCCGAAACGCGCGGCGTCAGCTCGCCGCAGAGCCAGAACCGGAATGTTCGGGTCCGGGGACTGCTGCACCAGAAGGATCGTTACGATCGCTTCTCGGAGGACGTGAAGCGATTAACCGGGCGACCACCCATAACAGTACGCGAGTTTGTGCAGAACAACGTCGCAGCCTTCGTGCCAAGTACCACCTAGGATGACCGCCAAGTACTGTGGTTCCACTTCGCGAAGCTCTGGGAGCACCTGATCATCGACGGCTTACCGCTCGACCAAAGGTCCTTGGGCAACGCCCTTGGCGACCAATGCCCACTTCTTTTTCTTTTTCCAACAATTTCCGACGTTGCAAGTTCAGCCTGAAATGTGGAGCAATTTTGGCCAGGACCGATTAGAGTAACTACATATCATTCAGGGAGGGGAGCTTGGAGGTTAAGGGTATCCGTCCGAGGCATCAAATTCATGCACTGAATAAATCTTGAATGTCGCGACTCCGCTTTCGGTAATTTCGATGACTCGGCCGATCGGTCGCCGGCGGATCCGGCCACGCTCGATGGCGGCTGATGGCAAACGGTTGTCTCGGCTATGGACCGCATAGGCTCGAAGTTTACGGCGTGTGCCTTGACACAACACGCACGCCGTCCACCCTTATTCGCTATCTGAAAGAAGAAGGTGTAGCCAACCGTCCCCCCATCACCATTAATCGGCGTTCGTTCTTGTCGCAGTCAGTATCCCCTGATTTGCGCCGAACGCCAGCAGATTGCATTTTCAATTTTGATTTTCGCGCGGCGCGATTGTGACGCAGAAAAAAATTGGTGCGTGGTGTTGCAGACGTCTGACAGCTGGAACGGGGCTCCGAACAACTCGGCGCAGGATGACCATGCGCGCTTTTGACAGGGAACGGACGTTCACGCATACGGCTTGACGTTCAAATAATTCTCGCGCACCAAAGTCCGATGCGCAAAAAACCTTCAGATCTTGGCGGTATCACCGCGATGCTGGCCGCAACCGCCGTCTTCGTGGTCGGCGATAGCTTCATGAAGATTGTCATCGAGGATCTACCGCCCTTCGAGGTACTTTTCCTGCGTGGCATCGCGGCGAGTTTCGCCTGCGCGGTCCTAGTTGTCTTGCGGGCGGAGTGGGGCGCTATTTCTGGACTCCTCGACGTGCGCGCGCTGCTGCGGGCAGCCGGGGAGACGCTCTGCACCCTCTGCTATGTCGTGGCTCTTGCTCGCATGCCGATTGCCGATGTGATAGCCATTCTCCAGACGGGGCCGTTGATTCTGATCCTCGGCGCGGCCTTTCTTTTGCGCGAGAGGATCGAACCGGCGCGCATCGCCCTCGTGCTTGTCGGCTTCGCGGGTGCTCTGATGGTGGCGCAGCCCAGCGCCAGTGGGGTCCCGCCCGCTGCCCTGCTCGCCTTTGGGGCTGCGCTGCTGGGCGCTGCGCGCGATCTCGTCGGGCGTGGTGTGCCCACCAGCATTCCGGTGACCGTGGTGATCCTTGCGACGATGCTCATGATGATTGTGGCGGCGGGCGCGATGTCGCTCGGTCTGGAGACATGGGTCGCGCCGACTGGTCGCCATCTCGCCTTTCTCGGCGTCGCCGGGTTGTGCGTTGCCTTCGGGCATTTCGGGCTCCTGCTCGCCTATTGGCTTGGCCGTACCAGCACGGTCGCGCCCTTCTTTTACTGCTTTGCGCTGTGGGGCGTGGTGTCGGGCTTGGTCATCTGGGGCGAGTTGCCCAACGCTCTGGCCCTTACCGGCATTGCTCTCATCGCCGGGAGCGGCGTCGCGATTGTCGTGCTCGACCAGCGACGCGTTCGCAAGGAGGTCGCGCTCGCGGACGCGTTATAAAAGACTCGATCAAGTTTCCATTCCTGGCGACAACACGCGGCCACCGGGATGGTTGTTTGTTGACCGTGGGAGGCGTCATCGCGCCAGCAGCGCAGAATGTGAAGAGCTGCTTCGAACTGACGCTGAGCCGAGGCGGAATCTTGGCGAGCTGCTGGATCGGAAATTCGAACATCTTCTCCGCCTGGATGTCCATGTGCTTCTATCCCTTGGATTCGCGTCCTCACGTTTGATTCGATTGTTTCACACTGCGGCTTGATGAATCAATCGAACATGGTCCATAAGCGGCGTCCCCTCAGCCGGCAGCTCGGCTGCTTCGAACGGCTTCAGGGAGAGTTTGCGTGGCAAATATTCATCAGCAGATTGCGCAAGAGCTTGGCGTTCGGGAGCAGCAGGTCGAGGCGGCGGTAACGTTGCTTGACGGCGGCGCCACTGTTCCTTTCATTGCCCGCTATCGCAAGGAACTCACCGGCGCGCTCGACGACGCGCAATTGCGTACTCTGGAAGAGCGGCTGACTTATTTGCGCGAGCTCGAGGAGCGCCGCACGACCATTCTCAATTCGATCCGCGAGCAGGGCAAGCTCGACGCAGCCCTCGAAGCCGCGATCCTCGCGGCCGACACCAAGGGCCGCCTGGAAGACATTTATGCGCCGTTCAAGCCAAAGCGCCGCACCAAGGCCGAGATTGCGAAGGAAGCGGGGCTTGAATCACTGTCCGAGATGCTGCTGACGCAGCCGCAAAGCGATCCGCTTGTCGTGGCGGCGGCTTTCGTCGATGCCGAAAAAGGCGTGGCGGACACGGCTGCGGCGCTTGAAGGCGCGCGCGCAATCCTGACCGAGCGCTTTGACGAGGACGCAGATCTGAAAGGCGCATTGCGCGAGGAGATGTGGTCGAACGGACGGATGAGGTCCACTGTCCGCACAGGCAAGCAGGCAGCAGGAGAGAAGTTCAAGGATTATTTCGACTTCAGCGAGCCTCTGCACAAATTGCCGTCGCACCGCATCCTCGCGATGTTCCGCGGCGAGAAGGAGGGAATTCTCGATCTGCAGATACAGCCTGAAGCGCAGCCTCCGGCGCCTGGCGTTTCCAACTCCTACGAGCTGAAAATCATGAAGCGCTTTGGCATTTCCCAACAGGGTCGTCCCGGCGACAACTGGTTGGCAGAGACCGTGCGCTGGGCCTGGCGCACCAAGATTCAAGTGCACATCAATGTCGATTTGCGCATGCGGCTATGGACGGCGGCAGAGACGGAAGCCGTGCGCGTGTTCGCCTCGAACCTGCGCGATCTGTTGCTCGCGGCGCCGGCCGGAGCACGTGTCACCATGGGGCTTGATCCCGGCTACCGCACCGGCGTCAAGGTTGCCGTCGTCGATGCGACCGGCAAAGTGTTGGCTACCACCGCGGTCCATCCACATGAACCGCAAAGGCGATGGGATGAGGCGCTGGCGATCCTCGGAAAGCTTGCGATTGCGCACCGCGTCGATCTGGTCGCAATCGGCAATGGCACCGCGTCACGCGAAACCGACAAACTGGCAACCGAACTGGTGAAGCGGCTGCCGGATCTGAAAATGACCAAGATTGTCGTCTCCGAAGCCGGCGCGTCCGTCTATTCGGCCTCCGCCTTTGCGTCGGAGGAATTGCCGGAGCTCGACGTTACCCTGCGCGGAGCCGTGTCGATTGCGCGGCGCCTGCAGGATCCGCTCGCCGAGCTCGTAAAGATCGACCCCAAGGCGATCGGCGTCGGCCAATATCAGCACGACCTTGGCGAAGGCCATTTGGCGCGCTCGCTCGATGCCGTGGTCGAAGACTGCGTCAACGCGGTCGGCGTCGACGTCAATACGGCCTCCAGCGCGCTCTTGGCGCGCGTGTCGGGCATTGGTCCGGGCCTCGCGCAAGGCATCGTGCAGCATCGCGACGCGAACGGTGCGTTCAAATCGCGCAAGGCACTCAAGAACGTGCCGCGGTTGGGGGCCAAGGCGTTCGAGCAATCCGCCGGCTTCCTGCGCATCAATGGCGGTGATGATCCGCTCGATGCCTCCGGCGTGCATCCTGAAGCCTATCCGGTGGTGCGGCGGATTCTCGCTTCGACCAAGAGCGATATCGAGGCGCTGATCGGCAACAGCGAGATCGTGCGTCAGCTGAAGCCGCAGGATTTTGTCAACGATACCTTCGGGCTTCCCACGGTGACGGACATCCTGCGCGAGCTTGAAAAGCCCGGCCGTGATCCGCGTCCGGCGTTCAAGGCCGCGGTGTTCAAGGAGGGCATTGAGGAGATCAAGGATCTCAAAGTCGGCATGATCCTGGAGGGGACCGTCACCAACGTTGCCGCCTTCGGTGCCTTCGTCGATATCGGCGTGCACCAGGATGGGCTGGTCCACATCTCGGCGATGTCGAGAAATTTCATCAAGGATCCGCGCGAGGTCGTCAAACCGGGCGACATCGTCAAGGTGAGGGTGCTGGAGGTCGAGGTGGCCCGTAAGCGCATCGCGCTGACGCTGCGTCTTGACGATGAGACGGGCGGCAAGAAGGAGGCGAAGGGATCTTCGCGGGACGGCTCCCGCACCTCCACGAAAGCGTCGTCGCCGCGCAAGCGCGCGGTGCAATCCGGCGACGGCGCGATTGCCGAAGCCTTGCGCCGCGCCGGCGGGAAAAACGACCGCGGAAAGACGCGGCCTTGAGCTGGGCTTCGGTGGCAGTCGACATTCGGTTCGCTTACGCCGGACACGCTTCGCGGTCACGGTCTCCGGCGTGGCTGCGCCACGCGAAGCCCGCAACGGCGAAGCGTGGTGGGCCGGCAGGACTCGAGCCTGCAACCAAGCCGTTATGAGCGGCGGGATATCGGTCGGCTTTGTTGATTTTGCTGCATTTCTGTCTGCGTTTGATCGCGTTCGTTGCGTTTCGATGAGATCGTTTCTGGCGCGAAACTGGCGCGCCACTTAACGTCCATAGGAAACGACCATCGGGCAAAGTCGAGCCATGACGGGGCGCCCCTACAGATCGGAAGTGTACTTCTCGACTCGCTTCGCAAGTTGAACGAGTTTTTGCTCCTTGAGAATTGCGATGAAGTCTGAAGCTGCAACTCGGGTCCTGCTCAGATTCCGCCGGGCGTTCGCGAGAGAGCCGATCACCAAGTCCGGCACCTCGTCGAAGAGTTCGGAGAGAAACTCGTCGGGGTTCATCTTTCGAAGACCGAATTTCTTCAGCTCGTTCTCTGGAAAGTGCCGCAAATTCCACGTCAGGATGAGCGATGCCTTGGCGGCGATTGCCGCTGCGACGACATGACGATCATCCGGATCGGGCAGGGTTACCGTCGGGATGTGCTCCTCGTAGCCCCTCACCATAGCCGCGGGGAGCGCGTCATTCATCAACCGCCGGGTGATCTGCAGGCGCTCGATCGGAATTGCTGGCACGTCGGTCGTTAAGCTTCGGATCCATTCGTCATGTATCGCGTCTGTCCAGCGCGCCTCGACGAGGCGATCTACCGCGGCCTGGACGGCGATGTTCCTGAGATGAAACGGATACAGAATGCAGGCGTCGAAGACCGCGACCGACGGTTCAAGCGCCATGGCGCCGCCTGAGGTCCTCGGCGTCCTCGGCGAGCGCTTCCATTGCGGCCTGCTGGGCCTCGATCCGCGTCTTCAGTGCAAATACGTCCTTGAGCTTTGTGCGGCGATGCTTGCCGACATACCGGAACGGCAGGTCGCCGATGTCCATGCGATGAACGACCAACGGTCGGGAAATTCCCAGGATGTCAGCCGCGTCGTTTGGGCTTAGCTCCTGATCCTCAGCGAGGACAGCGACACGTTCCCCCAAGAGGAGGTGACCGAGTGCGGCCTCGAGCAAAGCTGCGGCCTCTGGTGGAAGCTTCACAACCTGATCCTCGCCCGACTTGCGTCGGACCCGGACCTCAACCTGATCGCCCTTGCCGAGCTTGCCAAAGGACTTGGCCGCCTTGCGATCCCGGTCCGAGAGTTCGACGAATTGCAGCACATGGGTGGTCATGGTCGGTTCCTTTCCAAACCGAATATAGGGCTTAGAGGACCTAACTGCAATATCTGAAAGGTACGTCGGTCCGCCGCAGCTGCTGCCAGCGTCGGATGGGGCCAAGCGGTCACTCGCTTTCCACGGCCCTCGTATCGCTCGCCCGGCCAGTTTTCGCTCGACGAAGCGAGGCGATTGAGGAGGGCAAATAACCCTTTGGATAAATCTCAATGCGCGGTGCGCGTCGGCGCTTTACCGCCGCAGGCTCGACCGTTTCGTGCGATGAGCCCGCCGAACCTACGACCATAAAGGAGATGCCATCGTCAAATCGAATGTGTAGCGGTAGGTTGATGGCCGCTGAAGCAGAGCAATGAGCGACGATGGAATCGTGCCCCCGATTTGCCCGACGTGTCAAAATGTTTTCGAGCGATCACTCAAAGCCAACGGCTACTTTGCATGGGGTTGTTTTCGATATTTTGGTTGGGGGCGGTGGCAGCGCGGCCCGCCTTCGCCGAGCGGCTTCGGCGCGGCAGCCTTCGTTTCTGATGCGAAACTGGTGCGTCGTATTTTCCGCAGGCGTTGACGCAATTTCTTCCAGTCAGTCCATTCCTGACGATTGTCCTTCGATTTTGTAACCGGCCTTGACAAGCCCCTTGGTCAACGCGCGGCAACCAATTCTAATATTGGTCCCGCCGATGCGCGTGGAAAACAATTTGTCAGAGAACGAGGCGACGATCGGTTATGGGAGTAAGCCGCACCATCTCGGGAGTCGGATGGCGAGAACGCGGCTGAGCTGCAATCGCTTGTGGTATTCCAGTCGATGCGGCCCTCTCGATTGCGATCAGCGCGCGCACGTCCGCTAACCCTTCGTCGCCATCTGCTTCAGGAGGCGTTCCCGACCTGATGCAATCCGAGAAATACCCAACCTGCGCACCGAAATGGTCGATTTGTGGAAACTGGGTCTCGAAGATCTTTCCATCGCGGCGCAACCTTAACCGTGTCGCAGTCTCGAACCTGAATCCTGGGTCGAGTTCCAGGTCGCCCGACGTTCCCACGACACGGTAATTGTCGACTGCCGCTGCCCCGAAGCTGGCGACGAATTGTGCGAGGCCGCCCGAGGGAAATCGCAACATCGCGGCTACCGAGGCGTCCACCTCGCCAAAGCGCGGGTCGTCGGCCGGCCGGTATGCCGTCGCGATGGCCTCGATCGGCTCTTCCGCAAAGATGTGACGAGCGGCGTTGATGCAATAGACGCCAACGTCCTGAAGCGGCCCACCCCAGGCCGTCGCTCTCAACCGATGATTCTCCGGAGGCGCCTGGAAGCTGAACACCGACTGAAAGAACAGCGGTCGGCCGATTGCGTTAGCGCGGATGTGTTCGAGAACGGCGACGGTTCCCGGTTCGTGGTGCAGCCGGTAAGCGGTCATCAGAAATACGTTCGCAGTGCGCGCCGCGGCGATCATGGCGAGCGCTTCGTCTTCGCTCGCGGCGAGCGGCTTTTCGACCATGACATGCTTGCTGGCGCGTGCCGCCCGAATGGCGTAATCAGCATGCATGTGGTTCGGCAAAGCGATGTAAACCGCGTCGATCACGGGACTGGCCAGCAGGGCGGCGTAGCCGTCATAGCCGACAACCATGCCAATGCCGTAAAAGTCCGCGAGGCGCGCCGCCTTTGCGCGGTCGCCGGTCACGATGGCCGCAACCCGCGAATTTCCGGACTGAGCCACGCCGGGCAGGAACGCTTGCTGCGAGATCCAGCCGGCGCCGATGACGGCATAGTTGATCATCAATTTTCTCCCGGGTTTCGCCGATGGAAAGCATAGAACGGGGATGAAACGTCCCGCCCGTGGTTTGGCTCATGGGTTCAGTCGTATAGCGACGGACGTGACGGGTATTTCAGCGTCGTCGCATGGCTCTCGGCTAGACCTGCTGCGATCTGCTCGGCGATGGCCGAGGCTACGTAGCCGTCCCAGGCGCTCGCCCCGACCGGAGTTCCTGTCGTCACCGCGCTAGTCCAGTCAGTCAATTGCCTGCGATAGGCGTCCGCAAAGCGCGGAATCCAATTGTCGGGATAGGAGAGCCCGCCAATGCGGTCCTTGTTGCGCATCGTGAGCGAGGGCGGCGCCAGCGCGACTGTGCCTTGCCGACCGACCAGTTCGGCGTGGACATGATAGCCGTAGGCGGCGTTGATAGAGACCTCGGTCGACACGATCTCGTCGCGGTCGGTCCGCATCGTGATCATCAGCGGATCGCCGCCGGGCCCGCCGGCAACGTGGGCCGAGACCATTTCCGATCCGGTTAGCCATCGGCTGACATCGATCTCGTGCACGAATGAATTCGTCACCGCCATCGGTCCGGTAAACCATTCCGGCACGCGAACATTTCGGTGCACGTTGTGCAGCAAGACGGTTGCGCCCACGCCGCCTTCGTCCTTTATCCGCTTCATCTCCTGATAGCCGGGATCAAACCGGCGCATGTAACCGACCTGGATCAGCCTGCGCTTCAATGCAGCTTCGGCCTGAACCACCCGAAGGGCATCTGCCGCGGAGGAAGCCAACGGCTTTTCGCACAGGACGGGTTTGCCTGCTTCCAGGCAGGCTAGGGTCAACTCCGCATGGCTAGCGTCCGGCGAAGCGATAATCACCGCACCAACGCGGTCCGACCTGATCAGAGATTTAGGGTCGGGAAAGACAGTGGCGCCCGCCGCGGCCGCTTGCGCGCGGGCGGCATTGGCGTCGAAGACCCCCGCGAGATGCGCGCCGGGGGTCTCGCGACTGAGAAGGCGCGCATGTTCGGAACCCATCACGCCCGTTCCAAGGACACCCACGCCGACGCTCATTTATTCGCTCCTATTGGGTTTCCCCGGCTCAACGCCTTTTGGACGCCTTCGATCAGTTCGCAGTGGCTTTCCTATCGCACGACGTGTGGATCGGCCAGCAGGCCGCGTCATTTCACCAGCTTCATCGGGGCATCAGGAGCTGGCATTACTCCCGCGGCTGCGCCCCACACCGATTGGTCGAAATTAACGATCGCGCCTGTCATGAGTCCCGCATCATCAGAAACAAGGAAGTTCACCGCGCGGGCCGCTTCCTCCGGATCGATGAGCCGGCCGAAAGGAAGTCGGCTCGCCGCTTTTTCCATCCAGTCCGGGTCGCCGCTCTCGGCGGCCTGAAGCTGCCGTTCGTTGTCCGAAGCCATCCAGCCGACGTTGAGCTGGTTGACGCGGATACGGTTGCGCATCACCGAAAAAGCAGTGTTCGACGTTAATGTGGTCAGCGCGCCCTTGGACGCGCAATAGGGATTGATGAAAGGCTGGCCAGCGAGCGCCGAGATCGAGCCGATGTTGCAGATCGCGCCTTCGACGCCATCGCGGATCATCAGCTTGATCGCTTCTTGCATAAGAAAGAAGGGTCCGCGCACGTTGATTGCGAACAATCTGTCAAACAGATCGGGAGTGGTGTCGAGGATAGTACCGCGTTCAGTTGACGCGCCAGCATTCACAAGCACATTCACGCGGCCGAAACGCTTGTCGGCTTCGGCGATCATGCGTCGGCAATCCTCGACGGATGCGAGATCGCCGCGCACGAACAGCGTAGGAACCCGAGAAGTCGCGGCGATTCCCTCGGCAACCGTGGCCCCACGATTTTCGTTGCGCCCGGTCACGACAATCCCCGCAGCGCCGGCTGCCGCCAATCGCCAGGCGATTGCCGCGCCGAGACCCTGTGTCGCGCCGGCGATCACGCACACCTTGTGATCCATGCGGTTCATTGCACGACCTCATAGCCAGCAAACGCCATGACGCGCACCAGTTCCGCGTGTCCTTTTTTTGCCATTGCGAGTGGTGGACTGATCTTCGGATCCTGCTCGGCCTCGACCACAAACCAGCCCTCATAGCCATAGGAGGCCAGCCGTCCGACGATGGAGGCGAAGTCGAGCGAGCCGTCGCCAGGCACCGTGAAGGCCCCCGTTACGACGGCGTCAAGAAAGCTCTCTCTGCTGCGGTCCAGCTTGGCGATCACATCCATGCGAACATCCTTGGTGTGAACATGCGTGATGCGCTTGTGGTGCTTGTCGATGACACGCATGACATCGCCGCCCGCAAAAGCCATGTGGCCCGCATCAAAGAGCAGCGGGATGCCTTCGCCCGAGTGTTTCATGAACATGTCGAGCTCCGGCTCGGTCTCGATCACGGCGGCCATATGGTGGTGATAGGACAGTGGCATGCCCTGTTCGGCGCACCATTCGCCAAACTTTGTCATCTTGCGGGCATAGACCCTGATTTCGTCCTCTGAAAGCTTGGGCTTCCTGGCAAGCGGCTTCGAACGGTCGCCCTGAATGGTGCGGGCGCATTCGCCGTAGACAATACAGGGCGCGTTGACCGCCTTGAACAACGCCATTTGTCGGGCAATGCGTTGCTTTTCCTCTTCCATGTCCCCGTCAAGCAGCAGACCGGAGAACCAGCCGCCGCAGACGCTCATCTTGTGGGCTTTCAGGATTGGGCCAAGCACTTTCGCGTCCATCGGAAAACGGCGGCCTGTCTCCATGCCGGTGAAACCTGCCGCACTCGCTTGACGCAGACATTCTTCCAGCGAAACGTCGTCGCTCAGTTCCTCAAGGTCGTCATTCCACCATGCGATCGGAGCGATACCCAACTTCGCTTTCATAAAAATCTCCGGGAATATCGATATTCGTCATTTGGGCGACGGCGGGATTAAACGCCGACACGCTGTTTCTTGCGACCCTCGAGCTGGTCTTTTGAGGCTTCGAAAACGCTCTCGCGAGCGCTGACCTGTGGCACGCCGACATCCCACCAGGCATCGCCGGGTGTCCAGGTGAAGGCGTCGGAGGCGATCGTCAAAACCGTGGTGCGGTCGGTGGCCCTCGCCCAGTCGACCGCCGCACCGAGATCGGCGAGGCTTTCGACCTTGCGTGCGAGCGCCCCCATGGATTCGGCGTGCTTGGCAAAGTCCACGGAGAACGGTTGCTTGACGCGGCAATCCTTGATCAGGTTGTTGAAGCTCGCGCCGCCTTTGCCGTTCTGCAGCCGATTGATCACGGCATAGCCGCCATTGTCGCAAACGATCACGATGATCTTGTGGCCGGTGAGAACGGTTGAATAGATATCCGAATTCATCATCATATAGGTGCCGTCACCCACCATGACGATCGGAACGCGGGTCGGATCGGCCATGGCCGCGCCCCAACCGGCGGCAATCTCGTAGCCCATGCAGGAGAAGCCGAACTCGCAGTCAAAAGTATTGGGCTGTTTGACGCGCCAGTTCTTCATGACTTCGCCGGGCAGGCCGCCGGCGGCCGCAATGAGATAGTCGCGCTCGCCAACATGCGAACTCACGATACCAACCACCTGCGCATAGGTCGGAACGGGTTCGTTGGTGGGTTTTTGATAGGAATCGAGCGCCGCGTTCCATTTGGCGAACTCGGATTCGCCGTGGTGTGTCCATTCGGCGTCCGCCTTCCACCCTTTGAGGGAGGCTGCCAGTTCGGCCAGGGTTTCGCGCGCGTCGCCAATAACCGCGAGGGCCTGATGCTTGGTTGCGTCAAAGCGCGCGGCGTTGATCGAGATGAATTTTGCGTCTGGCGCGAAGCACGTCCATGAGCCGGTGGTAAAATCCATCAAGCGGGTGCCGATAGCTAAAATGACATCGGCCTCGGCCGCCAGAGCATTGGCCGAGGTCGAGCCAACAATGCCAATCGGGCCGATATGGGCTCGGTGATAATGCGTGAGCGCGCCTTTGCCTGCGATGGTTTCGGCAACCGGGATGCCGTGCTCTGTTGCAAACGCACCGAGAACATCTTCGGCGCCGGAATAGCGCACGCCTCCGCCCGAAATGATCAGCGGTCGCTTGGCGCTTTTGAGAATTTCGAGCGCCTGAGCCAGACGATCCTTGTCGGCGCGCGGACGCGCAATGGCATGGACGGTCGGTTTGAAAAAGGCTTCCGGGTAATCCCAGGCCATTTCCTGCACGTCCTGCGGCAGCGCGATGAAAGCCGGGCCGCAATCCGCCGGATCGAGCAGGACAGCGACCGCCTGTGGCAGCGACGAGACAATCTGTTCCGGGTGGGTAATGCGATCCCAATAGCGCGTCACTGCGCGGAAGGCATCATTGACGTTGATCGAAGGGTCACCGAAATGCTCAACCTGCTGCATTACCGGATCGGGACGGCGATTGACGAATGTGTCACCGGAGAGCAGCAAAACCGGCAGGCGGTTGGAATGGGCAACGCCCGCGGCAGTTACCATGTTCAAGGCGCCTGGCCCGATTGAGGAGGTGGCGACCATGATCTGGCGGCGGCGCTTGGCTTTGGCGAAGCCTATGGCGGCCAGTGCCATCGATTGCTCGTTCTGGCCACGCCAAGTCGGTAGAGTATCTTTTACGGCTTCCAAAGCTTCGGACAGACAGGTGACGTTGCCGTGGCCAAAAATGGCGAAGACGCCGGGAAACAGCATCTCCTTTTTGCCATCAATGATCGTAAATTGATTGCACAGATAGCGAACCAGGGCTTGCGCCATGGTGCAGCGAACAGTTGACATGCGCGTTCCTCCCGAAATTCTCGATCACCTCGGTGCATATTCGGTTTCGGGAATATTTATTGTCGTTTCTTATTTTTAGCAAGATAAATTGCAAAAATCAGATCGTTCAATATCATAGCTTGGAAGAATGCCTTTGCCGTCGCGTTTGCGCGGCAGTCCGATTATGAGCCATCTCCGTCACAGTCGGAATTCGCGGCGTCGAGTCCCGGCCCGGCTGCAGCAGGGCGGCCGTTGCCATGGCAATACACTGGACCAAACACATCGGTGCAGCGAGAGACCGGGAGAACAAATATTCGTCCTCCGGAATCGTGAAGAGAATCCGGGCGTCTCTTGCGAGGGGCGATAATTGGCTGTCGGTAATGGCTATGATCGAAGTTCCATTGGTCACGGCCACGTCGGATATGACGACGACTTCCTTCGCATAATGTCGAAATGCGATCGCAATCAGGACGTCGCGGTCGGTCATGGTCGCCGCCATTTCTTGCGCCAGACCTCCGGCAGGGTCGAGAAGGACGACACGGCGGCGCAGCATCGTCAGCAGATATCTGAGCAGTGATGCGATAGGTTCGGATCGAAGTTGCCCGGCAATGTAAATCGTTTCGGCCTGCACGAGCAGTTTGGCGGTGCCGGCAAGGGTTTTTTCCGATATGCTCTCGAGAAGGTCTTGAAGAGCCGCCATGTCGCGCACGACCAGATCCCGTAAATAACCGAGGCTGCCGTGGTCCTTGTGTCGTGAAAGTTCACTTTCGAGAGCGCTGATGCGCTCCCGAAAACCGGGGGCGGCAGTGGCGAGCCTCGTCTGAAAAACCGATTGCAGCTGTTTAAAGCCGGAATAGCCGAGGCTCTGGGCGAAGCGGACGAGGCTCGATGGATGCGTCCGGCATTTGGCGGCGACGGCATTGATCGATTCGAGCGCCACCACATTTGGATTCTGCGTCAGGAATCGCGCGATCTGCTGAAATCCGGTCGACAAACTCGGATATTCGCGGGTGATCAAATTGACGATCCCCTCATAATTTCTTGGAATTGTCGCTGCTGGTCCGCTGCGTTTGGCTGGCATTCCCGTTCCTCGCCGGCGATTCCATCGCTGGCCTGAAAGTTATTTCCAATTTTCTTGTCTTAGTGGCACCGCCGTTATTTGCTGCCTGCAGCAAGTGTCAAAAAAGTTCATTTGGCGACGTGGAAATTATTGTTGCAAATGTGAAAATAAGCAACGATAATTGTTGAAGGCAAATGTGCCCAACAAAACTGGGAACTGGGCAACGTCACTGAAGTCGACAGCGCAGGTTTGCTCGCTGCTTAAAACAAAAACGGTTGAGCCGCATAAGCGGTTGCGATGACGGAGGTAAGGCCTGACGGATAGTTTCATCACGTCCTAACGATCATGCGTCAATGTGCGGGCTCTCGAGGTTTAATCACCTCGAAACGTCGTAGAGGACGAAGTTGCTTACATCACGACTGCCCTTCGCGTCAGCGCATCTATGCGCGTTTGGCGAAGGGGGCGGCTGACCTCGAGATAGACCGGAGTTTCCAATATGCTGCGAGTTGCGGTTCTTGGTGCTGGACGAATTGGGAAGATCCATGCGGCCAATGTAGCGGGAAATCCGAAGGCCAAGCTTGTCACGATTGCCGATCCATTCGGCACCGCGGCCAGGAATCTGGCCGATCATCTTGGTTGTGAGGCCTCGCTTGATCCGATCAAGGCGATTGAGCGAACCGACGTCGACGCCGTTGTCGTCGGCACACCGACGGATACCCATGTCGGGTTGACGCTTCATGCGGTGAAGTTGGGAAAGGCCGTGCTTTGCGAGAAGCCGATCGATCTCGACATTGCCAAAGTGGACGCCGCCGTCCGTGAGATCGAACGGCTCAACGGCCGCGTCATGGTGGCATTCAACCGCCGCTTTGATCCCAGCGCCCGGCAACTCCGTCGATCAATCGATGCCGGTGAAATCGGCGACGTGCGGCAGGTCATCATCACCAGCCGCGACCCTGGAATGCCGCCGCGTGAGTACGTCCGTCATTCCGGCGGAATCTTTCGCGATATGGCGATTCACGATTTCGACATGGCGCGCTGGCTGCTCGGCGAAGAGCCGATCGAAGTCATGGCGACGGCAAGCCGACTTGTGGATCCGGGGCTGGCCGAGCTGGACGATTTCGACACGATCATGGTGCAGATGCGCACGGCGTTGGGTCGTCAATGCCATATCAACTGCTGCCGCGAGGCGGTCTACGGCTATGACCAACGGATGGAAATCTTTGGATCGGCCGGAATGCTGCTGAACGAAAATCTGCGACCGACCACTGTCCGGCGTTGGGGCAAGACCGAGACGGAAGCGCGCGAGCCGCTCCTGAATTTCTTCCTGGAGCGATATGCCGACGCCTACAAAGCGGAACTCGATGCGTTTGTCGGTGCACTCGACAACAGCTCGCCAATGCCTACTACCCCCTATGACGGCCGCCAGGCGCTTCGTTTGGCCGACTGCGCGCTTGAGTCCGTCTTGACGGGCCGAGCTGTCAAAGTCTGATCAGAATAGGGATTAGACGACATGCGTGATATCGGCGTAGGCGTCATTGGCACCGGCTTCATGGGCAAGGCGCATTGCTTTGCCTATCGCGCCGTTGCCGGCATTTTTCCGGGCAGCCTGCGTCCTGTTTTGCAATCAGTTGCAGACATCAACGGGAAGGCGGCAGAGCAAGCCGCCAAACAATACGGTTTTCTCCGTTGGCGCACTGATTGGCGTGCTCTCGTCGAAGATCCGGATATTGAGATCGTCTCGATCACCACGCCAAATGTCCTTCATCGCGAAATGGCGCTTGCGGCCGTCGCGGCAGGCAAGCACGTTCATTGCGAGAAGCCGATCGCGCCAAACGCCGATGCCGCAAAAGACATGATGGACGCCGCTGAAGCTGCCGGCGTCGTGACGCAGGTTGGTTACAATTATATAAAAAATCCGATCTTGAAACTTGCGCGCTCCATGGTTGCGACCGGGGAGCTTGGAGAAATCACCGGCTTTCGCGGCATTCACGCTGAAGACTACATGGCTGATCCGGAAGCTCCCTACAATTGGCGGCTGGATGCCAGCGGTGGAGCCGGCGCCATTGCCGATATCGGCAGTCATATCATCGGAATGGCCCGCTTTCTTCTCGGCCCCATCAGCCACGTCGATGCCGATTTGGAAACCTTGGTCAAGAGCCGCCCAGTTACTGCCGGCTCGTCGGAGCGGCGCACCGTCGAAGTCGATGATATTGCGCGCCTTACCGTACGATTTGAGCGGGGATGCAAGGGAACGATTGAAGCAAACTGGGTGGCGACAGGGCGAAAAATGCAGCTCGGGTTCGAATTGACCGGCACAAGGGGTTCTCTTGTCTATACGCAGGAACGCCTCAATGAACTGCTTCATTATCGCGCCGGCGGCGATCCACGCCATAGCGGTTATACCCGTATCGAAGCGGGGCCTGCGCATCATCCCTACGGGTTGTTCTGCGTCGCGCCGGGCCACCAACTTGGCTTCAACGATCTCAAGACGATCGAGGTTGCCGAATTCCTGGAAGCCATCGCTGGTGGAGAGCGGCGCGGGCCGGATTTTCGCGAAGCCTGGGAGATTCAGAAGATCATCGATACGGCGGTTCGATCGTCCAAATCGCGGACGTGGCAAGCGATAGAGTAGGCGCAGGTCTCTTTTTAAGGTCGTCACATGAAACTGGGTTTCGTTTCCGATTCGCTCGCGCATCTGGGATTTGAGGAAGTCCTGGAGACCGCTGCTCAACTCGGTCTGGATGGCGTCGAGGTCAACACCGGCAACTGGTCGTCGGCGCCGCATTTCGACATGAACAAGATGAAATCGAGTGCCGACGCACGCAAGGCCTTCACCGAAGCCTTTGCATCGCGCGGCCTCAAGCTGATCGCCCTCAACGCAAACGGCAACCAGCTTCACCCGGTGACTGGCGACGCGCAGTCGGCGTGTCTGCACGATACGATCCGCCTCGCCGGCGAGATCGGTACGAAGAAAGTCTGCCTGATGTCCGGCCTGCCCGGGGGCGCTGTCGGTGAGACTACTCCGAACTGGATCGTTTCCTCCTGGCCCCCCGAGACCCAAACGATCCTTCAATGGCAATGGAATGAGGTGCTCTTTCCCTATTGGCGCAAGCTGGTCGATCTCGCCAAGTCGAGCGGCGTCGAGCGGCTCGCCATCGAATTGCATGGCAACCAACTCGTCTACAATGTGCCATCGCTCCTGAGGCTCCGAAAGGAAGTCGGGCCGATGGTCGGCGCCAATCTTGATCCGAGCCATCTGTTTTGGATGGGGGCCGATCCACTCGCCGCGGTCGATGCGCTCGGCAGTGCAATCTTCCACGTCCACGCAAAGGACACATTCCTGAACGGACCCAGGCAGGCGACCACCGGCTTGCTCGAGAACGGCTCATTGATGAACGTTCCCGCGCGCTCCTGGAGCTACATAACGCTCGGCTTTGGGCATAGCGAAGAGTGGTGGCGGTCGTTCTGCTACCGGCTCCGTATGAACGGCTACGATGGCTGGCTTTCGATTGAGCATGAAGATGTCATGCTTTCGCGCATCGAGGGCGTGCGAAAGTCGGTCGCGCTGCTCAAGACTGTGATGCCGACGGAAGTGAGCGATTACGCTCCTCAAGCGATTTGATTGCTGCACATGGGACGTAACGTGACACTCAACCGATCATCCAAATTTTAGGCCTGGCCAGCGATCAAGTACTAGGTAACAGATTTTGTAATCTATGATAAAATAGCTGAACAAGCGCGGCCAGAAGAGCTGCATACCAGGGAGGCATCAGAGTGGCTCTGCTTGAAGTTCGCAACGTATCGAAGAGCTTTGGCGCTATCCACGCGGTAAACGACATCAGCTGGTCGGTCGAGCCCGGCGAGGTCGTGGGGTTGATGGGCGACAACGGTGCCGGCAAGTCCACCCTGGTCAAGCTGATTGCCGGGAATTTTCCGCCAACGGAGGGGGAAGTTCTCGTCGACGGCGAGGTCTGCCATTTCCATAAGCCCATCCAGGCGCGCGCCAAGGGCATCGAAGTCGTCTACCAGGATCTCGCGCTTGCCGACAATCTCACCGCCGCGCAGAACGTGTTCCTGGGCCGCGAGCTAAACAAGGGGTTCTGGCCCTTTCGGGTGCTCGACAAGCAGGCGATGATCGACCGCTCGGCTAGACTGTTCGACGAGTTGAAATCCGAAACGCGACCGCGCGATCTGGTCAAGAAAATGTCCGGCGGCCAGCGCCAGGCGGTGGCCATCGCCCGCACCCGGCTTTCCAATGCCAAGCTCGTCCTGATGGACGAGCCGACCGCCGCCATCTCGGTGCGACAGGTAGCCCAGGTGCTCGAACTCATTCGCCGTCTGAAGCACCAGGATGTGGCGGTCATCCTGATCAGCCATCGGATGCCCGACGTGTTCGCGGTGAGCGACCGAATAATCGTCATGCGGCGCGGCGCCAAGGTTGCCGACAAGGCAACCGCATCGACATCGCCGGAGGAAATCACTGGTCTGATTACGGGAGCGATCCGTGCAGCATGATATTGCCAAGGCGTCCGAAACAAGTCATGCCGCAATTTCAGATGTTGCGGAAAACAAGGAACAAACCTTTGGTGCGCGCGTCCTATCGAGCCAGCCATTCTGGGTGACAATCGCGCTCATCGTGCTGGTCGTGGTCATGACCATCAATGAACCGACCTTCGGCACTACCGAAAATGCTGCCAATGTCACGCGCAACTTCGCGCCGATCGGAATCATGGCGATGGGGATGACCGTGGTTATCATCACCGGCGGCATCGACCTATCCGTAGGGTCCGTGATGGGCCTGGTGGCGATCGTCGCGGGCCTGTTACTTACCTGG
>VAZG01000439.1 GCA_005885285.1 Alphaproteobacteria bacterium | reverse complement strand
CTCTGGGAAGCGGTGACCCGCGAGATGGGCGCCGAGTCCGATTTCACCACCGCGATCAAGCCGATCGAGAAGGCGGCTGGAGTCGTGGTGGGGGATATTAGCTTTCCCGTACCCAACACCTATATGTTGTAAGGCGCTGGATTCGCCTGCAAATTGGACATTTCTCGACGATTCGACTATAAAGAGCCCCATCGCGACCGCCGAGATGCCACTCCGGGACGGTCGCGATGGCTCTTACTCCGCCCTACTGGACGGGCAGCTACTGCACCCAACCTACGGCCCTTGGCAGGGGTCACGTCGGAAGGCTCTACATCCCCGGTACAGTCGGGGCTAGTTCTGGCGAACGGCGGTCATGATTGGCCGCCGTTTTCCGTTTGATGCGTCTCGACCACTGGGATGCAGAAATCCAGCACGGCCTGAAAGGTGGTTATGAATTTTTCTCGCTGGTCTTTGGTCCAGCCATCGCTGGCAGCGGGTAGGCTTTCCAACAGGCCAGATAACGCGGGTGGCAGGCTGGTTGGTGATTTCGGTTTTTGGAAAAGCCCCATTCTTGGAGGAACGCGCTGTGTTTGTGTTGTCGTGGGCGCGATACGCATGCGGGGAGGTACAGCTCGTGGCGCTGATGATCGAGACGCCGATGTTGGCTTTTCCGGCATTAGACCGGCGGCAGAGCAAAGCCCCTGAAACAGGGTAATCATACGGTCTTGCTGCCCTGCGGGATTGTAGCTTCGGAAGGCATCTCTTATCCGAACTTCATCATCAGCGGCTGGATCGACGAACGCGAATACTTCCGCATAGGCACTCTTCAACCACTCTTCGAGGTGCCTCTTGTATTCGGCCTCTGGGGCGACTCGGATCGCCTCAAACGTCGGGGTCGGATTTCCGCCATCGTCAATGAGGTCCAGCGTTTGCAGGGCCTGCAATGTGCGCGGGATGAGGCTGGGCGAAATGCTGGCGCGTCCGAGAACGTCAGAAGTAATGGGAACCGGCAAGCCACGGTTACGCCGCCGCGACACGATTTCTAGGATCGCGGTTGGCGGGGCATAGGGCACTGGCTTGTCTTGAGTAACGGCCATGTCGGCCTCCGTTCAAACTGCTCGTACCGTTTTACCCATTGTTTCTGAGTCTGCAAGTCCGTTTGTAACGCAATCCACAGGTACAGTTGGCGCGACGCGGGTAAGTTACTTATATAACTATTTGATTATGCTATCAAAATAATATATGCTTCAATCCGATACCAAAATCGGAGTGCAAGATGATGAGATATACACAAGGAAGTGATCCGGTAAATCGGCCTGATTTAATCCGTCGGGTGGCTCGCAATGGCCAAAAATGGCTCCAAATTCGCAATCGGCGTTACCGCGCCGACCCCAGAGGAAACAGAGGATAGATTCTGTTCTACCTACCAAAGGCGGGTAGCGTTACTGGAAGCAAATCCAATATGCCGTCGTGGTGGGAGGAGCAAAAGGCGGCCACGCGGCCAAATAACCGCTCACAGCCAGGGCGCTAGGCGGTCCATCGCAATCAGTGCTTCGACGTCGACGCGGGGGCGAACCAGCGCGTATTGATCGTCCTTGACCAGCACTTCGGGCACCAGCGCGCGGGTATTGTAGCTGCCGGACTGCACCGCGCCGTAGGCGCCGGCGGTCATGACCGCCAGGAGGTCGCCGGGCTTCGGCTCGGACAGGGTGCGATCGAGCGCAAGGTAATCGCCGCTTTCGCAGACTGGCCCGACCACGTCGGCGACAATCCGGTTCGCACCCGGCGCGGGCTGCACCACCGGCAGGATGTCGTGATGGGCTTCATAGAGCGTGGGGCGGATCAGGTCGTTCATCGCGGCGTCGATGATGACGAAATTCTTGGCTTCGCCGTGCTTCACGTAGATCACGCGGGTGACGAGGATGCCGGCATTGCCGACGATCATCCGCCCCGGTTCGAACATTAGCGTGCAGCCGAGATTATGCGTCACCCGCTTGACCATCTCGGCATAGGCGTCCGGCGCCGGAGGGGCTTCGCGATCCATGTAATAGGGAATGCCGAGCCCGCCGCCGAAATCGACATGCGATATGGTGTGGCCGTCGGCGCGCAGTGTCTGCACGAACTCCGACAGGATCCGAAACGCGGTTTCCATTTTGCCAAGATCAGTGATCTGGCTGCCGATATGCACATCAGTGCCGGTCACCTCGATCCCCGGCAGCTTTGCGGCGCGGGCATAAACCTCGCGGGCGCGGGAAAGCGGAATGCCGAACTTGTTCGCGGATTTCCCGGTCGAGATCTTGGCATGGGTGCCGGCATCGACGTCGGGATTGATCCGCACCGAGATCCGCGCGGTCTTGCCGGCCTCGACCGCGAGCCGCGACAACAATTCGAGCTCAGGCTCGGACTCGACATTGATGCAGAGAATGTCGGCGGAAAGGGCCGCGCGTAGCTCGGCTTCGGTCTTGCCAACGCCTGAGAACAGGATTTTTTGCGGGCTGATGCCGGCCGCCAGCGCGCGCTTCAATTCACCGCCCGAGACCACGTCGGCGCCGGCGCCGACCTTTGCCAGCGTACGCAGCACCGACTGGTTGGAATTGGCCTTCATGGCGTAGCAGACGAGGATATTCTCGCCGGCGAAGGCTTCGGTGAACACGCGAAAGTGCCGCTCCAGCGTCGCCGTCGAATAGCAATAGAACGGCGTGCCGACGGTGTCGGCGAGACCTGACAGATTGACCGCCTCGGCGTGAAGCACGCCGTTGCGATAATCGAAGTGATTCATGACTAGCGGTCCGGCCCGAGCAGCGGGTCGAGAGCGAAGGGCCGCTTGTTGCCTTTGGGGGCGGTCGGCGGCGCATCGGCCCCGTAGCTCGGATTGAACACGCTCGGCTTGCTTGCAGCTTGGGCTTCGCTATCGGCCGGCGCTGCGGCGTTGGCCGTTGATGGATAGCTCGCGCTCGGCGGCAGGTCCAAGGGACCCTTGCGCCCGCAGCCTGCGAGCGCGAGCAAAGCCGCGCTTATCAGAACAATCGCCCATCCCGAAGCTGCCGGGCCCGACTTGCTAGTCACGATGAAATCCCCAATGCGGGCCGCACCATACAAAGATTGCCGTGTTCTGGCGAGAGCAGGATGGCCATGGAATTGCAGCGAAATTTAAGTCCTCAAGCAAATTTTTGCTCCTTTTCGAGGCGCTTCAGCCAGCCCTTGGCTTGCGCCAGCACGTTCTTCGGCGCGGTGCCGCCAAAGCTCGTCCGGCTCTTCACCGACGCCTCCACCGAAAGGACGTTGAGAACCTCCGCCGTGATCTTTGGTTCGACCTCCCGCATCGCCTTCAGCGGCAATTCGTGCAAGGCGACGCCCTCTTTCGCGGCCAACGCCACGATGCGCCCGGTGACGTGATGGGCGTCGCGGAACGGCATCTTCAAGGTCCGCACCAGCCAGTCGGCAAGATCGGTCGCGGTGGCATAGCCTTCGCCGGCGGCAACTTTCATCCGCGCCTCGTCGGGCGTGAGATCTCCGACCATTCCGGTCATGGCGCGAACCGCAAGCGACAGCACGCTGAGCGCCTCCATCGCGCCCTCCTTGTCTTCCTGCATGTCCTTTTGATAGGCGAGCGGCAGGCCCTTCATCACGATCAAGAGCGCGGTGAGCGCGCCGATCACCCGCCCGGTCTTGGCGCGCACCAGTTCGGCCGCATCCGGATTGCGCTTCTGCGGCATGATCGAGGAGCCGGTGGTGAACTTGTCCGACAGCCGCACCAGGCCGACCAGCGGCGAGGTCCAGACCACGATCTCCTCGGCCAAGCGCGACAGATGCACCGCCGCTATCGCCGCCGCGGACAACGTCTCCAGCACAAAATCGCGGTCGGAGACCGCATCCAGCGAATTGGCCATCGGCCGCTCGAAGCCGAGCGCCCGCGCGGTCGCCTCGCGGTCGATCGGAAACGAGGTGCCGGCAAGGGCGGCCGCGCCCAGCGGTGACTCGTTGAGGCGCTTGCGCGCGTCGGCGAAGCGGCCGCGGTCGCGCGATGCCATCTCGACATAGGCGAGTAGATGATGGCCGAACGTCACCGGCTGCGCGGTCTGCAGATGGGTAAAGCCCGGCATCACGGTCGCGGCATG
Source organism: Alphaproteobacteria bacterium (assembly GCA_005885285.1). Lineage (GTDB taxonomy): Bacteria > Pseudomonadota > Alphaproteobacteria > Rhizobiales > Xanthobacteraceae > Bradyrhizobium. The sequence goes on along the minus strand of VAZG01000439.1, from coordinate 10,006 downwards.
CTCGATCGCCCGCTCGACCAGCGCGCGCTGGAACGCGGCCAGCGCCGCATCCAATTCATCGATCGTATCGCGGACATAGAGGCGGAAATCGGTCGCCACCTGGTCGTTGCGCGAGCGCGCGGTATGCAGCCGGCCTGCGGCGGGACCGATCAATTCGCCCAGCCTGTTCTCGACATTCATGTGAATGTCCTCCAGAGCGCGCTTGAAATCGAACGATCCCTTGGCGATTTCTGACAAAATCGTGTCTAGACCCTTGGCGATATTTTTTGCATCAACGGCCGTGATGATGCCTTGCGCGGCGAGCATCGCCGCGTGGGCCTTGGACGCGGCAATGTCCTGGGCGTAAAGGTGCCGATCGACGTCGATGGAGACGTTGATTTCCTCCATGATCGCGTCGGGGCGTTCGGAAAACCTGCCGCCCCACATCTTGTTGCTCATGACTTGCTGCTCATGATCTGCCGTTCAACGTCACCGCCGAAACGGAATGCGCGCCGCACGCGCGCTTTTGGTCCCGAACCGTCGGCAATATAGGCTCTGCATAGCCGTAACTGATAGCGAATGACAAACGATATGCCTGGACAACCCACACCCACCGCGGCTGCCACGCGCCGGATTCCGCTTGCGATCGGGGCGGTCGTGATCGGGGTGGCCATCGGATTTGCCGCCATCTACGGGTTCGGCGGCCTCACGCCCAACGCGGGCGGTGATCCCGCTTGCCGCGGAGCGGTCGATGTGGCGCGCAAGATCGCGCCCCTGGCGCACGGGGAAGTCGCGGCGCTCACCATGGCCAAGGCGCCGTTGCGGCTGCCGGACCTGAGCTTCCAGGATGCCGATGGCAAGCCCAGGAAGCTCTCCGACTGGCGCGGAAAGACCGTGCTGGTGAACCTGTGGGCCACCTGGTGCGTGCCTTGCCGCAAGGAAATGCCGGCGCTGGAGGACCTGCAAACGAAGCTTGGGGGGCCGAATTTCGAGGTGATCGCCATCAACATCGACACCCGCGACCCCGAAAAACCGAAGAATTTCCTCAAAGAGGCCAATCTGACCCGGCTTGACTATTTCAACGACCAAAAAGCCAAGGTTTTCCAGGATCTTAAGCAGATAGGCCGGGCGCTGGGGATGCCGACCTCGGTCTTGGTGGACGGTCAGGGCTGCGAGATCGGCACCATTGGCGGCCCCGCGGAATGGGGCAGCGACGACGCCATCAAGCTGATCAAGGCGGCGGTGCAGCCGGCCGCGGCGGGGTTTTAGGCCGAGATATTGAGGTTGCCGCCGATACCCGCGCCGACATTGGCGAGCGAGGGGGTGCCGGCCCCCAACAGCGTCAACACCGAGGACTTCTCCGCGTCGGCATTGGATTTCAGGATGGTCGCGGCGACCTGCGTCTGCGTGTTGCCCGCTTGCGCAGCGAGCATACTGGTGACCATGCTCATGATGTCCATGTGCAACTCTCCGTCGCGGGCACGCTACCGGGAGCTGGTTAACGAATGCTGGAGATCGCAAAGCCGAATGCGAAAACGCGTTTCGCAGGTTCTCGGTTGGTAAAGGCGCGTCTATCGCGCCGTGGCCGAGGGCTCAACCTTTGAGGGCCAACGACGACGCGAGCTATTGTGCTGAGGTCAGGTGGACCATCTGGCGCCCGCCATTCATCACTTTCAGACTGTTCACGTACTCCTCGGGACGCTGCCAGCGGTGAGGAACTTTCAATCCCATAAAATTTGCGATGTCACCAATAAACGAAGTGCAATTGGATATTTCGGCGTTCCAGACCGGTGAACTCGCTTGTAATTTTTTGATGTATGCGAAAACCCGTTTTGCGTCGGGCTCATTCAAGTAAACGCGGTAATTGGCGGTCAAGTATTGCGGATCAAGGTCGCCGTAACTTGCCCCGGTCTCGGACGGCACCCACATCAAATAACCAGCCATATAAGCCAGGGTATCTCCTGCAGGGGTAAGGCCCGCGACTTCAACTTCCCGCTCGCCTGTCTTCCCATACCAGACGAAAGCATGTCCCCAACTCGCCGCCGTTCTGGCTCTGAAATCAACGTAGTACGGGCCCTTTGCGGAACCCGACCCCGGCCTTCCAATAGACTGTGGCGCCGGTTTTGATTCAGGCTCACTGGCGACAAGCGCACTCGCATCGGCGGCGCGCTTGTGGACGTCCCGTTTCTGGGAAATGAAACGTTCCGATCCACCGCGCGTGTCCATCTCGCGTGCAGCAGCGGATTGGATTTCGCACTGAAGCACAACCGCGAGGGCGAATCCCGCAAGCAAGCACAGTCCTGATCTCTTCGGTCTATTTTGCACGCTTTGCCCCGCGGTCGACGACAAAAGTCAGATCAACCAGACCTCAGTCAATACGCGTACTAGTAGCGCGACACGACGGGTCCCTTGCCGATCGGGCCCTTGCCAATAGGAGCTTTGCCAATCGGCATCTTGCCGACTTGAGCCGTCTGATAGACGGGCTGTGGGTGGGGGAGGTCGGCCGCGCCAGCGGCGGTCACCAGGGCAAGGGTCGCACCTGCTGCAATCACAATTTTCATCACGGTAGTTCTCCTCCAGGCTAGAAGAAACAAGGCAGTAAACTGCTAGGCGTGCCCTCAGACCCGCCGTGAGCATTGAACGTCGGAATACGTCTACAGTGCGGCAAACAGCAGCCGTTCGAGCGATAGGTCTACAGTGCGGCAGATAGGACACATGCGGGAACCCCACCCCTAAGTGGGTCCATCCCTAATTGGTCAACAGAGCGCTGGCCGAACGCCTGTGACCGCTCGATGCACCGGGGCAGTCCTCTGTCCGGGCCATGGGCCCGAACCAGGCGGCTGCTCATCTCGAAAAGACTCCTGCCCTAGTCTTCGTCCGGCTCGCGCACGACCGGCGGTTCGTCGGCGCCGTCCTCGTCGTCGTCTTCGTCTTCGTCGTCTTCGTCTTCGTCCTCTTCGTCTTCCTCAGGATCTCGGGGCGGCATCGCGTTGCCCATGATCTCGAAGAGATCGCGGTCGATCAACCCAGTGGAAAAGTCCTCGGGGATGCGTGGGATCATGTTGTTGCTCCTCGGGTGTTGACCCCCTAGGGGATTTTACCCCCCGCTCCGGTTTCTGCATGAGGGCTAGCGCCGTACCGTGTGCGGGGCGTGCTGACGATGGTCAAACTGCTGCGGCGGCTTGCACCGACCAACAATATGCGTCCCGCGTTTTTACGCAACCTGGGTCGTTGTCAGAAGCGCGCACAGCCGGAGGTCCGCTTTGCCTCCCACGAACGGACATCGTCGGCTCGAACAGCAAGCAGGGACGGCGAATATATTGAGCGAGTCAGGATCGCGCCTTTGAAGCGCTTGAGGCATGGATCACAAGCCTAATTACCCCGACCAGGGCGATTACGCCGCCGACAAAGCTGCCGGCAAAAGCAAGTAGGCCGAGCCCGACCGGCATCGCATAACGATCGCGCGCTGCGACAATCAATAGCGGCACCCATGACACAGCCACGATGAACACGCCCAAGAAGACCGTAATCAGTTTTCCTTTCATCTTACTGGCCGCCGTTCTCGTTGCTCCGCCACGATACCACACGCCCGCCCGGCGCCCCCCCCGAAAAGCGCGCTTCAACAGAACCGTACTTTGGAGATGTGGGCACGCCTTGCTTGCAGCAACGATAAGGTCGGCCTTGGGTTAATTGCTCCGGTTTGCCTCTCAACTGGCCGCTTCCGGTCCGCCACGATCAACGGACATCATCAGACCAGCCCGGCCGATCCGCTTCGTGCCCAGACGCGGAAATCAATTTCACCTGATGGGTTCTCGCCCCGCGAACCACAATTTCGGATCGGCCGCCCGCACGCGCGCTTCCGGCAGCCCGAGCTCCCGGCGGACGATATTCGTACCCTCGACCAGTGCCACACACTTGTAAAACGCGATGCGCCGCGACAACCCCTCGCGGCCAAAGCCGCAATCGGTGCTGATGACGAGCTGATCCTTGGGGATATATTCCAGCGCCTTGCGGATCAGCGCCGCAACGTGCTCCGCCGGTTCAACCACCGTGTTGCAATGGTTGACCACCCCGATGCCGATCTTCTTGTCGGTCTTGACATGCTTGAATAGATGCAGGTCCTGCCCGTCTGAGCTCGCGCATTCGATTGTCAATACGTCACAGTTAAGTTGCAAGAGGTGCGGCAGAGCGCGTTCGTAACTCGGCACTTTCCAGTGTACGCGCTGCTGATTCGGATTGCCCCAGCACGTATGCACCCAGATTTCGGCGTTCACTCCGGTGAGCTGGCGATTGAATGCCTCGGTGAGGAATTCGAGATCGCCATCGGTGCAGTCTGATTGCTGCGCGCGCATGTGGTGCGGCGGTTCTTCCACCTGGATCAATGGGCAGCCCGCGGCCGCCATGTCGCGGAGCTCCGCGTTCATGTCGCGGAGCTCCGCGTTCATGATGTCGCAGAGATCGAGGATCATCGCTTTGTCGTCGTCATAGAACTCGTTCCATAGCATCGACGCGAGGGCGGGGGCGCAGATGGCGCCGAATTTCACCGGCCGGTCCGTCACGCGCTGAGCGACTTGCCAGAGCGCGGCGTATTCCAGCGGACCGCGCGTAAGTTTCTCGCGCACAATACCGGGTTGATAGGCTTCCTGCACCTCCCACAATATCTTCCCGGGCCGCAGACCGTGCCGCGACATCCAGCCCCGCGAGGTGTCGCGGTGGCCGCAGACGCCACCGAGACGTTCAATTGGATAGAAGAACCAGGACTTGCCGCCCACGGTCAAATCGAAGCGGCTGTCGCCATCGGTCACGATGTCGAGCCCTGCAGCTTCCTGTTCGGCGATGATGCTGGCGACCGCATCAAGGTATTGTTCGCGGAACAGGGAATCGCCGAGCGCGGATTTGAACGATCGGCCGGCCAGGCTGCGGTCAAACCAAAGCGGTCGCGGGTAGGAGCCGGTGATGGTGGTGGGCAGAATCATATCGCGCGTGACAGTGAGCACCATGGCCTCCACGGGTTACAGGGCAATGATAGCGCTATGGTCGTCACGCCGCCCGAACGAGGCTGGACGGCGCCCCCTTGCCTCGCACTTCCGCCTCCTCGAACTCGGCGGCGGCAATCGCCCGGTCGAGGGCGGCACGCAACGCCTTGGCTGTCTCCAAGGTCAGCTCAACCCCAGCCCGCGCCCGCACTTCGAGGTGCGTGTTGATGAAGTCGAGCGTGATGACGTCGCCCAGCGGCGCATGACGCGCGTGGTCGTAGGCAACCACGGCTAGCGAGAGCGGGAACCATTCGTCTCCGCGCTTTGCCATGCCCTCGGCAGGTGCGATCTCGATGATGGACGTGCACATGTCTTGGAGCCTCCTACTTCGCCAAATGCTTGCCGAAGAAGGCGAACACCTTGCTCCAGCCGTCCATCGCCTGCTCGACCCGGTAGAGCGGCCGGTGCCAATAGAAGAAGGCGTGGCCGGCGCCATCGTAGCGATAGAACTCGTGCATCTTGCCACACTTCTTGAGCTCGGCCTCGTGCTGGTTCACCTGCTCGGGGCTCGGCGCGCGGTCGTCATTGCCGAATATGCCGAGCAGCGGGCAGCACAGGTCCTTGGTCATGTCGATCGGCGCGACCGGCGTCTTGGCATTGAGCTCCTCCTTGCCCATCACCACGCGGCCGCCCCAGAGCTCGGCGCAGGCGTCGACGTCCTTTCGCTGGCAGGCATAGATGAAGGCGTGCCGGCCACCCGAACAGGAGCCGAAAATGCCGACCTTGCCGTTATGGTTGGGCTGCGCGCGCATCCACTTCACGGCGGCCTCGGTATCACCGAGCATCTGGGCGTCGGCAATGCCGCCTTCGGCGCGGACCTTGGCGGCGACGTCGTCCGGATTGCCCTGGCCCGCACGCTCATAGAGATTGGCGCAAATCGCGAGATAGCCGTGATGGGCGAACCGACGCGTCGTCTCGATGTAGAACTCGCTCCAGCCCGGAAGATGGTGGACAAGCACCACGCCAGGAAAAGGCCCAGGACCAGAGGGCTTGGCGACATAAGCGGTAATCGGCGTTGCCTTGTCGCCTTGGATGGTCACGTTCTCGCAAGTCATGCCTCGGTAAAATGACATCAGTCTTCCTCCATGGCGTCATCTTGGCCCAACCTTACGCCGACGCGGGCGGCGCGGCGAGCGCATCCTGCGGTTATAAGGTATGCGAGCTGAACGACAGGCTGTCAGGCCTGCGCTGCGCGAGCCTGGCAGGCGAACGAAAAAATCCCGGGGTTGCTATGCCGAGGGCATGCAATCACGCCCTGGCTTTCGCTGCATCACCGCGTCGGGACCGGCTTGGCGCCGCGATAGTCGTAGAAACCGCGCTGGGTCTTGCGCCCCAACCAGCCGGCCTCGACGTATTTCACGAGCAGCGGACACGGCCGGTATTTGGAGTCCGCCAAGCCCTCGTGCAGCACCTGCATGATCGACAGGCACGTGTCGAGGCCGATGAAATCGGCCAATTCCAGCGGCCCCATCGGATGGTGCGCGCCGAGCTTCATGGCGGCATCGATCGCCTCGACGTTGCCGACGCCCTCATAGAGCGTATAGATCGCCTCGTTGATCATCGGCAGCAGGATGCGGTTGACGATGAAGGCCGGAAAATCTTCCGATACCGCGACCTGCTTGCCGAGCCGTGTCACGAATTCCCTGGCCGCGTCGAAGGTCGCGTCATCCGTGGCGATGCCGCGGATCAGTTCGACCAATTCCATCAGCGGCACTGGATTCATGAAGTGGATGCCGATGAAGCGTTCGGGCCGGTCGGTGGAGGCAGCAAGCCGCGTGATCGAGATCGACGAGGTATTGGAAGCGATGATGGCTTCCGGCTTCAGCACCGCGCACAGATCGTGAAAGATCTTGCGCTTGACCTCTTCCTTCTCGACCGCGGTCTCGATCACCAGGTCGCAATCGGCGAGCCCGTCGATGGTCTCGGTGGAGACGATCCGAGCCAGCGCCTGCTTGCGCGCGTCTTCGGTGATGATCGTCTTGGCGACCTGGCGCGACAGGTTGCCGTTGATGGTCGCCATGCCCGACTTCAGGCGATCGGCGGAGACATCGTTGAGCACGACGTCCAACCCCGCCAGCGCCGCCACATGCGCAATCCCGTTGCCCATCTGGCCCGAGCCGATCACGCCGACCTTCTTGATCAAAGCTGCCATCTTGTCATCCACCGGAACCGCGCGCATATCGCGCCTGTCCATTCATCCCTTAAAGCCTCGGTACGAACCCGAGGCTTTAAACCCATCTTTGACGCGTCTTCTTGCGGCGAACCATTATCCATTCGCCTGAAAACACTCTTCTCAAACCTAACACCGGCCGGGGCTTTCGCATCCGGCCGGTGGAATCATGGTTATTTTCCGAGCTTGCCGAGCGCCTCGGTCAGTTCGGGAACCGCCTGATAGAGGTCCGCCACCAGGCCGTAGTCGGCGACCTGGAAGATCGGCGCGTCCTCGTCCTTGTTGATCGCGACGATCACTTTGGAATCCTTCATGCCGGCGAGATGCTGAATTGCGCCGGAGATGCCAACCGCGACATAAAGTTCCGGCGCCACCACCTTGCCGGTCTGGCCAACCTGCCAATCGTTCGGCGCGTATCCGGCATCGACCGCCGCGCGCGAGGCGCCGACGCCGGCGCCCAGCTTGTCGGCCAGCGGCTCGATATATTTGGCGAAATTCTCGCGGCTCTGCATGGCGCGGCCGCCGGACACGATGATCTTGGCCGACGTCAGTTCGGGGCGATCGCTTTTGGCGACCTCCTCGCCGACAAAGCTGGAGAGGCCCGGATCGGCTGCGCCGGCGGCATTTTCCACGGTCGCGCTGCCACCGGTGCCGGTGGCCTGGAAGGTAGAAGTCCGTACCGTGATGACCTTCTTGGCGTCCTTTGATTTCACGGTCTGGATCGCATTGCCGGCATAGATCGGCCGCTCGAAGGTATCGGGCGAAACCACCTTGATGATTTCCGAGACCTGCATGACGTCGAGCAATGCCGCGACGCGCGGCATCACATTCTTGAAGCGCGAGGTCGCGGGCGCGACGATGGCGTCGTAGGAAGGTGCCAGTGCCACGATCAGCGCGGCCAAAGGCTCGGCGAGATCGTGGGCGTAAGCATCGCCCTCGGCAAGCAGCACCTTCTTCACGCCGGCAAGCTTGGACGCGGCTTCAGCCGCTTGCTTGGTGCCCTGGCTGCCGCCGGCGACCAGGACATCGACGTCGGCGCCCAGTTGCGCGGCTGCGGTCAGCGCCTTGTTGGTGGCATCTTTCAGGGTCTCGCGGTCGTGTTCGGCAATCAGCAGCGTCGTCATCAGAGAACCCCGGCTTCATTCTTGAGCTTCGACACCAGCTCAGCGACGTCCTTGACCTTGACGCCTCCCTTGCGGCCCGGCGGTTCCGATGTCTTGAGGATTTCGAGATGGGCGGTGAGATCGACGCCGTAGTCGGCGGCATTCTTGTCGGCGATCGGCTTCTTCTTCGCCTTCATGATGTTGGGAAGGCTCGCATAGCGCGGCTCGTTCAGCCGCAGGTCCGTGGTGACGATCGCCGGCCCCTTCAGCTTGACGGTTTGCAGGCCGCCATCGACTTCACGTGTCACCTTGAAATCGGCGCCGTCGACTTCGAGCTTGGAGGCAAAGGTCGCCTGCGACCAGCCAAGCAGCGCGGCCAGCATCTGGCCGGTCTGGTTACTGTCGTCGTCGATCGCCTGCTTGCCAAGGATGACAAGGCCCGGCTTTTCTTCATCGACGACGGCTTTGAGGATCTTTGCCACCGCCAGCGGTTCGACATTGCCTTCGGCCTTGACCAGGATGCCGCGGTCGGCGCCCATGGCAAGGCCGGTGCGGATGGTCTCGGAGGCCTGTGCGGGGCCGATCGATACCACCACGATCTCGGTTGCCTTGCCGGCCTCTTTCAGGCGCAACGCTTCCTCGACCGCGATTTCGTCGAACGGATTCATCGACATCTTGACATTGGCGAGTTCCACGCCCGATCCGTCGCTTTTGACCCGGACCTTGACGTTGAAATCGACCACCCGCTTTACCGGAACCAGAACCTTCATCGATCCTCTTTCGCGTAAATTTCGCCTTCGCTCAGGTTGGCGCGGAACCTAAAGGTCCCGCCAACCCCGGTCAACGCGCGCGGCGCAAAAATCGGCCCGTTCAGCGATTCTGGCCGGGTACCCAGAGCACGTCCCCAGCGCCGTTATCGTTCACTGAGCGGCTGGCGACAAACAGGAAATCCGACAGGCGGTTCACATACTGGATCGCGGCGTCGCTGACCGGCTCGTCCGGCTTGGCCGCGAGTTCCACCATGATCCGTTCCGCCCGGCGGCATACCGTGCGCGCCAGGTGCAGATAGGCCGCGGCCGGCGTGCCGCCCGGCAGCACGAACGAGGTCAGCGGCGCCAAATTGGCGTTCAGGCTATCGATGTCGCGCTCCAGCCGCTCGACCTGGCTCGACACCACCCGCAACCGCTCCGCCTTGCCCTCGCGCTGGGGTACCGCAAGATCGGCGCCGAGGTCGAACAGGTCGTTCTGGATCAGGCCCAGCATCGCGTCGAGCTCGCGCGCGTCCTTTAGGTGCAGGCGCGCGACGCCGAGCACGGCGTTGGTCTCGTCCACGGTTCCGTAAGCGGCCACCCGCAGGTCGTATTTCGGACGGCGCTCGCCAGAGCCGAGCGCGGTGGTGCCGTCATCGCCGGTTCGCGTGTAGATCCGATTGAGCACGACCATGTCTTTGTCCTCTTATCATGCTCTAACGCCCCATCGCCCAGATCGCGAGCATCGTGATAACGATCGCGACAAACTGTAACAGCACGCGCAGCCGCATCAATTGCTGCGACCGGTTTGGCGACCCGCCTCGCATCATATTGATGAGACCGAGTAGCAGCACCAGCGCGACGGCGCCAACGGCCAGCGGAAGCAGTATAGATCTCAGAAAGGAAGCCATCGAACGTCAATAACACCGCACGGGGCGAAGTGCCATCGCACCGCAACGGGTCGCAACG
>VAZG01000003.1 GCA_005885285.1 Alphaproteobacteria bacterium | reverse complement strand
GTCGACTTCGAGCATTCGCGCCGCGAGGAGGTGATGCAATATGTCTACCGGCGGTATGGCCGCCACCGCGCGGCGATCATTGCGACCGTCATCCACTATCGTCCGCGCAGCGCGATCCGCGACGTCGGCAAGGCGCTGGGCCTGACGGAAGATGTCACGGCCGCCTTGGCCAATACGGTGTGGGGAAGCTGGGGCAAGGGCCTCAACGACATGCAGGTCAAGCAGGCGGGGCTCAATCCTGCGAATTCTATGATCGAGCTCGCGGTCGAGCTTGCCAGCGAGCTGATCGAATTCCCGCGGCATTTGTCGCAGCATGTCGGCGGTTATGTGCTGACCCAGGACCGGCTCGACACCTATGTGCCGATCGGCAATGCCGCGATGGAGGACCGCACCTTCATCGAATGGGACAAGGATGACGTCGACGCCCTGAACATGATGAAGGTCGACGTGCTGGCGCTGGGCATGCTGACCTGCATCCGCAAATCCTTCGACCTGATCGCCGAC
>VAZG01000002.1 GCA_005885285.1 Alphaproteobacteria bacterium | reverse complement strand
CGCTGGGAACTGGCGAGCATTCCGCAGGACGACAAGGGCGTCTACGACATGCTGTGCCGGGGTGAATCGCTCGGCGTGTTCCAGGTCGAAAGCCGCGCGCAAATGAACATGCTGCCGCGGCTCAAGCCGCGGACCTTCTATGATCTCGTCATTGAAGTCGCAATCGTGCGGCCCGGCCCGATCCAGGGCGACATGGTGCATCCGTACCTGCGCCGGCGCAACGGCAAGGAAACGGTGATCTATCCCTCGCCTTCGCCCGAGCACGGCGACAAGGATGAGCTTTACAGGGTGCTGCACAAGACGCTCGGCGTCCCGCTGTTCCAGGAACAGGCGATGCGGATCGCGATCGAGGCCGCGAAATTCACCTCCGAGGAAGCCAACGGGCTGCGGCGGTCGATGGCGACGTTTCGCAATCTCGGCACTATCGGCAAGTTCGAGGCCAAGCTGATCGACAACATGATCGCGCGCGGTTACGCGCCCGAATTCGCCAGAAATTGTTTCGAGCAGATCAAGGGGTTCGGCTCTTACGGCTTTCCGGAAAGCCACGCCGCGAGCTTTGCGCAGCTCGTCTATGTCTCGTCATGGCTCAAGCATTATCACCCCGATGCCTTCTGCTGCGCCCTGTTGAACTCGCAGCCGATGGGCTTTTATGCCCCGGCCCAGATTGTCGGCGATGCCCGCAAGAACGGCGTCGAGGTGCGCGAGATCGACGTGTCCCATAGTTTTGCGCAAAATACGCTGGAGGAGGGAGGCGGGAAATATTGCGCGGTGCGGCTCGGCTTTCGCCAGATCGACGGGTTTAGCTGGGCCGATCCGGACGAGGTGCGATTGAAACAAATCCAGGCGTCATTCCGGGGCGAGCTTGCGGAAAGTTCCTTGCTTGAATCGGCCTGGCCGCGATCTCAGACCACCTCTCCCCAGCGGGGAGAGGTCGATTTGCGCAGCAAATCGGGTGAGGGGGCTCAGGTCCCACGAGAGCGCGCGCCCCTCACCCGCGCCTGCGGCGCGACCTCTCCCTATGGGAGAGGTGTAGCACTGACGATGCCGCAACATGATGATACAAAAATGGAAGACTGGGCCGAGCGCATCGTCGCCGCCCGTGAGCGTCGCCGCTTCACCTCGCTGGAAGAGTTCGCCCGCGACACCGGCTTGCCCAAGCGCGCGCTGATCCTGCTCGCCGATGCGGATGCGTTTCGCTCCATCGGGCTTGATCGCCGCGCAGCGCTATGGGCGGTGCGACGGCTGCCAGACGATGTACCGCTGCCGCTGTTCGAGGCGGCGGTCGCGCGCGAGCAGCCCGACGAGAATGCGAAGGCCCTGCCTGAGATGCCGCTGCCGGAGCAGGTGGTCGCCGACTACCAGACCATCCGCCTGTCGCTGAAAGGCCATCCGATGGAATTTTTGCGTTCAATGTTTGCAAAGGAGCGCGTTATTCCCTGTCGGGACGTCTGTCACCGCAATGACCGGCTCTTCGTCCGCTGCGCCGGCGTGGTGCTGGTACGGCAGCGCCCGGGCAGCGCCAACGGCGTCATCTTCATGACGCTGGAGGACGAAAGTGGCATCGCCAATATCGTGGTGTGGCCGAAGGTGATGGAGCGCTTCCGCAAAGAGGTGATGGGCGCTCGCCTCATTCTGGTCGAAGGCTATATCCAGAGCAGTCCGGAGGAAGTGACGCATCTGGTCGCCCAGCGATTATTCGACCGCTCCCGCGATCTGGTGGGACTTGCCGACGACGCGCTTGGCCGAAAACCTCCTGTGCCGGCTGGGCCTGCCCTGGTTGAGCCGCTCAACGACGACCGCCGCGACCATCCGGAAAATCCGGCCCAGAAAATCCGCCATCCCCGCAATGTGCGCATCCTGCCGCGCTCGCGGGATTTTCATTAAGCCGTGAACTTACAAACCAATTGCGGGTAGACCTCCCGGTCGTATCCGGTGAGACTTAGGCATTGGGAGATCGCCATGGGAATAAACCGTCATGCCGCTGCGCCCGCGGCAGCTCTTGCGCTCGCGCTCGTCTTCACGCCGTGGGCCTCCATCGCCGTCGATACGATCATCATCAACCCGACCGCGTCGCTCGTCTCGGCCGCCATCGGCAATCTCGGTTTCATCTCCGCCGCAATGGCGCAGCCCGGCGCGCTCACGAAAAAACAATCGGATGCACTCGATACCTACAACAATGCTGTCAGCAGCTTTGAGCAGGTCCTGCGCCAGCGTCGCGCACAGATCAATTCCGGCCAGCCGCTGCCGAACTTGCCGGGACAAGCGCTCTACCTTGCACGCATCAACATGATAAGCGCCTACAAAGACCTCACCGACGCGCTTCCATCCAGAATCGGACGGCCCAATAAATTCGGAATTCCTCCGGCGTACTTTGACGCCGACAGCGAGCCGCTGGTCGATGAGTACCGGAAACTTTTCGACCTCATGGAGGCGCCACCCGCCAACGCGCAAAAATCAGATACGCCGTTCAAGGACGTCGTCGATTTGGCAATGGCCATTGCGCGGGCCAAGGGCCTTGATGCGACGAATGCACAAGCGGCAGGTCGTATCAGCCTGGGGCTCTTCTTTGCCGAGACGAATGGCAATCAAAATGTGGGGAATGCACGGTCCAATACCTACAAGGGGAGTTTGCAGACAGGCCCATCCGAAGATAAAAACGGTCGAAGGAAGTGGGCGGCGATCAAAGAGTCGATCGCAGCCTTCGATCCTGCACTGGGCGCTCGCGATGACAAGGAAGAGGCACGCGCGGGGAATCTCGATCATCGCTACAACCACTGGACCGCCGTGCGAGATGCGCTGATGGGCGCGCACGCGGAGCTTTTCCCCCAAATACCGGCGATCGTGAAGACACTTCCGGACCCGATCGATCAAATGAAGTTTTTTGAGCTGATCCAGATTATTCCCAGCCCAACCAGGTCCGCGCTCAAGTCGGGCGACCTGGTGAACTATAAAATTTCCGAGCCGAGGATCATGGGATATCTACGAAACAACAGCATCTTCGCTTTTGGTCAGGCAGACAGGGCAAGGACATCGGCGACCTTCCGCGAAATTATGGATGCGATGTGGCTCTTCAATTCCAAATTTGAACGGGCGCTTGCCACATTCGACGAGGTCAAGGCGGGGAAAAAGGGATGAGGCACATGCCAGTCCGTCGTCTGCTGTTGTCGCTCGCTCTCGCGCTGATCGTTGTCGGACCGTATCCGGCGCGGGCGGATGCTCCGGCGGCAAAGGATGTCGCTACCATCGGCGACTGCCTGCGCAAGCAGGACAAGGGGGCGGGATCGCAGGAAGCCGACGAGGCGGCCTGCCTCATGAGGATAGCGAAGCCATGCATGGGCGGCGATGAAACCACCGTAAGCTCGCGGCGCCAGATCGAATGCCTGGATCGCGAGCGGCTGGTCTGGGATCAGATCATCAACGATTCCTACAAGACCATGATGAACGCGCTGGAGTCCGATCAGCAGGCCAAGCTGCGCGAGATGCAGCGATCATGGATCCATACCCGCGATCTGACCTGTGCGTTCTGGTATGATTATTTCCAGGGCAAGATGGCCAATCCGATGATCGCGTATTGCAACAACCGCGAGACCGCCCGGCGCGCGATCTTCCTGCGGATCTTTGCCGCTGACATCGCCGACCGAAAATAGCCGCAGGCCGTGACGTTGGTGAGCCCGAGGTCGGCTCCACAAAGCCCGTGGCGGACACGACCGCCCGTCGTTCTCAATAAAACCTTAACCGGTAAAGGGGTACTAGTCGCCATCTCTGGCACGAAGGCGCTCATCATGCGACATCTTACTGTCTACAATCGTTTTGCGACGATCATCGCGGTTTTGACCGTTGTCTTCGTCGCCGCACTGGCCGCTCAAGTGATGGTCCTTCGCAATACCGTCATCGAGGAACGTCGGACCAAGGTGTTCGATCTGGTCGAGGCTGCCAAGAAGATCCTCTCGAACTACGAGGAAAAAGCCAAGGCCGGCAAGATCTCGGCGGAGGAAGCACGGCAGCTTGCCTTCGATGCGATCGGCGCCATGCGCTGGGGAAAATCCGCTGACTATCTGGGAGTCTATGGCGCCGGCAGCGCCAATGCCGGCGTCACCTATGTGCACGCCAACCCGAAATACATCAACGTCAATCGCTGGGATTACAAAGACAATCAAGGCCAGCTGCTGATTCAAAATATCGTTGG
>VAZG01000438.1 GCA_005885285.1 Alphaproteobacteria bacterium | reverse complement strand
CATCGCGCCGCCGGCGGAAAGTCCGGTGATGTAGACGCGGCGGCGATCAATGCCATGGATGGCGACCATCCGCGCGATCATGTTCCGGATCGAAAAGGCTTCGCCGCGGTCGCGCGCGGCGTCGTCCGGATTGAACCAATTGAAGCAGGTGGCGGGGTTGTTGGCCGGCTGCTGCTCCGGCATCAGCAAGGCGAAGCCGTAGCGCTTGGCGAGCGTCGACCAGCCGGCGCCGAGATCGTAACCAGCGGCGGTCTGCCCGCAACCATGCAGCACGACGACCAGCGCCGGCCGATGCGGCACGCTGCCGGGTACGAACGAGAACATCCTGAGCGCGCCGGGATTGGTCCCGAATGCGCCCGTTTCGACGAGAGGGCTGCGGACGTTGTGTCGCGCGCCTCTCCCAAGGCCCGCCACGCCGTTCAGCTTTGGCAGGCGCCTGAGAAACTCGACATTATTGGCAAGGGACAATGGTCGCTCCTTGGTGAGTGATTCCAACTCAACCAAGTATAGATAGTTGTTGCAGTGCGAAATAAAAAGACCGTGTGCTGTCAATCCCCAGGATTTGAATTAGTTAACGATATCAGGCAGCCGCGCGGCGCATCCACGACAGAAATACGACGGCGGCAATAATCGACAACGCAAACAGCGCTGACGATGCAAACATTGCGTATTGCGCGGAATGCGCAGCGTTGATCGCAAAGAATACCGCGCCGATGACGGCCACACCGGTAGCGTTGGCGATTTGCGCCGTGGTGCCGTACACGCCGGAGCCCGAACCTGCGCTGGCGGGTTTCACCGTCGAAAGCACCGCGCTGGACAACGGCGCCATCACCAGCCCCTGACCGTAACCGAAAACGCTCAGCACAAGGGCGAGCAACCACGCCGACGGCGCCTTGAGGGTTGCGACCGCCAGGAACAGCACCGCGAGGCCCGCGATCTGGATGGTGCAGCCCTCGATCAGCACCAGCGTGCCGCGATGTCGTGCCCGCGCGCTACTCAGCCGCGAGGCAATGACGAAGGTCAGCGCCAAGGGCACAAACACCAGGCCCGCCTGCAGCGGCGGGATCTGCAGCGCCTTCTGCATGAACATGGTCATGACCAGATAGAACGACAAATTAGCGCAGAAAAAGAAGAATGCAGCGCCGAGGCCTCGCATGAAGGCCGCATCCGATAAGAGCGCAAGATCGATCAACGGCATGCCGCCGCGACGCGCCACCTCGCGCTCGAGCCGCACGAAGGCCGCGACGATCGCAACGCCCGCAGCCATCACCAGCCACACCCATGGTGCCCACTGCGCGTCGTGCCCAAATAGCAACGGCCCGATCAAGCACAATAAGCCGGTGAACAGCACAATCGCGCCCGGAATATCGAGCCGTGTGTCGGCCCGGCGCGCTACCTGCGGCATGATCCGCAAACCGGCGGCGACGATGATCAGGCCGAACGGCACGTTGACAAAGAACACCACTCGCCAACCGAGCCCCAGGAGATCGAGCGTCACCAGCACACCGCCAAGGGCAAAGCCGGCGGCGCCGGCAAGCCCAAGCACGATACCGTAAATGCCGAAGGCGCGCCCGCGCTGGTCGTCGGCAAACAGCAAATGCAGCGTGGCGAGCACCTGCGGCACCATCAGCGCCGCGGTCGCGCCTTGCGCGAGCCGCGCCGCGATCAGTTCACCGCCTGATTGCGCCAGCCCGCACCACAGCGAGGTTGCGGAAAAGCCGAGCACACCGCCAATGAAAACGGCCTTGGTGCCGTAGATGTCGCCGAGCCGTCCGCCGGTGACCACCAGCGTCGCATACGCGATCAGGTAGATCGCGATCACGGATTCGATTTGCGCCGGACTCGCGTGCAGTTCGACCGCAATCGTCGGGATCGCGACATTGACGATGAAGGCGTCGACACCGAACATGAACTGTGCCGCGACGACGATTGCGAGCACCCACCAGCGCCGCGAGGTATCCACGCGCGGCGATACGATCTGATGCATGGGAAAGAACCTGTTTGGAATTCCATCGGGTCAGATATGTCAGCGTTCGATCATCGGCGCGATTACCTCGCAGGTAAGGATCGCTTTCGGATTTGGCCCGACTGCTGCATGGCAAGCGATGCTCGGGGCGCGAGCGAGCCCGGAGTAGGCCTTGGCCGCCGAGAGCACGCTTCGTGAGGACCGCCGGGCTTTGTTTCCCGCCCTCGGAGCTTTAAGGTGGCCCAGAATGACTGCGCGAAAGCCCAAAATTCTGCTCAGCGAAGGCTCCAGCCTGTCGTCGCGCGAGACCATCACAGCGCTGGGGCTCGCTGGCCACCGCGTCGAACTGATGTCCAGCGATCCATTGTGCCTCGGGCGGTTCTCGCGCTTTGTCGGGCGGGTCCATCGCTCGCCCGCCTCCGGCGCCGATCCAGACGGCTATCTCGCCGCGGTGATGGATGTCGTCAAGTCGCGCTCGATCGACGTGCTGCTGCCGGTGCATGAGCAGGCCTATCTGTTCGCCGCCGCGCGTAAAAAACTTCCAACCGGCCTCGGTGTCGCGCTTGCCGATTTCGAAGCGTTCGAAGAGGTACAAAGCAAGGCGAGCCTCGCTGCGTTCCTGTCACGGCTTGACGTGGCGCAGCCTGCAACGGAAGTCGTCCGCTCGCCCGACGAATTCGAAAGGCCCCGACCCTATCCATTTTACGTCAAGGCGGCCTTCGGTACTGCAAGCACCGGCGTGTGGCGCGTCAGCGACGAGCGCCAGCGCGACGCGCTGCTGTCAAGGTTCGAACAGGGCAAGGCCTTCGCCGAGGGCCTCGTGGTGCAGGCCGCCATATCCGGCGCGCTGGAGCGTACGCAGGCGGTGTTCGACCGCGGACGTCTCGTCGCCTGTCATATCTATCGTCAGATCGCCGAGGGGCCCGGCGGCGGCGACCTGCTCAAGCTCAGCGTCGTCAGACCTGAAGTGCGCAAGACCGTGATGCGAATAGGGCAGGCACTGAAGTGGCACGGCGCGCTGTCGTTCGATTACATCCGCGAGGATGCGACGGCAAAGTCCTATTTCATCGACGCCAATCCCCGCCTGGTCGAGCCGATGAACGCCTGGCTTGCCGGCGTCGACCTGCCCGGCGCCTTGTTGCAGATTTCGCTCGGCGAGACGCCGTCGGTGCAAGCGGATGGTCGCGGCGGCGTGCTGACCCGCCTTGGATTGATGGGGATCCTGGATGCGGCGCGGTGGCGCCAGCGCCGGCGCGACATCCTATTGGAAATCGGGCTCGTCAGTCTTGGCGCGGGACGATATCGCGGCACGCGCGAGGAGCTGGTGCCGCTATGGACCGATCCTTATTGCGCCATCCCGTTGGCCGTGGTGATCGCGCGGCTCTTGCGTCATCCCCCGGCTGCCAGCCAGTTCGCGGCGTCGACGGTCGCGGCCTACAGCCTGACGCCGAAGGCGATCCATCGGCTGCGCGCATGGCAGCATTCCGCCTGAAGGCACTGCCTGAGCAATTGCCTTGCCGGTTGCGAGCACGTAGCCTGCGGCACACTCAAGAAAATCCGCGATCAACGAAAAAATCCGGTTCGGAGAGAAACAAATGGCGCGCCTCAAGTTCGGAGCCTTCCTCGCCCCGCATCACCCGATCGGCGAGCATCCGATGCTGCAATTCCGCCGCGACCTCGATTTCGTCGAGCAACTCGACGCGCTCGGCTATGAGGAATTCTGGTGCGGCGAGCACCATTCCTCGGGCTGGGAAACCATCGCCTCGCCGGAGATGTTTCTGGCCGCTGCCGGCGAGCGCACCAAACGCATCAAGCTCGGCACCGGCGTAATCTCGCTGCCCTATCATCACCCCTTCAACGTCGCGCAGCGCATGGTGCAGCTCGACCATATGACCGGAGGCCGCGCCATCTTCGGCTCGGGCCCGGGCGCGCTCGCCTCCGACGCGCATACGCTCGGCATCGACCCAATGACGCAGCGCGACCGCCAGGACGAGGCGATCGCGATCATCCGCCGATTGTTCAAGGGCGAGCGCGTTACCGCCAAAAGCGACTGGTTTGTCATGAACGATGCGGCGCTGCAAATCCTGCCCTTGCAGGAGGATATGCCGTTCGTGGTGGCGTCGCAGATTTCGCCTTCCGGCATGACGCTCGCCGGCAAATACGGTATCGGCATCATTTCGCTGGGCTCGATGTCGACGCAGGGCCTGATGGCGCTGCCGACGCAATGGGGCTTTGCCGAGGATGCCGCCAAGAAGGCCGGCACCACCGTGAGCCGCGCCGACTGGCGCGTGCTGCTCTCCTGGCACATCGCGGAGACCCGCGAGCAGGCCCATCGCGAGGCCGGCGCCGGGCTGATGCGCTGGCATAACGAATATAATGTCGCGACGCTGCAGCGGCCGGGCTTGGAGCCGTTCACTTCGCCGGAGGATGCGATCGAGAAAACCGCGGGCGGTGCGGCCGCGGCCTCCACCATCGGCACGCCCGATGATCTGGTCAAAACCATCAAGAACCTGATGGAAGTTTCCGGTGGCGTCGGCACCATCGTCGGCTTTGTCCATGACTGGGCGAACGTGGAAAACACCCGCCGCAGCTGGGACATGGTGGCACGCTATGTGATCCCGGAAATCAACGGCTATCTCACGAAGCTGCGCGAATCGAACAAATTCGTGATCGAGAACCGCGCGGTGTTCGAGCGCGCAGGCCAAGCGGTGATGGCCAAGATCATGGAAAACGAAAAGGCCGCCGCAGCCTTGTCGCTGACCGGTCCCGGCCGCGTCGCGATCCCCGCCGTCAACGCGCCGGACTTGCAGAAGGAAGCCGCGAAACGGAAAGCGTGAGGCGCGCGTCGCCTATTCGATCACCTCGTCGGCGCGGGCGAGCAGCGTTGGCGGCGCCTCTATGCCGAGCCCCTTCGCGGCTTTGAGATTGATCAGCAGTTCGAATTTCGTCGGCCCCTGGACGGGAAGGTCTTCCGGCTTGTCGCCGCGGAGTATCCGGTCGACATAGCCCGCAGCCTGCCGAAACAGTTCGGGAATGCTGATGCCGTATGAAATCAGTCCGCCTTCGTCAACAAAGCTGCGTAGCGCATAAACGGCCGGAAGGCGATGGCGAGCCGCCAGATCGACGATCAATTTGCGATGCCCGGCGATGACCGGATCGGGAGGAAAAATGAGCCCGCTGTTCGGCTGTTTTGCGAGCATCTCCGCGGCAGCCTCGATCTCCGCAGCGTCGCGGATTGGAGTCACAACCATTTCCAGACCAAATCTTTTCGAGCTGTCGGCAGCGGCGAGGGCGAGGAGCGCCGAACCCGAATTCCCGGGATTGAGAAGAACTGAGACGCGTGTCACGCGCGGAGCGATCTCCTTGAGCAATTCGAGCCACTTCGGCCCGAGAGTAGGCTCAACGACACTGAAGCCGGTCATGTTGGCGCCGGGATGCGCAAGACTTTGAACGAAATCTTGGGCGACCGGGTCACTCGATCCAATGAAAACAATTGGGACAGTCCGCGAAGCGGACTGCGCCGCTTTGGCCGCCGGATCGCTGTTCGCAAGGACTACCTCGGGTTCGAATTTCATCAAACCCGCGATCTGCGACTTGATCCATTCGAGATCGCCCACACCCCAGCGAAACTCTATCAGCAGATTGGTCCCGACCCTCCAACCGCTCGCCTCGAGGCCCTCGCGAAAAGCCTGCGCTCGAAGCTGTCCTTCCCGGTCGCTCTCCGCGTACAGCATCAAAACGCCGACGCGACGCATCCGTCCCGACTGCTGGGCCGGAGCAGCGATCGGCCAAAGAGAGGCGAACGCTGCCGCGCCGCCTGTGACGGTGATGAAATCACGTCGCTTCATGCGGCCTTTCCCTAGGACCCCGCCTGATATCCACGAACCTAACACGGCCTGCGGCTTTGTGGCGCTATTTGAAGAGGAAGCCTTTGCCGAGACGAGACAAGGGGTTATTTACCAGGCGGAATTAAACGCGGCAGCCGACGCGCATTTATTTAGGCCGCGACAAAACCGCGATCCGGCGGGTATTATCGCTTCGACCAAGGATCAACCGGAGCAACTGCCATGTCGATGCAACATGCGGCCTCTCCCGCGATCAGCTTCAAGCCGCCGAAGCGCAATTCGCTGACGCATATTCCCGGTGACGAGGGCTGGCCGATCATCGGCAAGACGCTAGAGGTTTTGGCCGATCCCAAGGGCCATATCGAAAGGCACGCGGCCAAATACGGGCTGGTCTACCGCAGCCACCTGTTCGGCGAGACCAGCCTCGTGTTCCTCGGCCCCGAGGCCAATGAGCTCGTGCTGTTCGACCAGGCCAAGCTGTTCTCCTCGACCCATGGCTGGGCCATCGTTCTCGGCCGGCTGTTTCCGCGCGGACTGATGCTGCTCGATTTCGACGAGCATCGCCTGCACCGGCGCGCGCTTTCGGTCGCCTTCAAATCCGGCCCGATGAAGTCCTATCTTGCGCAGCTCGATGCCGGGATTGCGGCGCGCGTCGCGCAATGGAAGGCCCAGCCGGGTTCGATGCTGTTCTATCCCGCGATGAAGCAGCTTACGCTCGACCTCGCTGCGACCTCATTCCTCGGCGCCGATATCGGACCCGAGGTCAATGAGATCACGCGCGCCTTTATCGACATGATCGCAGCCGCGGTCGCCCCCATCCGCAAGCCGCTGCCGGGCACGCAGATGGCCCGCGGCGTCAAGGGCCGCAAACGCATTGTCGCTTATTTCTCAGAGCAGATTCCGATCCGCCGCGAGAAGGGCGGCCAGGACCTGTTCTCGCAATTATGCCGCGCCACCCACGAGGACGGCGCATTGTTGTCGACGCAGGATATCGTCGATCACATGAGTTTCCTGATGATGGCGGCGCATGACACCCTGACCTCGTCGCTGACATCGTTCGTGGCAGCACTTGCCGCCCATCCGCAGTGGCAGGACAGGCTGCGCGACGAAGTCACAAGCCTACGTCTGGCGCCAGGCGAACCGACCACGCTCGACAAGCTCGAAGCCATGCCGATGTGCGAAATGGCTTTCAAGGAAGCGATGCGGATGAAACCGCCGGTGCCCTCGATCCCGCGTCGCGCGGTCGGCAATTTCACCTTCATGGGCTACGCGATCCCGGCCGGCACCCTGGTCGGCATCAACCCGCTGTTCACGCATCATATGCCGGAAATCTGGCCCGATCCCGAGACGTTCGATCCGATGCGCTTCACCGACGAGGCACAGCGGGGGCGCCACCGCTTCGCCTACGTGCCGTTCGGCGGCGGCGCGCATATGTGCCTCGGGCTGCACTTCGCCTACATGCAGGCAAAATGCTTCACGCGGCATTTCCTGCAAAACCTCAACGTCGCGCTGGAGCCTGGCTACAAGCCGGAGTGGCAGATGTGGCCGATCCCGAAGCCGCGCGACGGCTTGCGGGTGACGCTGAAGCCGGTGTAACACAGACTGTCATTCCGGGATGGTCCGAAGGACCAGACCCGGAATCTCGAGATTCTCAGGTGCGCAATTGCGCACCTAGTTCGCTGCTGTCGCATCGCCCCGGAATGACAGCGAAACTATCCCGCACTCTGATCGAATGTCTTGCGCAGCGCGACATAGCCCTGCTGCTGCTGCGTCCAGTTGCGGCCGCCGGTAATGGCGCCATCGACCACGAGATCATGGCCGTTGATGAAACCTGACTCGTCACTGGCGAGAAACACCGCGGCCTGCGCGATATCCTCGGGCAACCCGGCGCGCGGGATCGGCTGCGCGGTCTTGTAGACCTCGCGCATCACATCGGGCGTCTTCTCCGCGGCCTCGACTGACAGGCCGAGCGCCTTGCCGAAAATGCCGGTGGCGATCGCGCCGGGGGAGATCGAGTTGACGCGGATACCGGATTCGCCAAGCTCCATCGCGACACATTTGGTGAGATGGATCACCGCGGCCTTGGCGGCGCCGTAGACGACCGAGGACGAGAACCCCGCAAGCCTTCCGGCGATGCTGCCATTGTTGATGATGCTGCCGGACCCCTGCTTTTTCATGTAGGGCGCGGCGTGCTTCATGCCGAGCATGACACTGCGGACCAGCGTCGCCATCGCAGCATCGAAGCGCGCGACCTCGAGCCCCTCGATGCCGCCGGTCTGTGCCGGGCCGCCCGCATTGTTGAACAGGCAGTCGAGGCGGCCGAACTTCTCGACCGCTAGCGCAATCAGCGTGCGCATCTGCTCCTCGACCGTGACATCGGTCTGGCGGAAAACACAGTTGGCGCCGAGCTTTTTGGCCAATGCCTCGCCCTCCGCGACGCGGCGGCCGGCGATGACGATGTTCGCGCCCTCGGCCACGAATATTTCGGCCGTGCGCAGTCCGATGCCGCTGGTTGCCCCGGTGATGACAGCGACTTTGCCGTTGAGCCGTCCCATGTCCTCGTCCCTTTCAATTAGCCAAACCCCAATTGAACCAATATTCCCGCAGCCCGGCGACAACCGCAAGCTATGCTTGCGAGAGCGGAACGCGTATTTTCCGCGGGTCCGGCCTTATTTTGGATTCGCTGATCGCGTGAAGTGACGCCACCCATGAAGAAATTGATCGAGGAATTCAGGCACGGCTGGCAGGGGATTTCTCAACCGTCGCTACCTTTCAGCATCGGATTTGCAACGTGCTGCCTGGCGCTTGCGACGCTGGCACGCTGGGGTCTGGCGGAGATCCGGCCTGACGTGTTCTTCACGCCCTATTTGCCCGCTGTGTTCTTTGCCACCGCGGTCGGCGGGGCGCGGATGGGAGTTGTGACGGCGATTGCCAGTGGCGTGCTTGGGGTCACCGTCAATTTCGGCGATACAAGGGCCGATCCCGCGAGGCTTGCGCTGCTGCTGATTTACTGGGTGGTATGCGGCTTCACAATATGGGGCGTGGCGCACTATCGATCGATCGTCGCAGAGCAGCGCCGGATTTCGAAGCGCCTGATCCAGGAGGAGGAGTACCGGAAGCTTTTGGTTGACGAGCTCCAGCACCGGCTCAAGAACAAATCGTCGACGATCCACGCGGTGCTGCATCAGGTCTTGCTGGATCAACCGCAAATCTGGGCCGGCATCGATCACCGGATACGGGCCCTGTCGGCGACCGACGACCTGATCGCAAAGGTCGACGGCAGCGGCTGCGATATCAAGGATCTATTGCTGTCCGAACTCGGCCCTTACGGCCATGTGCGGTTTACGCTGAACGGCAATCCGCTGTTCCTTCCTGCCAAGCTGGCGGTAAGTCTCGCGCTGATCTTCCACGAGCTCGCCACCAACGCCGGCAAATACGGGGCGTTTTCGTCCGCGCGCGGGCTGTTGCAGGTGTCGTGGTCGGTGACCGACGACCGCCTTAATGTGACCTGGGACGAGACCGAGGGTCCCACAATCGACAATGTCGGCAGCCCCGGCTTCGGGACCAAATTGCTCAGATCGGCGCTGCTTGCTTTCGACGGCAAGACCGAAATCGCCTATTTGAAGACCGGTGTTCATTGCACCATGCAGTGCCGCGTGCCGCGAACCGACATCGCTGTTCCGGCTTTCGTGAGAGAGCGCCGTTGACGTTCTGTTAATGACAAGTAGCGGCGCCGCGACGCCCGCAGGGTTTAATGTCCGGGCAGTCGTCTGTTTCTTAGTTCTGCTTAACCAAAACTAAGAGAGAAATCATCACAGTCGGCTATATGCAAAGCCGCCCCGCACATGACCTGCAGATCGTCGCGTCGCACGACGAGCGCGAGCACGCGGCGGAAACCGAGCTCAATATCCTGAGAGACGTGATCAGGATGCTGCCGGCAGGCGTCACGATTCAGGACGAGCACGGCGAATTCCTGCTGGTCAATGACGCGGCCGCGGCGCAGCTCAGGATTGCCGGCGGCGAGGCCACCGCGCCGCTTTCGCAAGGATTAAACCGACGCCGCGAAAGCGGCCTCGAATTGCTTCGTGGCGGCCGCCCGGCGGTCGCCGAGGAACACATCACCGAGGGCCACGCCAAACAGGTCCTGCTGACCTCGCATCGCGTGGTGCGCATCGCCGACCGCAACCTCCTGCTATCGGCTTCTACCGACATCAGCGAGCAAAAGGCCTTCGAGGACCAGTTGTTCCGTTCGGCCTACTACGACGAATTGACCGGCTTGCCGACCCGGCGCGTGATCGAACATCGCGCCGCCAGCCTGCTCAACCGCGACGGGGCAGAAGAGAAATTCGCCCTCGCGTTTCTCGACATCGATAATTTCAAGCACATCAACGACTATTACGGCCATGGCATCGGTGATGCGCTGCTGGTGGAGGTCGCCAAGCGGCTCGGACGGGATTTGCGTGAAACCGACATGCTATCTCGGATCTCCGGCGACGAGTTCCTGCTGCTGCTCAGTCCAATCCAGGGCGAGCATGAGGTGGCGGAATACATCCGCTCGACGCTGGAGCGGGTGACCGCGCCGTTTTTCATCGACGGATCGGAGATCTTCGCCTCGACCTCGATCGGCGTCAGCCTCTATCCGGATCACGGCAGGAGTTACGGCGTGCTGTGCCAGAACGCCGATATCGCGATGTATCGCGTCAAGAGCAGCGGCAAGGGCGCGGTGGCTTTTTTCAACGCCAGCATGGAGCGCGAAGCGCAGGCGCGGATCAAGGTCGAACAGTCGCTGCGATATGCGATCCTGGAAAAGCGCTTTTGCTGCGCCTTT
Organism: Alphaproteobacteria bacterium; assembly: GCA_005885285.1. Taxonomy (GTDB): domain Bacteria; phylum Pseudomonadota; class Alphaproteobacteria; order Rhizobiales; family Xanthobacteraceae; genus Bradyrhizobium. The sequence continues at coordinate 3,865 of VAZG01000438.1, read as the reverse complement.
CAGGCCAAGTTCGACATCAGGACCAAAGCCATCAAGGGCATCGAAGCGCTGGTGCGGCTGCGCGACGATGAAGGCGTGATTCAAGCCCCGGGCACCTTCATCAACCTGGCCGTCGAGCTGGGGCTAATCGACGAACTTACTTTTCTCGTGCTGGCGGAGATCGTGAGGTCGATCGATCTGATCAACGAGACTTTCGGTCCCGAGACCACAATCAGCATCAACATTGCGGCCAAGCAGGCCGGCAATGCGGAATTCATGCGCTCGTTCGCACGGGCGCTGGAGCGGACCGGTTTTCCCCGGCGATTTATGATCGAGGTGACGGAAGACGCTTTCGTCGCCAAGACCCACTTCCAGACGGAAATCCTGCCGATTTTCCGTCAACTCGGCGTTGGCATCTCGATCGACGATTTCGGAATCGGCTACTCGTCGCTGTCGGCGCTCGCCGACATCACCGCCGACGAGATCAAGATCGACCGCTCCTTCATTACCGACATTCATAAACGGCCGCGCAGCCAGGGCATCTTGCGGGCGATCGAATCCTTGAGCGAAGCGCTCGGCATGAACGTCATCGCCGAGGGCGTCGAGTCCTTTGAGGAACTCGCCTACCTACAGGCCGCGACCAAAATCCGCTGCGCGCAGGGTTTTTACTTTGCGCGGCCGATCTTCCTGGAAGAGCTCAGGCCCGCTACCCAGCTTGCCAGCGAAGCGCGCGCCAGCATGGCGAGCCGGCCGCAGGAGGCGACGCGCGCCTCCTATTCGCGCGGGTATGGCTACCGGCGTTGACGCGCGCACCCCCCTGCTTGCGACCGCTAAGTACCGATTAAGCCTTAAGTAACCGGTTTTCCTAACTGCTGTGCCATCTGTGCATTGTATGCATGTAGCTCCGGAGCCGGGGAATGCACGCATTAATCTCCACCCTTTGGGGCAGAATGTCCCGAACCACTGCGACTGGGCCGCATCGCATTGCCGCGTCGATACGCCGGGGCCCCGTGCTTTGGCTGACAGTCTGCGGCGGCTTCCTGGTCGCGGCGATCATCATCGGCACCATCGCGATGGTCAGCGAGTTCCGCGAGCGCGCGTTGACCAACGGCGAACGCGAGCTGGAAAATACCGTGTTGCTGCTTGCCCGTCACTTCGACCAGCAGCTCGAGGATTCCGAGATCGTCGCCAACGATCTGATCTCCCAGATGCAGATTTCCGGGATTGCTTCGCCCGCTGCGTTCAAGGAACGGATGTCCACCGCCGAGGCCCATGAGATGCTGAGGTCCAGGATCAGCAATCTCTCTTATATCGGCGAAGTCACGATCTTCGATTCGGAAGGACAGATGATCAACTCGTCGGCCGCCTGGCCGGTGCCGTCGATCAGCGTTGCCGACCGGGAATATTTCAAGGCTTTCAAGTCGAACCCGCAATCGGACGCGGTGACGGCCGAACCGGTTCGCAGTTACATCACCGGCGGCTGGACCACCGTAATCGCCCACCGGCTGACCGGGCGCAACGGCGTGTTTTTGGGTGCCGTTTCAAGGCGCCTGGACCCCGACAGTTGCGAGAGGTTCTTCGCCTCCGTCGCGCTCGGACCGGGTGCGGCGATCTCCATGTTCCATCGCGACGGTACCATGCTGGCGCGTTACCCGCACATCGATTCGATGATCGGGAAGAAGCTCAGGTCGGCGCCATTGTTGCAGAATGTGCTGGTCAAGGGCGGGCGGCAGACGCTGCGTATACAAAGTCCGGTCGACCACCAAGACCGGCTCGGCTCCGCGGCCGAGCTCAGCCATTTCCCGATGGTGATTGTCGCGACCAACACCGTTGCGGCCGCACTGTCGGACTGGCGCGAGCAAACCAGGCTTTTGATTGTGGCCGCCGCCCTGTCGGCGTCGATCCTAGCCTTCATCCTCTATTCAATCGTGCGGCAGATCAACCGGCAGAATCAGGAAGCCCAGCGGCGGCTGGAATCCGAAAAACATCGGCTGGATACCGCTCTCAACAACATGACGCAGGGCCTCGTGCTGTACGACGCTGCCGCCCGCGTCGTGATCTGCAACCAGCGCTATATCGACATGTACGGGCTGTCGACCGAAATCGTGAAGCCGGGCTGCCATTTCTACGATCTGATCCAGCACCGCAAGGACACCGGGTCCTACGACGGCGACGTTCACGAATTTTGTTCAGATATCATGCGCAACGTCGCGCAGGGCAAGGTCTCCTCGATGGTCATGGAGTCCGGCGACGGACGCGCGTTCTTGATCGTCAACAAGCCGTTGGTGCAGGGCGGATGGGTCGCGACCATTGAGGACATCACCGAGCGCCGCAACCTCGAACAGGAACGCGACCGCAATTATGCATTCCTGCGCCAGATTATCGATCACATACCCACGCAAATCACCGTGAAGGACATGCGCGATCATCGCTACGTGCTGGCGAACCGTGTGGCCGAGACCCATTTCGGCCTGCCGTGCGATGCCATCGTCGGCAAAACCGCCTTCGACCTGTTTCCGAAGGCGGTCGCCGAAGTGATTGCCGCCGACGATGGGAGGGCGCTGCAATCGCCCGATGGCCTGTTCCTGGACGTCGCGCCCGCGCAAAGCCTGACGCAGGGCCAGCGGTTCATCACCTCAAGGCGCATCGGAATCCGCGATCAGGCCGGTGACCCCCGCTATATCATCAACGTCGTCGAAGATGTCACCGAACGGCGGCGCGCCGACGAGAAAATCGCGCACATGGCGCATTACGACGCGCTCACCGATTTGCCGAACCGCGCGTTGTTCCGCGCGCAAATCGAGCGCGAATTAGCGAAGACCGGCGGCGGCGAGCAGTTTGCTTTGCTTTATATCGACATCGACGAGTTCAAGGGCATCAACGACTCGCTCGGACATCACGTCGGTGACGAGCTGTTGAAGACCTTGGCGGCCCGCATCCGGGGCTGCCTCAAGGAGACCGACCTGGTCGCACGGCTCGGCGGCGACGAGTTTGCGGTGATCCAGACGGCGGTCGGAAGCACCGCTGAGGTGACGGAATTCGTAACGCGAATTCACGAGGCGATCCGCCAGCCCTATCAATGCCTCGGTCACCAGCTTTCGACCGATGCCTCTATCGGAATTGCACTGGCGCCCCAGCATGGCACCGAGCTCGACCAGCTCATCAAGAACGCCGATCTCGCGATGTATGCGGCCAAGGCCGAGGGGCGGCGCACCCACCGCTTATTCGAGCCGGCCATGCACGCCAGCGCCAAGGCCCGGCTTTCCATGGAACTGGACCTGCGACAGGCGATGGTGGACGGCAGCTTCGAGATCCATTACCAGCCCGTCGTCGATCTCCAGCGCGACGAAGTGTCGGGGTGCGAGGCGCTGCTGCGCTGGCGCCATCCCGAACGCGGCATGGTCTCGCCGGCCGAATTCATTCCGGTTGCGGAAGACACCGGCCTGATCAACGAACTCGGCGATTGGGTACTCAGGACCGCTTGCGCCGAGGCTGTTTGCTGGCCGGATCATGTCCGGCTCGCCGTCAACGTTTCGCCGGTTCAGTTTAAATGCGCAACGCTGGCGCTGAAGATCACCAGCGCGCTTGCCGCTTCCGGGCTGCCGCCGCGGCGGCTGGAGCTCGAGATCACCGAAGCCGTCCTGATCGGCGACGACGAGGCTGCGCTCGCGATCCTGCATCAACTGCGTGACATCGGCGTGCGCATTGCGCTTGACGATTTCGGCACCGGCTACTCCTCGCTAAGCTATCTGAAGCGCTTCCCGTTCGACAAGATCAAGATCGATCGCAGCTTCGTCACCGACATTGCGCAAGTCGGAGGCTCGTCCGCGATCGTGCAGGCCGTGGTCAATATCGCGGCGTCCCGCAACATGGTGACGACGGCGGA
>VAZG01000437.1 GCA_005885285.1 Alphaproteobacteria bacterium | reverse complement strand
GCGATCCCGCGGCAGCGTGCCGACGCGGCAACCGCGGCGTTGCCGCGGGGCCTGAGAGCCAATACGCACGCGCATTTCCGCCGCTTCGCTGGGACAAGCGCGCGGCTGACGCTACGGGTGCTGCGCGGCCAGGTGGCGCAAGCAAACCATCGCCTGACGGTCTCGGGCGAGCGGCTGTCGCATTGCGCGCGCTCACTGCTCCGCCAGCGGCGGGATCGCTATCTGGGACTGGCGGTCAGGCTCAAAGCCTCAAAACTCTCCAACGCGCAAGCCCAGCGCCAGATCATCGCGCGCGAGGCCGAACGGACGCAAAGATTAGCCGAGCGCGCGCGGCGAGCGCTCGCGACCGCGATGCAGCGGCTCGAAGCCAGGGTCGCCCATAGCGGTCAGTTGCTGGGCGCATTGTCCTATCGGGGCGTGCTGGCGCGCGGCTTTGCGCTGGTGCGCGACGAGCAAGGCCATGCGGTGCATATGGCGGCAAGCGTCGGACCGGGCGCGCGGCTTGATCTGGAATTTTCCGACGGGCGCGTCGCGGCCACCGCCGATGCCGATCGGCCGGCAGCGCCTGCGCCGGAAAATCCGCCGAAGCCGGCGGCGCGCGAGACCAAGCCGGCGGTACCCAAGCGCGTTGTCAAACCGGTCGGTCAGGGAAGCTTGTTTTAGCGCGCGCCGCGCCGACGCCTACCGCTTCAGCCACTCCGCGACAAGCTTTTGCGAATCGGCGCGTGCCTCGGGGTCGCCGCCGAGATGGCCGCGGTCCGGCAGGGCGGCGTCGGAGGTTCCGGAAATCGCGTGCAGCGGCAAGTTCGCGCGATCGAAATCGTGGTAGGCGCCGGGATAGACCACGATCCGCGTCAGCGCGCTGCGCCCGCGCGCGCCATCGATCATCTGGCGGCAGGCCGGCGGCGAAGACACGTCGTCTTTGGCGCCGATCAGCAGCAGCGTCGGCACGCGCGCGCTCCAGCCGAGACCTGCGGAGATGCGGCAGTCCGGATAGAACGCAATCGCCGAGCGGAAATCCGGCTCGACACCGCGAAAGGACAATTGCGGACGCACCGCCCATAACACCGCGCTGGCGCCGTTCGCCCATCCCACCAGGCTGATGCGGTTGCGCGCGGTCCAGGGCTGCTGCACCAGCCATTGCCGCGATGCCATGATATCCGCCACCCGTTCGCGACGCGCGAGCACGTGGCGCTCCCGCTCCTTGACGCGGCATTGCGGGCCGAGTTCGCGCGAACCGTAACTGTCCGGCAGCAGTACCGCGTTGCCCGCTTTCAACAGTTGCTCCGCCCAATCGCGATAACGCGGCTGCACCGGCTCGGAGTGGCCGACCAATCCGCCGCACCCATGCAGCGCGATCACCACCGGGAAGGGACCGTCACCGTCGGGCTTGTAAAGCTGCGCACGCAAGGTCGCGCTGCCCAATGGAATGTCGACCTGAAGCGGGGCCTCCGGCTGCGCCGCGTCTGCGGCGCAGCCGGAGGCAAACCAGGACAAGGCGAACAGCGGCAGAAATGCGATTGCTGAGCGGCGCATTGGGCTCGACAGGCGGTATATGCTGATCCGCGAATCAAGCTAGCACGCGGCAAAACCGCAAAAACATCACAAATCAGTGGGTTTAATCGGCGGACAGTACAACCTATTTGTGATAGGCCGTCACAAGTGGAATTAAATTGGCCCCGACCCGTCGGCGGCGCTATCGGGAGCTTTCAAGCGTGCTCAATAAATTCGGCCCCTCGGGCAATGGCGAAGCGCAGGTGCAATACCTGGACGGAGATTTCCGCGTGGTCTCGCCGGGAACCTACGTGCGCTGCGCGGTGACCGATGCACGGATTCCGCTCGATGAACTGAAATACTGGAGCGTCGATTTGCAGGAGGCCTACGCCGTTCCGAGCGCAGTGCTGCAGCGGCATTTCCCCGATGCGCTGAAAACGTAGCGTTGCAGTTATAGGGTGGGTTAGATCGTAGCGTGGGCAAAGCGAAGCGCGCCCACCAATCACATTCGAGCTTGAGAATTGGTGGGCACGGCGCGAAGAGCGCCTTTGCCCAACCTACGAAGTCTCCCGAAATTTCTTATCGCGCGCCTTGAATAGCTGCTCCGACAAAAACCTGCGCAGTTGCGCGGCGTCCTCGAACTCAAGCGTGACGGGGAACGGCACGAGGTCGCGCAAGGAGGCCGGAAGTCCCGTGCAGCCGCGCAATCGCGCCAGATCCTTTTCCGTGGTCACCAGTGTCAGCGCATCACGCTTGGCTTCCGCAATCAGCGCATCAATCTCTTGTTTGGAAAACGGGTGATGATCGGCAAACGACCGCTCGCCGACCACCTCGATCCCGCTTGCGCGCAGCGTCCTGAAAAACCGCAAGGGATCACCGATCCCCGCAAATGCCAGTACACGCTTGCCCAGAAGGTGCGTCACGGAGGCCGCATCCGGCCTGAGATGCCCACGCAGCACCGGCTTGCCGCGTGCGGCAACCGCAGCGGCAGTCTTGTCCGCCGACCCGTCGCCAATCACGATCAGCGCATCGGTGCGGTCAAGCTGCGGCGCGAGCGATGCGCGCAAGGGTCCTGCGGGAAACACCTTGCCGTTGCCGAGCCCGCGCTCGCCGTCGATCACGATCAGCGAGGCATCTTTGGCAATAGCCGGATTTTGAAAGCCGTCGTCCATCAAGATGACGGTCGCTCCCTGCGAGCGCGCAAGTGCGACACCACCCACCCGATCTCGGGCAACGGCGACCGGCACGGTTCGTGAGAGCATCAGCGGCTCATCACCGACGTCAGCCGCGACGTGCCTTGCCGGATCGACCATGACCGGCCCGTGCAGTCGTCCGCCATACCCGCGGCTCAGCACCACCGGCGCCTCGCCGAGATCGCGCAGCATCCTGGCCAGCGCCAGCACCGTCGGGGTCTTGCCGGCGCCGCCAAGATGATAATTGCCGACACAAAAAACCGGAATGCCGGCGTCAAACCCCCGGCGCTGCAACCGTTGCGCCGCGATCGCGCCATAGAGCGCGCCGAGCGGCCTTAGCAAATGCGATTTCCACGACGGCGGCCGGTACCAAAAGGCCGGCTCACGCATTGGCGGCTCCCATTTCGAGCCTGAGCTGCAAGAGGTACGGCTCCAGCGCCGCGAGCGTGCGTTCGAGCGCGCCGCCGAGCTCTTGGACCACGCGTTCGGAGCTGCGGATCTGGGAGTCCCGAGCCGCGGGATCGGCCAGCAACTGGCCAAGCTGTTTGACCAGCGCCTCCCGCGTATCCGCACGCCGCGCCCCGCCGGCGTCATCCAGCGCCTCGTAAACATCGGAGAAATTGAACACGTGGGGCCCGTGCACGATCGGCGCACCGAGCTTGATCGCCTCGATCGGATTCTGCCCGCCATGTTCGACCAGCGATCCGCCCATGAACACGGTTCCCGCCAAGCGGTAGAACAGCCCGAGTTCGCCGAGCGTGTCCGCGACATAGATGTCGGTCGCCGCCGTGGGCAATTCCTCGTGCGAGCGCAGGCCCGCCTTCAGGCCGGACGCCGCGATCATCCGCGCAATCGCAGCACCGCGATCGGGATGCCGCGGCACGATCACGGTGAGCAGTGAGGGAAAGAATCCCTTCAGCGTGCGGTGCGCCTCGAGCAGGAGCTCCTCTTCGCCGGGATGGGTCGACGCCGCCACGACGATCGGGCGGCCGCGCGTGAGCGAGATCAGCCGCTCGAGCTTTGAGGGATCGGCCGGCGGCGCCGGAACATCCAGCTTCAGATTGCCTGTGATGACGACATTATGGCTGCCGAGCGCGGCAAAGCGCTCCGCATCGATTTGCGATTGCGCGAGACAAAGGTCGAACTTGCCAAGCAATGCCGAGATCGTGCCCGAAACCCTGCGCCAGCGCGGAAATGACCGATGCGACATCCGTCCGTTGATCAAGACCATCGGCAGCCGCCGCGCCGCGCTCGACAGGATCAGGTTCGGCCACAGATCGGACTCGATGAACAACGCCAGCGACGGCCGCCAGTGATCGAGAAAGCGCGCAACAAAGCGCGGCGAATCGTAGGGCACATATTGATGGATGACATCCGGCGGAAACCGCCTGGCAACGATCGCCGCCGACGTCACCGTGCCCGATGTCAAGAGGACGCGCAGATTGGCCTCGCGCAGCTTCTCGATCACTGCGGCCGCCGCCAACACCTCGCCGACGCTGGCGCCATGGACCCAGACCAGCGGCCCGCGCGGGCGGACGTCGTCGCTGAACCCCCGGCGCTCGCCGATGCGCGCCGGATCCTCTTTGCCGAGCTTGAGCCGCCGCTTGATCAGCGCCGGCGCCAGGGGCACCACCGCGAACGACAGTTTGCGATAGACGCGCAGCGTCATCGGCAACGAGTTAACCATGGCCGCCCGCTTCCTCGGGGCGGCCGACCTGCGCATAGGCGCGCCGGGTCGCTTCGTTCAAGATGGTTTCCAGCTTTTGGCGCAGGTGTTCCATGGTCGCGGCGTCGGCATCCGGCGGCACGCTGAAGTGTTCGATTCCCACCAATGCGCCCCGGCCGAATGGCAAATTGATGGTGGTGCGGTCCCAATTGTTGAGGCGGATGAAACGGCTGGTCGCCATCGCAAAAGGCATGATCGGCCGTCCCGACTCTCGCGCCAACATGATGATGCCAAGCCCCGCGACCCGCGACCGCTTCGGCACATCGGCGGTCACCGCGACGTTATAGTTATCCGCGAGCGCGCGCACCATCTCCTTGAACGCGCCGACGCCGCCCTTGCGATGAAACGCCGAGCCGTGATCGCCGGAACCGCGGATGGTCTCGATCCCGAGCCGTTCGGCCGCGATCGCGTTGTATTCGCCGTCGCGGTGCAGCGAGATCAAGACCTTGGCCCGATAGCTCGCCTTGTTCTTGATGAACGGCGTCATCAAATGCTGGCCGTGCCAGAACGCGAAGATCGCTGGCATGTCCGGCTCGACGACTTCATAGACGTTGGGCGGATCGTAGCTAAATCGGTTGGTCAGCCAGACCAACCGCAGGAACTCGGCCGCGAGGAAACCCACGGCGCTCTGAAACCAACTGCTGCGCAGCGTATTGCGAAGCAGTCTTTTCAACGGGCCGGCTTCGTGTCTGGTCTGGCGTCCTGGGCCGGATCGAGCAGCCGATGCAGATGGACCACGAAGTAGCGCATATGGGCGTTGTCCACAGTCTGCTGTGCCTTGGCTTTCCAGGCGGCGTAGGCGGTGGCGTAATTGGGGAACACGCCGACGATATCGACCTTGTCGAGGTCCCTGAACGTCGTGCTTGCGAGATCGGTCAGTTCGCCGCCGATGACAAGATGAAGCAATTGCTGCGGGGCACTGTCTGGCATGGTCGTTTTTCCTAAAGAGAGATGCCCGGCAAGCGCGACTTGAAACGACGCCTCAAGGGTTGTTCACGGCAACGGGCGGCTGCGAAAATGCGAGACGATGGTCGCATGACGATCGCGTCCCGCTGCCACCAGCACGCCGTGCGCCACTTCCCGCCGATTGTAGAGGATTTTATCACCGGAAAGTGCAGTCATCCTACCATTCGCTTCGTGCACGATCAAATTGGCGGCGGCAAGGTCCCAGTCCCGACTTTGCCCGCCCGCAAACGCGGCATCGAGATTGCCCTGCGCTACCCGGCACAACCGAAGCGCCAGCGATCCAATCCGCGGATGCAGCGTAATTTCTTTTCCCGACGGACTGAGCCGCTCGACCAGAGGTTTTGGCCCGGCCATACGGGAAAAATCCATCTCCGTGCCGCCGGTCGAGCGAATCGGCACGCCGTTGTGGGTCGCGCCCTGCCCGCGGATGGCAAAGAAGAATTCATTGCTGGCCGGCGCAAACACCGCAGCCAGCACCGGCGAAGCGTCCGCGACCAGGGCTGCGCTCACGCACCAGTCTTCGCGACCGGCCAGATAGCCGCGGGTACCGTCGATCGGATCGACGATCCACGCCAGGGGCTTGCCAAGGCGCGCCTCGTCGTCGGCGCTCTCTTCCGAGAGCCAGCCATAATCCGGCGTTGCCGAGCGCAATTTGCTCTCCAGGAGATCATTGACCGCGATGTCAGCCTCGGACACCGGCGATGAAGCGCCCTTGATCCAGTTCTTCAATTCGGTGCGGAACAACGATAGCGCTAGCTCCCCGGCCTGCCTTACCGCGTCCTCCAGCAGCGCGGCTTCGCGCGTCAGCGCCTCGGCGTCAGCGTCCGCCAAGCGTCAATCCTTCGATGCGCACCGTCGGCGCGTTGACGCCATAACGGAACTCCAGGTCGTTGGCCGGAGCAAGCGATTTGAATATCTCGAGCAGATGGCCTGCGATCGTCACCTCGCTCACCGGATAAGTGATGTTGCCGTTTTCAATCCAGAAGCCGGATGCGCCGCGGCTGTAATCGCCGGTGACGCCATTGACGCCGGAACCGATCAGATCGGTGACGTAGAACCCCTGGGCGATGTCGGAGATCAATTCCTTCGGCGTTACGTCGCCCGGCTCGAGATGAAGATTATACGGTCCCGGCGACGGCGAGGACGACACGCCGCGATGGGCGTGCCCGGTGGTGACCAGTCCGAGCTCCCGCGCGGTCGCGGAATCGAGCAGCCACGAGGTCAGCACGCCGGAATCGACAATGGCGAGCTTTTTGACCCGGACGCCCTCGGCGTCGAAGGTCTGCGAGCGCAAGCCGCGCACGCGCAAGGGATCGTCGATGATGCGGATATTCTTCGAAAACAGCTGCTGGCCGAGACGGTCTTTCAGGAAGCTGGTCTTGCGCGCAATCGACGCCCCGTTGATCGCGCCGACGAGATGACCGACCAGCGATCCCGAGACGCGGGGATCGAACACGACCGGCACCTTGCAGGTCTCGACCTTGCGCGGATTGGCACGCGCCACCGTACGTTCGCCCGCGGTACGGCCGACCTTGGCCGGCGCCTCAAGATCGGACGCATGCGGCGCCGAGGTGTAGTCATAGTCGCGCTCCATGCCGGTGCCGTCGCCCGATATCGCGGTCATCGAGATGCCCTGGCTCGAGCGCAGGTAGGAGCCGTGGAAGCCGTCGCTTGTGACCAGCACCATGCCGCCGATGCCTGCCGAGGCCGACGCGCCGCCGGACTTGGTGACGCCCTTGACGGCAAGCGCAGCTGCTTCCGCCTCATAGGCGCGGCGCTCGAGTTCTGCCGTCGAGGGTATCTTGGGATCGAGCAGATCAAGATCGGGAAACTCGCGCGCCAACAGCGACGGATCGGCAAGGCCGACATATTTATCATCGGGTGCGACGCGGGCCATGGCGACCGCGCGCTCGGCGAGCCGCGCCACACCGTCGCCGCTCACGTCGTTGGTCGAGACCACCGCCTGGCGCTTTCCCACCAGTACCCTCAAGCCGACATCGTCGCCCTCAGAGCGTTCGGATTCCTCGACCCGCCCATCGCGCACTTCAACGCCTTGCGAAATGCCGCGGACCGCGACCGCGTCGGCGGCATCGGCGCCAGCGCGCTTTGCCGCCTCGACCAGGCGCTGGGCCAGCGTACTCAGGGCCGATTGATCGAATAGGTCGGAGTTGGCGGAGTTGCCGGAAAGCGACGATAGGCTTGATGGTGAAGAGATCACGAATGAAATCCCTGACATTGAAGAAGCTGCGGAGGCAATCCAGCAAACTAACCAGATGTGCCCGATTGACGCGGACTTCAAGCACTTTCGCGCCGTCAAAGCGTAAGAATCTCAGCTCTCGCGCAAGGTCTCGTCAATCATGCGGACCAAGGTCTTGTCAATCATGCACAGCGATGGGCGCCCAGTGACCTCGGATTAACCAGCCTTTTTAAGCCGAAACGGACACGGCCTGGCTAAGGTCTCGCGTATCGACCGGGAACATAATCCCGGCGGGGAGACAAAGCCGTGAGGCGTCAAATAGCAAGCGGGATCAATCCCGCCGGGTCGAGCCGCGCATTGCGGCTCGACCCTCTTTCCTTGCCCGTCAGCTTCAACGCGCACGACACCCGTGCGGATGGCGGCGTGCGCCAGATCGAACTTCATCGCGAACGCATCGTGCTGCGCCGCGCGGTCCACGGCATCCGGATGGCCGTCAAGGTTCGCGTCAGCGATTTCAAAGGCGTCGCGCTTCGCGGCACCGATGATGCCCAGATGCTGGTGCTGGTTCATCGCGATCCGTCGCTGACAATTCCGCTCTGCGTGAGTTGCGACACCGACGAGATCGCAACTGCCTGGCAGATGTGGAGCGACGTTTTCGGCCTTCCGCTGTTGCCGGAAAACGGCACGCGCGAGCCCGCGCCGCGGCGGCGGCGTCGCAATGCGATCCGCGCGCGGCGGCCGAAATTCCTGGTGCGGCGGCGCGTCGGCGATCTGCTCGGTCCAGCGAGTATTCACCGCAGCGAGCGCGAGATCATCGCGCGCGACTAAGCGGTCCTCATCACGGCGTCGACGAGCAGCCCCGCGAACAACAACAGCCCGGCGTCGCGGTTGGATTTGAAGACGCGCAGGCATAGTGCGGGAACGCCTACGTCAAGGCGGGCGATTTGCCAACCAAGATGCGCGGCGAACGCGGCAAGCCCGACCCATGCGGGCCAGAGCACTCCAGCCAGCGTAAGCGCTACGCCGATCAAAATGACGGCCAGTCCGTAAAACACGATCAGCGCCTGGTAAGTCCGGTCACCAAACAGGCGTGCGGTCGATTTGATCCCGATCAGCGCATCGTCCTCGGCATCCTGGTGCGCATAGATGGTGTCGTAGCCGATCACCCAGGCAATCGAGCCGGCATAGAGCACCAGTGCCGTCAGATCGATCCGGGCAAAGGTGACGGCAAAACCCATCAGCGCGCCCCACGAAAACGCCAGGCCGAGCACGATCTGCGGCCACCAGGTGATCCGCTTCATGAACGGATAGACCGCGACGATGACGAGCGAGGCAATGCCGGTCATGATCGCGAAGCGGTTGAATTGCAGCAGCACCGCAAGGCCGACCAGCGCTTGTGCAACCAGGAAAGCAGAAGCCTGCGGCACGCTCACCTGTCCAGCGGGAATCGGCCGCGATCGTGTCCGCTCCACCATGGCATCGAGATCGCGGTCGGTGATGTCGTTCCAGGTGCAGCCCGCACCGCGCATGACAAACGCGCCGATGAAGAACAGCGCGACGTCGAGCGGCAATCGGTCAAGGTCGTGCGTGATGCCGGCGGCGAGCGCGAGCGACCACCAGCACGGCATCAGGAGCAGCCAGGATCCGATCGGCCGGTCGAGACGGGAAAGCCGCAGGTACGGCCGCGACCACGACGGCGCACGGGTATCGACCCAGTTGCCGGTCGCATCCGCAACACGGGGGGCCGCGTCGCTCATTTGAAATCGATCATCGCGCGAGCACGTTGCCGTTCAGCGTATCGAAGGTGCTGCCGCCCTTCTTGGTCGGCGTCGCTTCCGGCAGCGCCGCCGATGAGCCCAGCACCTCGCTCAGGCTCGGACCAGCCGGCCCTCTCGTTTGCGCCTGTTGCGCGATGTCGCAGACTTTCTTCTGCATGGCCTCGGTGTTCTTGTGACCGCCTTTCAGTTGGTCGCCAACCTGCGGCGGGATTCCGCATTTCGCGGAATTGGTCTCGATATATTTGATCATCTTGAGTTCGGCCTGGCCGAAATTTGCCAGCAGCTTGCACGCTTCCGCCGGCGGTGCGTGCCGGTCGCTGGCGGCCTTGATTAGCTTGCCACGCTTCTCGGCTTCTTCGCGTAGCGGAATAAATGCCTTCATGCAGGCATCCTGGGCGCCTCCCGCCTGCGGCGCCGCTCCGGCGGGCGGGCGCTCGAACTGCGTGCCAGTGACCGGCGCAGCGCCAGCGCTCGGAAACGGGGAAGCAGCGGCGGGCGGCGCTCCGAGCGATACGGCAGGCGCAGCTCCGTTCACCGGTGGAAATGCCGGATCGTTCGGCTGGACGGCTCGGCCGGGCAGCGGCGCCGGAAATGCGCCTTGGGCGTTAGCGAGTCCCGCCGAGCCGGTAACTATAGCCAGCGTCAGCGGTACAATCAGGCGGCGGATCATCAAGGTGGTTTTCTCCGGCGAGGTCTAACGGTCCCCACATCTTCGCAACGCGACGCGCAATTTTCGCTTTGCTGCGTTTTACGATTGCTGCCGGGGCTTAACAACCCGGGGATTTTGGCAACAGCGCGGCACAGGACCGTATGCCGCCGATAATTACCCCATGAATCGAGCCCTTTAGGCTAAAAGTGATCGGTCAGGCTACCCAAATGGAAATCACAGCATGCCGCAATTCGACTTTCGCGCGCCCCGGCTGTTCGTCGATGCCTCCTTGCGCGCGGGAGAGACGGTCACGCTCATGCGCGACCAGAGCAATTATCTCGGCAACGTGCTCCGTCTGTCGGGTGGCGACACCATCCTGGTCTTCAACGGGCGCGACGGCGAGTGGCAGGCGCAAATCTCTGGCCGCAAACGGCCGGACGCGCTCGCGATTCGCTCGCAGACGCGGCCGCAGGACCATCTGCCGGACCTCGCTTACGTCTTTGCGCCCTTAAAGCACGCCCGACTCGATTACATGGTGCAGAAGGCGGTCGAAATGGGCGCGGCTTCGCTGCAGCCGGTTCTGACCCGCTTCACGCAAGTGGCGCGCGTCAACACCGAACGGATGCGCGCCAATGTCATCGAGGCGGCGGAGCAGTGCGGCATCCTGAGCATCGCGAAGGTCGCCGAACCGCAGCCGCTCGAAGGTTTCCTCAACAAGCGCGCCTCCCAACGCCTGCTTGTCTTCTGCGACGAGGCAGCGGAAGTCGCAAATCCGTTGGATGCGCTCAAGTGCGGGCTCAACCCCTCGCATGGAATAGATGTCCTGATCGGCCCCGAAGGCGGATTTGCCGAGGAAGAACGCGCGGTCCTCAAGCGGCAGCCCGCGATTTTGACGCTTTCGCTGGGACCGCGGGTCCTGCGAGCCGATACCGCAGGCGTGGCGGCCCTGGCCCTGGTGCAGGCGGCGATCGGTGACTGGTCCGGTAATGCCCAAAGATAAGTAAAACGGGATAGGTAAACGGCTGGGCAGGTCGTTAAGACACTTGCCCGATCCCTGTCGAAACGCCGTGCCAGCCGTGCTAAGGCCAGCGCCAAATCGCTGATGGAACCCATTTTCGGGCATTTGGATACGAAATGACCACCGCCGCCGCCAACAATGCGACCGGAACCGCCGCCTGGGCGGACGCGCTGCTGTTGTCGTTTGCGCAGGCCGGCTACCGAAGGGCCGAGCCCGCGATCATCCAGCCGGCCGATCCGTTCCTCGACCTTTCGGGCGAGGACATCCGTAAAAGCCTTTACCTGACAACCGATCCTACCGGCGAAGAGCTGTGCCTACGTCCCGACCTCACCATTCCGGTGGCGCGGGACTATCTGGCGTCCGGCCGTGCCGGTCAGCCGACGGGGTTCAGCTATCTCGGGCCGGTGTTCCGCTATCGCGGCGGCCGAGGAAGCGAGTTCCTGCAGGCCGGCATCGAATCCTTCGGAAGGCCAGATCGCGCGGCGGCCGATGCCGAGATGCTCGCGCTGGCGCTGGAAGCCACGGCCGCGTTCGGACTGAGCAGCGTTGAAATCCGCACCGGCGACGTCGCGTTGTTCAACGCCCTGATTGACGCGCTTGGGCTCTATCCGGTCTGGCGGCGGCGGCTGGTCAAGGATTTCAACCGCAAGGTCAGCCTGATCCAGGACATCGAGCGACTGACGCTCGCAACCGCGCCCGGACGTAACGAATATGAAGGCGTGCTCGCGGCGCTGGCCGGCTCCGACCGCAAGGCCGCGCTCGCGCTCGTGACCGACTTGATGTCGATTGCAGGCGCCACCAATGTCGGCGGGCGCACGGTCGCCGAAATCGCCGATCGCTTCCTGGAACAGTCGACCTTGAAGGGCGGCGCGCTGCCGCGCGATGCGCTCGCCATCATCAAGCGCTTTCTCGCGATCACGGGCGATCCTGACGCTTCGGTGGCGCAACTGCGCGCGCTCGCCACCGACACCAGGCTCAACATCACTGCCGCCATCGACGAATTTGAAAGCCGCGTCGGCTTCATGGCCGCGCGCGGCATCGATATCAAGAGCACGCGCTTTTCCACCTCGTTCGGACGCGGGCTGGATTACTACACCGGCTTTGAATTCGAACTGCACAATAAGGGCGATGGCGTCGAACCCCTGGTCGCCGGCGGACGCTACGACGGATTGATGACCCAGCTCGGTTCGCGCACGCCGATCCCCGCCGTCGGGTTTTCGGTCTGGGTCGAAACCCTTATCGAAATCGGCCGCAGGCCGGGTGCGGCCGGCAAAAGCGGGGGCGCAGCATGAGCGCGCCCTTTGTTCTCGCGGTCCCCTCGAAGGGCCGCCTGCAGGAGAATGCCGAAGCCTTCTTCACGCGCGCAGGACTTGCGCTGGCGAAGCCGCGCGGCGCGCGTGACTATCGCGGCACCATCACCGGGCTCGACCATGTCGAGATCGCCTATCTATCGGCAAGCGAGATCGCCTCGCAATTGGCCCGCGGCGCGGTGCATCTTGGCGTCACTGGCGAGGACCTGGTACGCGAGAGCATTGCGGACGCCGACAAGCGCGTGCTGTTGATCGACAGTCTCGGCTTCGGCAGCGCCAATGTCGTGGTGGCGGTGCCGCAGGCATGGATCGACGTCCGCACCATGGCCGACCTCGACGACGTCGCCTCCGGCTTCCGCGAACAACACAACCGGCGGATGCGGGTCGCGACCAAATACATCAATCTGACCCGATCATTCTTCGCCTCCCACGGCGTCGTCGACTACCGCATCATCGAGAGCGCCGGTGCGACCGAGGGTGCACCTGCGGTCGGTACCGCCGAGATGATCGTCGATATCACAACGACCGGTGCGACGCTCGCCGCCAACGGCTTGAAGGTGCTCGATGACGGCGTGATCCTGCGCAGCCAGGCCAATCTGGTGGCCGCGCGCGACGCCGACTGGTCGAATGAGGCGCGCGAAGCCGCGAGTGTCATCCTCGACCACATCGCCGCGCGCGCCCGCGCCAGCAAATATCGCGAAGTCCGCACCCGCTTTGCCGGCTGCAACGATGCGTTGCTGAGCGAAGCGCACAACCGCTTCGGCGTGGTATCGCCGTTCGGCGGACCGACCTCCTCGGGCATGGTCACGTTGCACTGCCCGCCCTCGCAGCTTTACGCGCTCGGCAGCTTCCTGCGCGCGCATGGCGCCGACACGGTGTCGGTGGCCTCGCTCGACTACGTGCTCGCCCGCGAAAACCCGATGTTTGCCAAGCTCGAGGCTTTCTTGCGACCGTAAGACTCGCGGCAATCGTGGCGACAAGGCGCCATGATTGCCATATGTTGCCCGTGAGGAAAGGTTGGAACCTGATCGATGAAGCTCGGTACGGATGTCTCCAGTCTGACGACCACCGCGGCCACGGCCGCGGCGCAGGGACTATCGATCGTCATTCCGGTTTATAACGAGGCGGCGGGGCTCACGGCTCTGCATCAGCGGATCAGGGATCTGGCGAGCGTGCTCCGGCGGCGCTACGGCCTTCCCTGCGAGGTCGTCTATGTCGACGACGGCAGCACCGATGCGACGCTCGCAATTGCCAATGGCCTCGCAGCGGATACGCTCGACGTGCAAGTGGTGTCGCTGTCGCGCAATTTCGGCAAGGAAGCGGCCCTGATGGCGGGGCTGGACCATGCAAGGCGGGGCGCCGTGCTGTTCATGGACGGCGACGGCCAGCATCCGCCGGCCCTGGTCGAACAACTGGTCGGTCACTGGGTCGATGGCGGCTATGATGTCGTCTATACCGCGAAAGCGCATCGCGAAAACGAATCCTTTCTGCGCCGCCTCGCGGTGCATGGCTTCTACGCCGTGATCAATTGGGGCGCGCGGCAGAAGATCCCCGAGGATGCCGGCGATTTCCGCCTGCTGTCGCCGCGCGCGGCAGCCGCGTTAAGGCAGCTTCCGGAGCGCAACCGCTTCTTCAAGGGACTGGCAAGCTGGATCGGCTTCCGTCAGGTCCGGGTCGACTACGAGCCCGCGCCGCGCACTCATGGCGTGACCACCTTCAACGCCGGCCGGCTGCTCGGACTTTCGATCGAAGGGCTGACGTCCTTCTCGGTCGCGCCACTGCGCTTTGCGAGCCTGCTCGGCGTGCTGCTCGCGTCGGTCGCCTTCCTGTTCGGTCTTTCGATCGTGTGGGAGGTCTGGACCACCGGAAAGCAGGTTCCCGGCTATCCGTCGCTGGTGGTCGGCCTGATGACGATCGGCGGCGTGCAGCTCATCATG